>CAYNDK010000071.1:0-12950 GCA_964395965.1 uncultured Flavobacterium sp.
CTACCGCAGCTGAAGAAAAAATCATCACTTCGCTCACACCAACCCTAAGCTACCCTACTCCAGAAGCTTTAGAATCCGGAAGTCAAACCTTTCTTGCCACCCTGCACCGTTTGGGATTTACTGAAGCGCATTACACAATAAAGACACAAGCCAACGACAGCACTATCGTTGCCACCGTTTCACTCGGAACTCCTATAAAAGACCTTTACATCTATGCAGTAAAAAATGAAGATAAAAAAAACATTATCAACATCCCTAGTACCCCCATCCAACTCCCTTTTACCCAGACCGAACGTTTTTTAAATGATTTAGTCCAAAAATTTGAACAAAAAGGCTATGCTTTCGCACAACTGCAACTGGGCAACCTCGAACGCAAAAACGACACACTTTTTGCATCACTCACCATTAACCCAGGCACACCTAGACAAGTAAACACCATCGTCTATAATGGTTATGAGAAATTTCCAAAAAGTCACCAAAAAGAAATCAACCGGTTATTTAAAAACACGCCATTTAATCAAGAGCAAATAGAAAAACTACACAAAACACTCAATCAATTTCGATTCATCCGTTCGACAAAATATCCCGAGATATTATTTACTAAAGATTCTACCAAAATTTTCACCTACATAGAAAAAACTAAGGCCAATTCATTTGATGGCTATATTGGTTTTACCAACAATGAAACCGGCAAATTAATTTTCACAGGTTACATTGATGGCAGTTTACAAAATGTCATGAACAAAGGTGAAAAAATCAATTTGTATTGGAAAAGCAATGGCCAAGCGCAACGCACCTTTAATTTGGCATGGGAACAGCCTTATATTTTCAAAACTCCTCTAATAGTAAAAGCACAGCTCAACATTTTCAAACAAGACAGCACTTTCCAAAATACCCAAACCAATTTTGACCTAGGCTATTGCATAAAATACAATCTACGAACTTATCTCGGTTACCAATCCACTGAATCCAGCGATATCAAAAACAGCAACAGTGCAACAATCAGTGATTTCAATAATGCATTTCTAACAACGAATCTCGATTGGTTTGTCACCAACGACGATTATGAAACTCCTTTCTTTCAAGAGAAAACCAACCTCCAATTAAAACTGGGTTACGGAAAAAGAAACACTTCTCAATTTTCAAATACTCAATTTATAGGTCAATTCAACTTGAAACACATTTTTATTTTAAACAAAAAAAATCAAATTGCACTCAAAACACAAACACATTACCTACAAAGCGACCGGTATCTTGTCAATGAATTACTTCGATTCGGAGGTATAAATTCTATACGTGGTTTTAACGAAAACACCTTGCAAGCTTCCTTTTATACAACACTTCTTTCAGAATATCGGTATATCGCAAATACCAACTTATACCTGCACAGTGTTTTGGATTATGGGTATTTTCAAGACCTTACCACAAACAATAAGGGTAAATTGATTGGATTAGGACTTGGCTTTGGTTTACTTACCAAAAATGGCCTTTTGAATTTTATTTATGCTAATGGAAGTTCAGACCAACAAACCATCCAATTATCCAACTCAATCATCCAATTAAGCTTAAAAACCTCATTCTAAACAAGTTTACTACATCCTTTTGATTTTTGCTTCAACAAATTCAACTTGGAGAAAAATTTTCCCAAACATTAAAATCATAAATTTTCATGCATTTCATCTAAAAGTTGTCAAAAAAGTTGTTTTGTTAAGAAAATATTAAGAATTTTAACTTCTTATTAACTATACCAAACAAAATAATGAAAAAAAGACTAGAACTCATCTGGGTCCTATTTGTGCTATTTATGGCACAAGGTGCTATGGCACAAAGGACCGTCAGCGGAACCGTTTCCGATGACAGCGGGCTACCCATACCAGGAGCCAACGTTTTGATTAAAGAAACCAAAGCAGGTGTTCAAACCGACTTAGATGGAAAATTTTCCATAAAGGCGGAAGCGAACCAAACACTCGTAGTCAGTTTTATTGGCTACGTGACCAAAGAGGTTTCAGCCGGTGATGCCAACTTAAAAATCCGTTTAAAATCGGAGGCGGTTGGACTCTCTGAAGTAGTTGTAACCGCACAAGGGATTAAAAAAGACAAAAAATCCTTGGGGTATTCATCACAAAAAATCGATGGATCGGTTGTTAATGCTACTCCAACAGCAAACTTCTTAAACAACTTATCCGGAAAAGTTGCCGGACTAGAAATTCGGAACAATTCCAATTTTGGTGGTTCAACCAATATTGTTTTACGAGGAGCAAAAAGTATTACAGGTAACAACCAAGCTTTGATTGTTATTGATGGGGTACCTGTGACAAACACCAACTTAAACTCTGCGGATGCACAAAACGCTAGAGATGGTTTCGACTTTGGAAATTCTGCAGCCGACATTGACCCAAACAACATCGAATCGATTAACGTATTAAAAGGTGCTGCAGCGACCGCATTATATGGAAGTGAAGCTACGAATGGTGCAATTATCATTACAACCAAAAAAGGAAAGAAAAACACGGCATTAGGTGTAAGCTTTAATTCTTCTGTTTCAACAGGAGTTATAGACAAAACAACTTTTGCCAAATACCAAAAACAATATGGTGGCGGGGGTTATGATGGCCATGACAGCTTACTAGTGACCGATGTTAATGGTGATGGTATTGATGATTTATTAGTTCCAACAGGTTACGACATTTCGTACGGTACGGCATTCGACCCTAGTTTGATGGTATACCAATGGAATGCATTTGCTCCTGGCAACCCAAATTTTGGCAAACCAACTGCTTGGAGAGGGGCTGACAACGATCCCGCTAAGTTCTTTGAAAGAGCGACAAGCTATGTAAACAACATCAATATTTCAGGTGGAGACGAAAAAAGCACTTACA
The DNA here is from genome assembly GCA_964395965.1 of uncultured Flavobacterium sp. Lineage (GTDB taxonomy): Bacteria > Bacteroidota > Bacteroidia > Flavobacteriales > Flavobacteriaceae > Flavobacterium. Next base: position 2,880 of record CAYNDK010000071.1, read on the forward strand.
ATTTTGGATTCACTAATAATAAAGATACAGGAGTATTACCCAACTCTCTATTATTAAAAAATACGTTAACGGGAAATTTTACTCGTGATTTAAATTCAAAAATTCGTGTAGGTGTTAATTTCAACTATTCTGACCAAAGTACTCGCGGACGTAACAGTGTTGGTTATGGCGACAATTTTATTGGTGGTTTTAGACAATGGTGGCAAACCAATGTTGACGTAAAAGAATTGGAAGCAGAATATTTCAGAAACCGTCAAAATGTTACTTGGAATATGAACGATCCGCTTTCAGGCGATTTTTCACCAGCTTACTGGAACAACCCATATTGGGATCGTTATGAAAACTATGAAACAGATAAACACAATCGTTTAATTTTAGGTGCTAATGTTTCTGCAGATCTTTACAAAGGATTAAACGTTTTGGGTCGCGCTACAATTGAACGCACAAATGACCGTCAAGAACTTCGCAAAGCGCTAGGAAGTCACCCTGAAGAATTTGGAGTTTCACAAATTGATGAAGGATCAGGATATGAATTATACACTCGTGCTTTCTCTCAACAAACTTATGACCTTATTGGAACTTACGAGAAAACAATTGCGCCTAAATTAGGTTTACGTTTATTATCAGGTTGGACATTAAAGCATTTTACAATTGATTCCTTTAATGGATCAACTACAGGTGGTTTGGTGACACCAGGATTATATAATTTATCAAACTCAAATGTATTTGTTGCTCCAGTTGAATCTGAAATTACTTATAAAAAATCAGGGGTTTATGGACAAGCGAGTTTTGATTATGATAAGTACTTATTCTTAGAAGGAACATTACGTCAAGATCAATCTACTGCTTTACCAACCGTAAACAACAAATACAACTATTCTTCTGTTGGAACAAGTTTTATCGCGTCTGAATTCATTAAAAAAACGTGGTTAAACTTATTAAAATTAAGAGCCAGTTATGCTGAAGTTGGAAATGACCCTGCTGCAGGTTTAGCAGGTGCAAAAACATTTAACGGAATCATCGAAGGAAGTCCAATGTACTCCAACAGCACAAGCTATGTTAACTTCGACAAATTAAAACCAGAAATTCAAAAAAGTTGGGAATTCGGTTTAGAAGGTTCATTCTTGAAAAACAGATTAAACATGGAAGTATCTTGGTATGTGAACAATACTGAAAATCAAATCTTCCGTGTACCACAATCTACTTCTACTGGTTACAGCACTTCACTTATCAATGCTGGAGAATTACAAAACAAAGGTTTAGAAGTTTTCATTAGTGGAACACCGATCAAAACAGATGATTTCCAATGGCAAGTTTCTGTAAACTGGTCTAGAAACCGCAATAAAGTTATCGCGCTAGATGCTGGTAGAACCAATTTGCAATTAGCTCGTTTCCAATCGGGTATTACGCTAAATGCGACAGTTGGCGAACCGTACGGTACAATTAAAGGAACTGATTATGAATATGATGACAATGGAAATAAAATTGTTGGAAGTGACGGTAACTACCTAATGAGTGCAACTAACGATCATGTTATTGGAAATATTCAAGCAGATTGGATTGGTGGTATTTCAAACCGTTTTACCTACAAAAACTTCAGTCTTAACTTTTTAATTGACATCAAAAAAGGAGGAAGTGTTTTCTCTTTAGACCAAGCTTATGGTCAAGATACTGGTTTGTATCCTGAAACGGCTGGAATTAACGATTTAGGAAATCCAGTACGTAATACACTTGCAGATGGTGGTGGATACATCAATCCAGGAGTAATGGAAAATCCAGCTTATACGCCTGGAAATGGACAACCGCAATACATCCCAAATACAATTCGAGTGGATGCTTCTGATTCAAGTGAATACAGTGGTCTTGGATTTGGTATCACAGCCAACCCAGACAGAGCCTATGTTTATGACGCTTCCTATGTAAAATTACGTGAAGTAGGTGTTACCTATACTTTACCTAATAAATACTTAGAAAAAACATTTATCAAAGGAGCCTCATTTAGTGTTACAGGAAATAATGTTTGGATCATTCACAAAAATTTACCTTATGCAGACCCAGAAGCGGGAACTTCAGCAGGGAATATCCAAGGGTATCAATCCGGTGTTATGCCAACTGTAAAAACCTATTCTTTTAATTTAAAAGTTAATTTCTAAGGCTATGAAAAAAATAATTATATCACTATCCCTACTCGGTCTTGTTGCTACTAGTTGTGTTGACGAAAATGATGCTTACAACGAAGATCATGACCGCTCATATGATGTAGGAGCTGGCGTATTATTAACCAATGCGCAAAAAGAACTAGCCGACCAAATGACAACTCCTAGCGTAAACTTAAATGTATTTCGCTATTTCAGTCAATATTGGGCTGCTACTCAATATACCACAGAATCGCGTTATCGTGTAAAAACAAGAAGTATTCCTGATAACCATTGGAGCAATCTTTATCGAGATGTTCTTGGAAATCTTGAATCGGCAAAAGCAGCTATTGCAAAAGAATCCAATCCCGGCACCTATGATGCTGCAGACTGGACAGCTAAACAAAAAAATAAATTAGCAATCATTGAAATTCAAGAAATCTATACCTTACAGATTTTAGTGGATACTTTTGGAGATATTCCTTACTCTGAGGCTTTAAACCCAAATATTGTATTACCAATTTATGACAATGATGAAACTATCTACCCTCAATTAATCCTACGTCTTAATCAAGCGATTAGCGATTTAGACACCGCTGGATCTTCTTTTGATTCAGGTGATTACATTTACGGTGGTGATGTGACTAGCTGGAAATTATTTGCCAATTCCTTAAAATTAAAAATAGGTATCAACTTGGCAGATGTAAATAGCACTTTAGCAAAAACAACTGTAGAAAGCGCTGTAACGAGTGGAGTTATCACTTCGAATAGCGAAAACGCTTTATTTCACTATTCTGTAGCTGCTCCTAATTACAATCCCGTATTTGCAAATTTAGTAGCAAGTGGACGTAATGACTTTGTTCCTGCAAGCACAATCGTAGACGCAATGAATACTGTAAACGATCCAAGAAGAGCCAGTTATTTCACAATGATTGGTGGCAACTATGTTGGAGGAGATTATGGTTATGCCAATACGTATAGTAGTTTCTCTCACGTTTCTGATCAAATTAAAGCCGCAGATGCTCCAGGAGTTTTAATGGAGGCGACAGAAGTTAATTTCTTACTTGCTGAAGCTGCTGAACGCGGTTATAATGTTGGTGGTACAGCTGAAACTCATTACAATGCTGCCATTGAATCTTCTTTCAATTTTTGGGGATTAACTGCAGCTGATGCCGCTACTTACTTATCCAATCCCGATGTAGCTTATACTACAGCTGCTGGAACTTGGAAAGAAAAAATTGGAAAACAAGCTTGGATTGCGCTTTTCAACAGAGGTTTTGAATCGTGGACTTCTTGGAGACGTTTAGACGCACCGCTTCTAGTTGCGCCAGCGAGTGCATATCCAGAGGCTGAAAACACCGTTCCAAAACGTTTGACCTATCCAATCAACGAACAAACGGTTAATGGAGCTAATTATACTGCAGCAGCTAGTGCAATTGGTGGAGACAAATTAGCAAACAAAGTTTTCTGGGACGTGAACTAATCATACCTAAAACTTCAAATTATAAAACCGTCACATGAGTGGCGGTTTTTTTTATCTTTGCCCCATGGAAAAAGAAAACCAAATTTTTGGCATCCGTGCCGTCATTGAGGCAATTCACGCCGGAAAAGAAATCGATAAAATCTTTGTACACAAAGAAGCCCAAGGTGAATTGATGCGTGAACTCATGAAAACCTTAAAGGCGAACAACCTTCCTTTTACTTACGTTCCTGTAGAGAAGTTGAATCGCCTAACCCATCTAAATCATCAAGGCGTTGTAGCTACAATAGCACCCATTAAATTCCAAACACTTGAAACGTTAGTCGAGTCCGTATTGGAAAGCGGTAAAAATCCGTTATTCCTCATTCTGGATCAACTTAGTGATGCTCGCAACTTTGGAGCCATCATCCGTACCGCCGAATGCACTGGAGTCGATGGCATAATTATTTCAAAAACCGGAGCAGCACCTGTAAATGGTGATACCGTAAAAACCTCTGCAGGCGCCGTTTTTAATGTTCCTATTTGTAAAGTTGACCATATCAAAGATGCAGTATTTTACCTGCAAGGTAGCGGGATAAAAACCGTTGCCGCCACAGAAAAAACAGAAGATACGCTTTACGCCGTTGATTTTGCTCAACCCGTGGCCATTATTATGGGGAGCGAAGACCGCGGTATCAATCCGTCTGTCTTAAAAATTGTAGATGAAAAAGCCAAACTCCCATTGTATGGAACAATCGGCTCGTTAAATGTATCCGTGGCTTGTGGTGCTTTTTTGTATGAAGCGGTTCGACAACGCCAATAACGGCGCTAGTTATAATTAAAATGCCGAAGTACTATTCTTCGGCATTTTTGTATATGTAATTGATTTGGAGGGGTACAAAATGGGAACCCAATTCTTCTTCATAGTCCACCATAATTTCCTCGGGTTTCGGCGGATTCACAAATTGACCGTTTTCGTCAAAGCGCCGCATGAAGGGATCCAACTCAGGATCAAAGTCGGGATGCTCCCAGTCGTAACGGTATTCCGATACATAATCGGGAGTTTTAAACACAAAAGCAAAAAGCATTCCCGCTAGAAATCCACCCAAATGCCCTTCCCACGAAATCTTTGGATCGACCTCGGGAAAAACATACCACACCATGCCGCCATAGACTATCACCACCGCAAACGATAACGCCATCAAGCGGTAATACCCCGTGCGTAATCCTTTGAAGAAAATAAACGAAACCAACACATAAATCAATCCGCTTGCGCCAATGTGCACACTGGACCGACCCACAGCCCACGTAAACAATCCCGAAAGCAACACCCCATACACCAAAACTTTTAACGACAATTCCCTATAAAAATAAACCAATGCCATTGTCAAGACAAACAAAGGCACACTGTTATTGGTTAAATGCTGCCAGTCGGCATGCAAAAACGGACTGAACACAACGCCCTGCAAACCCGAAAGCGTTCGTGGCACAATTCCATGATCATTCCAATGAAAATGCCCGTAAAGATTGATTAAAAAGGCACTCCAAATGGTGAGCAGCAAAAAGGTAGGCACCAACCATACCGAAGGAGAATATTTAAAAATTTGTGCGTCTTTCATACATCAAGCTACACAAATATATAACCAAAGTTGGATTTCTGCTAAAATGGCAGTAGTTGTTAAAAGTTTGAAATCTGTATCTTTCCTCCTTCCCGCCTTTTTTTTACCTTTATCCCTCAAAATAATCCTCATGGAAGCACCCTTAGCCGAACGCGTTCGCCCGCATCAATTAGAAGATTACATCAGTCAGTTGCACTTGGTGGGACCGCACGGTTCGCTAACCCAGCAAATTGCCCGTGGCGTGATTCCTTCTATGATTTTCTGGGGTTCGCCAGGAACAGGTAAAACAACCTTGGCACAAATCATCGCTCGCCAAAGCGATCGCCCGTTCTATGAATTAAGCGCGATCAATTCGGGGGTGAAAGACGTTCGGGATGTGATTGACAAAGCCAAACAGAGTGGCGGAATTTTTACCGCTAAAAATCCTATTCTATTTATTGATGAGATCCACCGTTTTAGTAAATCTCAACAAGACTCACTTTTGGGTGCGGTTGAAAAAGGGTGGGTAACTTTAATCGGAGCCACTACCGAAAATCCAAGTTTTGAAGTCATCCCGGCTTTGTTGTCACGTTGTCAGGTTTATGTGCTCAATCCGTTTACCAAAGAAGATTTATTGGCTCTGCTGGATCGCGCGATGAAAATTGATCCGCAGCTGTCCCAACGAAAAATCACCATTGAAGAACACGAAGCCTTGTTGCGATTATCGGGTGGTGACGGCCGAAAATTATTGAATATTTTCGAACTTGTGGTCAACGCCACAGCGGGTGACGAAGTGGTGATTACCAATACCAAAGTTTTGGATTTGGTCCAACAAAATACCGTTTTATACGACAAAACAGGAGAACAGCATTACGATATCATTTCGGCTTTTATCAAATCCATTCGCGGTAGCGATCCCAATGGAGCGGTGTATTGGTTGGCGCGCATGCTAGAAGGTGGCGAAGATGTGAAATTTATTGCCCGTCGGATGCTTATTTTGGCCAGTGAAGACATTGGTAATGCCAACCCAACAGCTTTAATTATGGCCAACAATACCTTTCAAGCTGTCACGGCGATTGGCTATCCTGAAAGTCGGATCATCCTGAGTCAGTGTGCAATTTATTTGGCCACTTCAGCCAAAAGCAATGCGAGTTATATGGCCATTGGCGATGCACAAGCTTTGGTTAAACAAACGGGCGACTTACCCATCCCGTTGCATTTGCGGAATGCTCCTACGAAATTGATGAAAGAATTGGGCTATGGAGAAGACTATGCCTACGCTCATAATTACACGAATAATTTCGTAGCACAAGAATACCTTCCGGAAGCGATTCAAGAAACCAAATTTTACGAACCGGGAAATAATGCTCGGGAAAACGAACTGCGTAAATTTTTACAAAACCGTTGGAAGGATAAATACGGGTATTGATTAGAGCCCTATGATGAATTGTTCTCTTGAAATCAAACGGTTGTTTTCATAATATTCCCAAAACCATTTTTGATTTTGATACAATAAAACACCCGTTATTTTTCCGCTTACTTCTACCAAAAAACAGTCGCGTGAACTGGTTTTATACAGCACCATTTCAGGTGAAGTTGCTTTTTTCTTAAACAATCCTATCGAAGATTCAGAGAGGGTTTGTGCTTGTAAACTTACATCGTCTGCATTGATCACTGCGGGCATATCCTCTACTTCTTTTGCAGTCGTTGAAGGTTGGACTTTGTTGTCACTATTGCTCTTTTCTAATTCTTTATACAAAAATGTGTGATTTTTTAAGTCCATAAAATTATCCATAGCCATTCGCAAGGATTCAATATTTGCATAACGAAATTCTTTTTCACGACTATTTCCCTCAGGAGAGGACAACACGACTTCACCATTGTAATTGACAATATCGATTGTAATACGTGTCATGAACATATTGCTCTTTCGTTGCACTTGTAATGCATAATCATTGGGAGTTAATTTACGCATTACGGTATGTTGATCGGTCGTTGGAACCACTTCAGCAACATAGTGATATTTTTCCATATACAAACGAAGCAATGTAGAAAAGCCATACTGATCAGGTTCACCCATGAATTCATACTTTTCTGCAATAAAAAACTTTTGCGCATAAAGATTTGGAGCCAAACAAAGTAGAAAAACTACAAATAAGACGATTCCTTTTTTCATTTTATAAATGTTTTTTTAATTCTATTAAATGATGAACTTGTTGTATATGGTTGGGAACTTCAATCTGAAATTCGTTAAAAAAAACAGCACGCATGCCTACATCCAATGCCCCCTGAACATCTGCTTCTAAACAATCGCCAATCATAATTGATTGATGGGGTAAACAGCCAGCTTTTTGCATCGCTTTTTCAAAGATAATAGGATTAGGTTTTTTTACACCAGCAGTTTCTGAATTGGTTACAGTTTGAAAATATTTCCCGATACCTGAATTAGTTAATTTCCCATCTTGTACCGATTGAAACCCATTGGTTATGATGTGTAATCGGTATTTAACCTGTAAATAATCAAGAATTTCAAGGGCACCTTCGTATAAAAAATTGTTGTTGGGTAATTCTTGAATGTATGCTTCTGAAAGTTGATCAATGGCACTGTCGCTGATTGTATAATGAAGCAAATCAAAAGTATCTTTTAACCGTCCATACCGAAGTTGTTTTTGTGTCACCTCTTCTTTGCGGTATTTCTCCCAGTATAGTTTATTTAAAGGAATATAGTGTTGAAGAAATTGATCCAGGCTTACCGTCACTTGATGCATTTCAAACACTTTTTCAAAAGCCAAGGCTGAATTGCGCTCAAAATCCCAAAGCGTGTGGTCTAAATCAAAAAAAACATCCGTTATCTGTTGCACTTTTTTTATAAAATTCCTTCGTCGGCAAAACTGAGGTACCCGGTTTCCGTAATAATTACATGATCCAAGACTAAAATATCCAATTGTTGTCCGGCTAATTTTAATCGTTGGGTAATTTCCTTATCGGCGTCGCTGGCTTGCAATTTTCCAGAAGGATGATTGTGTGTCAAAATTAAGGAAGTTGCTTTGTATTCCAATGCCGATTTAAAAATTAAACGAATATCGACCACGGTTCCTGTCATACCTCCTTTGGACATGAGTTCTTTATGCAAAATTTTATTGGAATTATTAAGAAACAACACCCAAAACTCTTCGTGCGGCAATTCCCCAATAAGCGGCTGCATTACCTCAAAAACCGATTTACTCGAACTGATTTTGTAACGTTCTTGAACCTCTTCCAATCGCCTTCTTCTTCCCAACTCAAGTGCAGCAGCGATGGTAATTGCTTTGGCTTCGCCGATGCCTTTAAACTCCATGAGTTGGACAACAGTGCGTTTGCCGAGTTCGTTGAGATTATGCTGCGAATGGGATAATATACGTTGGGCCAATTGCACGGCACTTTCGTTGCGCGATCCCGAACCCAGTAAGATGGCTAATAACTCTGCATCGGATAATGCAGCTTTCCCTTTTAATAAAAATTTTTCTCGTGGGCGATCGTCTTCGGCCCATTGCGGAATTGGTGTGTACATAATGAATTGGCTTATATTGAATTACGAAATAACCGATTTTTTTTATTTCTTCAAAATAAACTAATTAACAATAACGTTTCTCTCTAAAATCAACCGTATGCCCTACTATTTTTTGTTTGCCTTACTATTTATTTCTTGCCAACAAAAACCAGAGCAAACAGGTCATGTACGCGCAGAAGTTCAAGAAAAAAAGATAGAAATTACTCCACTAACGCACCCTAAAAATTTTGGTGAACGCTTGTCCAATGCAGCGCTACAAGTGATTGATTCCAGTGTGGTTTACACACCAACTTATGTATCGCTTTCGTATCCTGGAGGAGATGTTCCTGCCAAAACAGGCGTTTGTACCGATCTAGTAATTCGGGCGTATCGCAAATGTACTATTGATTTGCAAAAAGAAGTTCATGAAGACCTAAAATCGCATTTTGATGCCTATCCCAATTTAAAGAAATGGGGACTTAAAAATCCAGATAAAAATATTGACCACCGAAGGGTGCCTAATTTGGAAGTGTTTTTCAGCCGTAAAGGCAAAAAATTAACCGTAACCCAAAACAGTGCCGATTATTTACCAGGTGATATTGTAACTTGGATGATTAATAATAAATTACCGCATATAGGAATTGTAACCCACATTCAGAAAAATGGAATCCCCATGATCGTTCATAATTTTGGTCGAGGACAGATTATTGAAAACTGCCTCTTTAACTATACTATTGTAGGTCATTTTCGGTATGATAAAAACTAAAAATCTCCGATGCTTGACCGGAGATTTTTCTTATTGTATTAACTTTTTCACTTCATCAAATTGGAGTCCGCCGTAATTCCCTGAACTCATGAGCAGCAAGGCGGTATGCTCAAGATTGTAATTGAACAAAAACGCTTTGAATTCTTCGGGATTCGTGTAAATGATTAAATCATTTCGTTGAAAGGATTGGGCAATTTGTTCGTAGGTGACTTCTTCCAATTGCTTGATTTTAACCGCATCGGGCGAATAAAAAACAACAGCAACATCAGCAGCATCGAGTGCTCCTTCGTATTCTTTCAAAAACTCGGCATTCAAACTACTGTAGGTATGCAATTCCAAACAAGCTACTAATTTACGATCGGGATATTGATTCTTCACGGCTTTGGTAGTAGCTGAAACTTTGCTTGGGGAATGCGCAAAATCTTTATAGGCTACTTTATTCGAACTCTCGGCAATTTTCTCCAATCGTTTGGAAGCGCCTTTAAAGGTAGCAATGGCTTCATAGAAATCGGCTTCATCAACTCCCATACATTGGCACACCCATTTGGCACCTGCTAAGTTATTTAAATTGTGTGCACCAAACA
>CAYNDK010000072.1:0-11559 GCA_964395965.1 uncultured Flavobacterium sp.
ATCCAAAAGCGCGAACTGAATTCCCAATACGTCCAACCGATGATCAAACTAATAATTGCAGCTTCAGAAATTTTAAGTGAGGTATACGATTTTATAATAGCCACACTAATTAACATCACAAATACAATGGGCAAGTTTACCATTAATTGTCCGGATACATAAAGCTGAAAGGTTGTTAAAGGGGCGTTTTTCATAATTTAAATCATTTATTTTTTTGCTGTGTTCAAAAGCAAAAGTATTGGCCTGTTTGATCCAAAATTAGTGAAACCTAATTCCCAACAGACCTTTTTTCGTTGTAACTTGTAGTGTGTCATTAACGTGAAGGCTTTTCTTTCCATACACTTCAAAAAATTCTTTATCGAAGATATACGCATTCGTTTTTAAATCTTTTGCAAACAAAAATTTAGTGTCATTATAGGTAATAACGTATTTCCCCGTTATAAGTTCACAAGTATTGGTTCGATTGATGCGAAGGAGAAATGCCATGAGTATGGTTTGAAATAGAAAAGAAAAAAATAAACAGACAACGGCAAATGAGAAAGTACTTTTTACGATTTCTATCCAAGAATTACGGTAGATTTTTAGAAAATAAAAGAAGAGTAAATAGCAGCCTACAGCCATACTGCTCATGATTTTCCAGTAATAGCTATCATGAAACGCTTTGACATCCCCAGAGAGGTAATGTTTTTTCTCATTGGGTACAAATAAAAAGAGGAGCAAAGCAATCACCAATAGATAGATTAGGGTATAACCGTATTTTTTGAAGAAGGCGTGTAGCATGTTATCGTTTTTTACGGATGTGTAAAAGGGCTAACCATTAAAATTTATTCTTGGCTAGGGTTGATTATATAATGGGCAAACATTCTTAGTCTAAAATAAACAATTTTCACAAACAATTACAAGCCAATGTTTCAGTTATTGATCACTGCTTTTTCCATTTCTGATTAAAACGCAATTCGGCTAACAAAGTATAAACCCGTTTCAAACCATAAGTACCCACCATACCAAAATCTTTGATGGTCTTTACTTTTCCATTAGTGTACGTGATGGACAAGGTGCATTTGGGATGATGATACGTGACCAACCGATAATTATCTTTCAAAGTCGGGAAATCCAAATAGCACAATAAGTTGGTGAGTTGGTAGTAGGCATTTTCGTCAATTGTTCCCTGAAACGAACCTTCTAAATACGTTCCTTCCCCCGTTTCCTTGCTGTAATTGTAGCTTTGAGCCAAAAATTGAGCTTTACGATTCCCCGTCATTTCAATTGTATAGACCGGACAAGTCCCAGGACATCCTTGGGATTGAAAGGTTATTTTTTCAATAGGATAGGTTTTGGGCTGTGCGTTGTATTCGACAAAATTGCCAAACCGATATGTTAATTGCGAAGAACTCGCAGCTCTTAATAACTGTCCATTTACATTGGTAATTATTGGCTTATTTATTTTCAAAAACGGCTGTTCATTCACATACACTATTTGGGGGACAATAAAATAGAATTTATCTTCACTGATGTCAATTAATTTATAATTTGCTTTCCCAAAATTCATCAAAACCAAAGTATTGTATTCTTTGGATAATTCAACCTTTGGATTCAGCTGATTATTTTCTAATGTTACCGTTTTATTCGTTCCAATAACAAGTAGATCGGTCAAACCATTATTATCAAAATCGGCTTTCGTATAATCAAAATCAATCTTTTCGCGTTGTGCCACTTTTTTGAGGGCTTTAAAATTAAATAAATCAGTGGTAAAATCCTGAATTCTTTGCAATTTGAATTTTTTATATAAAGTATCTGTTGTACCAATGAGTTGTTCAATTTCTTCCTTGGTTTGCAACGAATCGATAGCCGATAAAAGAAGGGGTGTTTTGACAAAATCGGGGGAGTTGTGGCAAGAAACAAAGAGCAAAAGGAGGAGAATGGTGTATATTGATTTCATGGAGGAAAGTGTTTAGAAAAGTTAAATATTTTAATTTCATTCTATGAATGAAAGCAATTGTGCCCCGTATTTCTTTGCCAAGAATACCATCGAATAAAATAGTAAAAGTACGCACTAATTATAACCCCTAATATCCTCAAAATTAATTGGTGCTTTCGCTTTTACCTTTTTCCATTGGTGATTGAACCGCAATTTTGCAAATTCATGATAGAGTATTCTTAAACCATAAGTGCCCACCATGCCATAATCTTGAATTCTTTTAACCTCCCCATTGGTGTAGGTAATTTTTATATACCCTGTTGAAGAACAGGTACGGGTTACAAAATAATTATTCTTATTATTTTGAAAATCACAATAATTGATCAGTTCTTCCAACTTTTTAAATGTACGCGACGAAAGGGTTGTCGTATATACGCCTTCCATGAGCATAGAGGGACTCGAAGTGGCTGTCGGTCGGTTGTATTCGTAAGCGTAAAAAGTAGATTGACCTTGGTTGGAAAGTTCTAGTTTATAATAGGGACATTCCCCAAAACAGAGTCCAGAAATAAATTGTATGTTGCTTACAGTTCGTGAAGAAGGATGCGGATTGTATTCTATGAAATTATCAAAACGATAGGTGAGTTGGTATTTTTTTTTGATTATTTTCTTTGTTATATAATCCCTTTTCTTTTTGAAAACCATTAAAAAAGGTTGGTCCTCTTTATACGATACCAATGGAGCAATAGCATCTGTATAATCTAAATTAATGGGAATGATTTTTATATTATTTGGACCAAAATTCATGACCACTATAGGGGTAAAACTACACGGTTCTACCGAACTGGAACTGCACGTATGATTGTCACCAATGACCAGTAAATCCGTATACCCATTGTTATCAAAATCAGCTTTTTCAAATTGGGTGTTAATATGAAGTCGGTTGGCCAACACACGGTTGATACTGTCGTTGTTATAACTTCGATGGAAGTCTTGCAATTTTTTCAGCTCATATTTTTTGTAATTGGTATCGCTTTTACGAATAAATGCCTCAATGGCTGCTTTTGTATGAAGTTGGTCGATACTAGATGGAATACGTGGCTTTTTTTTAAATTCGTTCGAATGACAAGCCACTAAAATAACGGAGAACAAAAGGCAGGCGAAGTATTTCATAGGTAGTAGAATAAGCTAAAGTTGAGGATATTTATGGTTTCACTTCACCAAGTCGCTTTTTACGCAGTCTAAAGAATAGGAAAGAGAGTATTAAAATAGTCACTGACCCGATGGCTAAGGTGATGACAAATAAAGTTTTATGGTAGGAATTAATGGATGCTAATTGACTATTTTTTGAATACAGGTCATCATTAATTTTCCATTCAAGTGCCTGAATCCTTTTGGAAAGTAATTCCCCTTTGTAACCATAGGTGATCGCTTTTAGGTAGATCAATTGTGCTTCCTTGTATTTTTTATTTAAAAAGGCCAAATTCCCCAAATCAAAGAGTAACTGCCCCATGATTGGGTCTTCGGTTTTAATGAAAGTTACGCGCTCATTCAATTGAAAATAGAGCGATTGTATCAATTTTTCACGTTGTTTTTTGGTTAGCGAACTCTTGGGTTCGTCACCATTTCCAAAGGATGTGCCGATTAAAAAGTTGGAGTTGACCAATTGCCCGCCACCGATTTTCGCTTCCAATATCTTAATATGAATCCATTCCGAACTCTTGTGAGATGCTGGATTGATTTGCATTGCCTTGCGAATCCAAAACAATGCCATTTGATTGTCTCCGAGTAATTCATAAATAGTCCCCACATTAGAAGCGGTAGAATACCGATTGGGTTCCCGTTTTTCAATAGATAAATAAAGGGACAAGGCTTCGTTGTATTTCTTTTGGACCACCAATAGCCTTTGTCCGATAGGTAGTCCAAGTCACCGGTTTTTGCATATAAACTATCTAATTCTTTTAAAATAGTTTGGTAACTATCGTGAAGGAAGATATGCCCGTGAGGAACAATACCCTCATAATCTTCATAGACTAAAAAGCCATTTTTGAGAATTTTTGTTTCCCCATTCAAGCAAGCAAATGAGGAAAAGGAGAGAAGTAACAAGAATAAATAAAGGCATTTGTTTTTCATGGAGTAGAGAATTAAGTGGTTATAAAAGAACGCAGGGAATTCTATTTTATTTTTAAACAGAAAGTACAATGTTTCCAAAAATATATTACTTGCAACTATTGGAAATCAACTAGCTAACTTTTTTAGCAATCAAGATAATCTGTTTAATTTATGCCCTTTCTTCTAGTTAAAGAAACACAATATCGCGCTCTTTTTTGGTTTGGGGCACACAATCAAATACCCGTTTTACAATGAACATTGAACAACAAGATTTGAAAGGATAAAGATCGTATTGTCCTTTGTAATGAGTTTTGTGTAATCAAATTTGTACATCAAACTTTCATCATCACGGGATGATACATAGAATTCAATACGATCTAGATTGTTGCAATTGATGTTTTCTTTGGATTGTTTTTTAGCAAAGTGTATGTTTTTTTCATTCGTATTCACTTGTGTAAGGATATTTCGTTGGTGATGAACATAGCTACCTTACAAATAAAGTACCCGGAAAGTAAACCAAGTCAATTAGGAGAGTAGAAGCAAATAAACTAGCCCCATTATGTTAATTTTTAAATTCGACCAAAAATCACTTTCCAATTTTAGGAATCCAAGGCTACAAAGCACAACTGAAAAAAGCAAAAGCACAGCGACAAAGGAGAGCCATACAAAACACTTGTTCTAAAGGTGTTAGGTTATTGCTGCATTCATTAATATTGAACGATGGAGATATTGGTTTTTTTTTTTTAAATCAAAATAGGCTATAATTTATATGAACATGTTCCTGCCACTCCTATGCTCCAAAATCCAGCGTTCCTGAATAAATTACCGACCACAATACTGTTCATAGAGTTCGACAATGCGTTTGTACCCATTCTTTTTAAAATCATCTTTATCAATCTTTTGAACGAGCTCTGGACATTCTTTTCCAAAATGTTTTTCCACTTGGGAGGTTAAATACTTACACGATCCTATAGTTATAGAAAATCCACTAGGATCACCACTATAAAATTCCAACGCATGATCTTCTCCCGGACGGTTTATGTACATGTCACCCGTAGTAAGCGATCCTCCACTTATCGTTGCACCACCTACTGCACCGCCACCCGCACCAGCGGTCAAGTACCAAGCAGTATACAAGTTGATTTTTCCTTCCTTTAAAACTTGTACACAAGCCCATTTCTTATGTATTGTAATCGCAGCACCTTTACTAAAGGGTTTGAAATACGCCAAATGGGTTATGGCAAATTTTACAGTTTGCCCCTTGTTGTTGGTGATTACAAATGACTGAATGAGCTCTAAGGGGAACTTTTCAGTTTTTCCTTTTTCTTCTTTACGAAAACGAATTTTACTGTTTTCAGAATCATCGGGGACTTCTATAAAACCTTGTTGGCTAGTTCCATCGCGAAAAGACATGGTACCTGGTTTAAAATCGGCAAAGGCATTTAAAGAGACTAAGAGAAGGAGGATAATTGTTTTCATTTTATATACATTTAAAAGACTATTCGGCTGTTGTCGCTATGAGGTTAGATTCCATAACTCCTGCCTTTTCCATTTTGTTTAAAAGGACTTGCCAGGTGTCTTTAGGAAGCTTTATAACGGTTTCAAGGGTATCAATTCCATTGGTGAGTTGCAGTAGGGCAGTGTCAATTCCACCCTCATCAGTTGGCAGGAAATGATAAGTTACATCCTGATTTTTGATCACTTTTTTTTCTCCTGTAAACCAACCATAATGAGCTGTGTAAGTGATTTGTTCCGGCTGCCATTCTATGATTTCTCTACCTTGATGATTCCACAAAAAAATACGTAACATATAAAAACCTAAAACACTAAATAGACCAAGTGCAAAAACAGATTTAAATGTTGGCCCGTTACCTTCAATGGCATTCATAATTATGGCAGTGAGGGGTAAGGTAAAAAATAGAAAGCTAATAAAACCAAATATACCTAGAATCCAAATAGGCGAAGGTGTTACGCAAAGGATTAAGGTTGAGTTTTCAAATGAGGACGATTGCATAACTACTATAAGATCTGGCGTTACTATATTTATATGACGCTAAATTAATAAATGAAATGGCTAAATTTTCATAAGTACCGCAACAAATTAAGCTACTGTAAACGGTTGTAGACAAACAGTAAGCCTTTGCCTATTTTTGTGCATTCGCTTAATGAACAATCGGATAAAGGATATCGATCATGCGGTAGGCTATGAAAGACGATTACTGAAACGGGTAATTAATTAGTCTCCTGAACTAATGCTTCAATTTCTTTACGTTCTTTTTTCCATTCCTTTTGGTACTTGCGTTTTTGTGTTTTCAAATCTTCCAAAGTTGCCTCAGCACTGCTTAATTGGGCTTCGTATTTTTCCAAATGGTTGTCCTTGGAATAAAATTTGAAATCATGTTTTTGCATATAGTCAAGGGTGAGTGCCAATAGGCCAATATAATTCTCGATGTTGGCATGTAAATAGAGATTTATGGGTTCGCCCAACGTAGCGGCCAAAGCACCAACTAATGCCCCGTCACCACTAGGTTTATAATTGGGATTACTCGAATTGTAGTAACGATACCTGAAAAACCCAACATAGTACAAAAAGGAGGCTTCGTTCAACTGCTGTTTACCAAAATAGGCTGCGGCAGTTTTAAAATACTCCATCGGATGAAAAGCACTCAAGGAATCGGCTACTTGATAAAGCTTCGGGTCGATTACGCCCACTTTCTTAGTAAGAGCAAGAGAATCGGCTTTTTGGTATAGGGTTTTATAACTGCTTATTTGTCCCCAACCCATTTGAAAGCAACACATAAGGACGCATACAATATTTTTTTTCATTTTATAAAATTAAGAATACATCCACCTCAATCCCATAACAAATACAGGTTGATTCGGAAAGGCTTTTATACCACTAAAATAAGTATTTATTTAAAGTTCGCTCTACTTTTTGTTTTTTAATTCGTACCTGTAACACCAACTCTTGGTGGATACCAATAGCACACACAGTGATGCACTAGCTGATTTCCTACTAGACATGGAAAAAGGCATTCAATCTGTAACGGAGTTTAAACAACTATCCTTATTATTTCTTAAACACAGTTCGTTGCAGCAATTGTATAATCAAAATAATCAGAAAGAGAAGGCCATAACGCAGCCATTTTGACTGCTTTTTTTCTAAAGGCTTTGGAGTCACAGAATGGGTGAACGAATAACCTTGTAACGTTGTTTCAAAAAGTAACCCATCGGCTTGGTCGAGTGCTTCACCAAAATACCGTTTGCAAACATCAAAAACAAATTGCTCGCCCACTTGATCCTCGGTCAAGAGTTCGTCAGCAGCAGCAGTATAGGGGTACATTCGTTCTCCCTTTTTGTTTCGAATGGATGTACTTAGTAAGGCTTGCTCTTCGTCCAGTGGCTCACCCCATTCTTTGAAAGTACCTTGATCGGCATTTCCAGCGCGCACACGAATGAGTTGCCCATTTTTATGTACAGAATACCCCCACAAGTTTACACTACTGTGAAGTATAATGGAACAAATCTCAGCGTTGGGAAATCGTTGATACAATGTAGCTAGAGCAGCTGATTTTTGATCGTCAAAAAATTGCATCGGAATGTCTGGTGCGCAAATAAGTAGGTTGTCTTTGTAAGATCCTATATAAACGGTATCGTCCTCAGGATGGTGTGCCACTTCAAATGGCGCATCTTCAATTTTTGTCAAACCTTGATAGCCAAGTTCATTCAAGAGTTGTTCGTAATCAACAGCTGACGGCTGATGTATGATAAGTGTTGAGGTTTTCCATCCCATAGTGAAAAGCTAAGTTTTTATTCGCGCGTTAAAAAAGAAATAAAGGCAATAAGCAACAAAAAACTCCAACCAAATAAGGCGGTGTACCACTTCCAATCTTTTACTTCTTTTTTGAATATACTCAGCAAAAGAAAGAGTAAGCCCAGTATAAAAAGTAATCCCGATAAAAATTGAAAAACAATAACCGATAAAGGCTGCGCAGATTCCGATGCAGTTTTTGAAAGATTCAAAACCACAGGTTGATTGAAGTAAATAATTCCGAGAACTACTTCTACGATTACTTTATACACTAGAAATCGTAACGACCAATTTTTAAACATTGTAGTGATTAAGGTTGCGAATAGATTTCTCTAAAGTAACCATTTTCCCCAACCCCACAAACAAACCGTTGCGGATTCTTATCCGATCATATACGAGCAATATGCCTGAGGTAATGAATAGTATTGGGATGCTGCGCACAGTCAGGAAATAGGAACACAACGTTGACGGTACAAAGCAGAAGGTTAATTGATAGATATTTTCGAAGTCATCGAGTAGGTACTATTCGTACTAATTCCTAATGAAAACTTTTCAAGTTGTAATGACATTTTCATGGCAGTTACAGTTTCATATTGAATCAAGTTTTTTTTAGCGATGTCATAATATAATTTGCCCGAACTATTCCCTGAGGCTTTAGTTGTATGATCTATTAATTCAGTCTTAATTGTGTATACACTAGTGACATCAAATTCAGCAATTCCATTCTTACAATTTAATAGGGTGTAAGTTGTTTTTGTGGTCATGTCTAAAGTTGTTCCTGCTATTGGTATTGTAAGTGGTTTTTCATCAGTATAGCTTTCGCCAATTTTTACTCGTCTTTCCGATATTGAGAGTTGTGAAAAAGTACTTTTCATCGATTCTAATAACATCTTTTTAAAATCTTCTTTCATATCAGAAGCAACAATAGAATCCAAAACAGGTAAGCTATCATTTGCGCCATGACCGTAAATGACCGTTCCATCAGGAATAATTTTTTTTCCGTCACTATTGGTTGATTTGATAAATTCAATGGTTAAAGGAAATTTCCCATTGACTTGTTTTCCTGTTTTTGATAGAGTCTGAATTTCAGTTTGAGTGTTCGTAATTGTTGGATTTTTTATCCCTTTATCCTTTAAATTTTGTAAAAAATCATCAGTTCCATAATAGGTAACCTCAGTTTTGGAAGTCTGTATAATCTTTTGTTCGTATTGGGTATTGGCTAGGTATTGTGTTTTAAATTCAACTTCATTTTGGGTTTGACTGTTACTTAAAAATGGCGCAAATGTGATATATATTAGGACTATTTTTTTCATTATCATTTTGGTATAAGATTGCAATTAATTTCTTGTTTTAGATAGCGGATTTTATTCGCCAAAGGGGTTGATTGTACATTGTTTTTTATATAGATTGCCGCTTTTGTGAACACTACTGGTATCGCTCAGAATGTATAAAAATAGTAATTAACTACACGCAACTAACTTTTTTATTTAATGCTTTGAACAGCACCTTTATTGTTACCCATTTGAAAGGATATATAAATCAATTTCAAAACAAACAATACATAGAGGAATTGAAGTGAAAGGTAATACGTATTATACGTCTTTCCTACCGATGCGCTACTAAGTGATTGATGTAGTTCGAATGCCATGGGAAAACATAAAAGACTGATAAAAGTGGTAGTCAGTGAATACCTG
The DNA here is from genome assembly GCA_964395965.1 of uncultured Flavobacterium sp. Taxonomy (GTDB): domain Bacteria; phylum Bacteroidota; class Bacteroidia; order Flavobacteriales; family Flavobacteriaceae; genus Flavobacterium. The sequence continues at coordinate 9,533 of CAYNDK010000072.1, forward strand.
TTTAGAAAATTGCTTTGAAACTTTTTAAGGGCAGCTCTGAGAAATATAAATAGGGACAGTAGCACAAAAGTTAAAGGGAAAAGTACAAAATAGATCGACATCACATGGTAGGTGTCTCCGACATTAAAGGATAAGGAATGACCCGAAATTTGATCTTTATCACATACCATTTCTAGCCCAAAAAGTACAGTTAAAATGATACAGGTAATAATCATTATTTCAATGATAATTTTTTTTATAGGCATATACTATCAAAATTTAAAGTTCCCCACTAAAATACCCGTTTTTTGCCAACTTCACAAACTAACCATTAAGATTTCTTATCCCATCGTAGACTTGTACTACGACCTGCTGAAATGAATGGTATTGGTGTGAGGTGCTAAGTTAGGCGACGTTTACGCAGCGGGGTGTTTCCAATACTTGTTTTCGATGTAATTGAGCAGTATAAACGACTATGAATGTAGTTAATAATAGGTAACCAATTATAAAATAGCCTCCTTTTTTGTCTTTCGTAAAGTTGTAGTGGAGAAAGCTTTCTTTTCGAACAAATAGGAAATAATTTACTGCCCAAAAGAATCCCATACAGCCTGTAATGATGCCAAAATTAAGTTCAATAAGTGGTATACCATTGATACGAAGTAAGAAATAAATGGTCAATACATGAATTGAAATAAGTAGTGTACTAACAATTGAAGTTGATAGTGTGTAATTTCCATTTTCATATTTTGAATCTTTATAAAAATGATATATTCTAAAAAGTAAATACGAATATATTTTCATGCAGTAAGTTTTTTCTATAGGGTGGTTAAATCAACTAATTAAAGAGTCCTGAGATTTTTCCAATCACCATCACTACGATTAAGGTAAAGAACAAAGAAGCGCTGATAATAGTGTAAATTTTGATTAATTTTTTCTTCATCAAAATAGCGTCGTCTTTTGTAGTTGCATACAATTTTATATAGTCAATTTCCTTGAAAAACCAATTTCCATCATATTTATTGTAATAATCCCAGTTGGAGATCTTTTGGTTGGCTTTTTCATATTTATAAATAATACTTTTCTTCATTACGATCACTTTCGTAATACAAAACAGTAAAATGAAGATGCCAATTAGAGAGAGTACAATTATAGTTGCTTTCATCAAAGTTGTTGTATTTTAAATTTACCGATTTAGCCCAACTCGAATGTAATCCATTTTCCCCAACCCCACAAAAAACACTCAAAATCTTCTTGGCCTTCCGCTTTAGATTATACCATGAAGAATAGTAACGGGAGAGAGGCACTAAATCAGGCGACTTTGTAGCAGCTGTTCATAATCTACATATATTACTTTTAATTAACTTTTGTCATTATCACTCCGTCGGGTATACTATGTGTAGGTTGACCCGAATAAGTTGCACTGTCATAGTTATGTCCCTCGAAAAAATACAAATCAAATTTTATTTTATTGTTTTCTAATGGTATTCTTTTTATCAAACAAACTGTAGGCATTGGTGTTCCACCGGGTATCCAAACACTTGTATTAAATGGCTCGTCTTTGTAAAGTGTTTTCGTTAGTCTACCATAGTCAAATAATGTCCCTTTCAATTCATTGCCATCCTCTGAAACAAATTCAGGTTTGTCATAGTCTGGAGATTCAAAAATTAGTTGATTGTTCACATATTTCCGATACTTCAAAACAATTCCATCTTCATAAAAATCAAAATTTAAATAGGTATCGATGTAATGGTAGTTTATTACTTTGGTCAGTATAATCTGAAATTTTTCATTTCCATGCACATATTCCCAAGTCCCTACGAACCCGTCAAGATAATTGTACACATCTTTGTAATAGTAGTTACCAGTACTTTTAAAATTTTCGGGTAGATTACCATTAGCGGCTCCTCTAATTATTATATTCTGACAACTTACTTTAGAACAAAGAAAAGTTATGGTAATACAGGTTATGAATTGAACTATTTTCATGCTTTTTTTAATTTGAGAAGTATAAGGTGTTGCTATACATAAGAAATGACCATTAGTATACA
>CAYNDK010000072.1:11569-12912 GCA_964395965.1 uncultured Flavobacterium sp.
ATCAAAACTAATTTTTTTCCAATTTAGACAATTACGCTGATTACCTTGCTACCCATCTTCTCCAAAAACATTATCGTGCATGAAATATAAAAAACCTATGAGCTGTTCGTTATGACTTGAATTGGGTAAAATTAGGCACAAATCTCTATTTTGATACTTGCCGATTTAGCCCAACTCGAATGTAATCCAATTTTTCCAACACAACAACGACTCAAAACTCTCACTAAAAACTGTTTCAAAGATTTGGGGGTGAGGGGGGTAATTTATTTATGAGACCACGCGAAGGGATTGACTTCGTCGAATTTCATTTCGCGCGGTAGCGGGGGGAAACGATTATTTTTAACAAATATAAACTTTTTTCGAATTATCAAAAAATCAACCTTGCACTTACCTGCCATATTGGTGAGCGGCTCTTATCAGCAGGTTTACTCAATTTGTTTATTAAGTATATATTCGTAAATTTTATTAGTAAGTTTTTTTGTTAAATCTTCAATTTTCCCACTATCATCATTAACTTCGAACGATTCATTCTCAAATTTAGCGGATAAAATTACTATTCCTTTATTTGTAGAGATTTTCGCAGGAATAGAAATATTCTGTTTTAATATATATCCAAATTTTTCGAAGTCTTTATTAGTTATTTGAACTTCGCTTGCGTTTGAAGAACTAAAAAGAGTGTTCTCAAGTTTAATAGACTTACTTGAATAGTTTTTATCTAAAACTGTAGTAATTTGAACAATCTCAAACTCTTTATTTTCGATGGGTTCTATTTCAATTTTGTTTGGTATGATTCTTTCAATTGCTTTTTTGTCTTTAACTTTTACTATAGAATATTTAGAACTTTTTGATTCTTTAATTTGAAGATTAAAGTTTGGATTCTCCGTTATATTAAAAATTGGAGTAAAAATTTTTCTTCTTTCTTCTTCATCATAACTTGCTACAATTTCATTTACAGTTTTTTCATCATAATCTTCATCTAAAACAAGTTTTTTGTACTTAGTTCCAACATCAATCGACCACTCTTTAATTTCGTTATCTTCAATTGAACTTTTCATTAGTTTGTCAACTGCTAAACCAACTTCAAAACTACCAAATTTTAAATCTACCATTCTAAAATCTAAATCAGGTAATAGTTTTCGGAATGTCTTCTGTAATTTGTTGTTGTCAGTTTTGATATTTTTAAAATGCTGAAAAAAGTCTGCCTTAAGAAAGCTTTCAAATGAATTACTTAGGTTTTTTAAAAGATCATTAGTCAATTCATTTAGACCAATTGTGTCAGCATATTTTGAATTTGTTGAAGAGAATTTAATATAGAATGCATGTTCTCTCAGTGACAATGTATA
>CAYNDK010000073.1:0-12904 GCA_964395965.1 uncultured Flavobacterium sp.
ATTGTATTAATAGACGATGCTTCAAGTGACGAAACGTTGGATTTGTTTGAAGCCTTTGAAAAACAATACTCCAATATTAAATTGGTTAAAGTTGAAAACAACGAAGCCTTTTGGGGTAATAAAAAGTTTGCCCTTACACTTGGGATCAAAGCAGCAAAATATGAATATTTATTGTTCACAGATGCTGATTGCTATCCAAACTCCAACCAGTGGATTAAAGAAATGACGGGGCATTACACCCAACAAAAAACAATTGTCTTGGGTTATGGAGCCTACGAACGTATTAAAGGTTCGTTTCTCAATAAAATTATCCGCTTTGAAACTTTATTGACCGCAACTCAGTATTTTGCTTGGGCAAAAATGGGGAAACCCTATATGGGTGTAGGTCGAAACATGGCTTACAAAAGAGAAGAATTTTTTCGTGTTAGAGGATTTATCGACCACATGAAATTGCGTTCAGGTGATGACGATTTGTTTATCAATCAAGCCGGAAATGCTAGTAACACAACTATTTGTTACACCCCAGAAAGTTTTACCTATTCGGCACCAAAAACTAAGTTTAAAGCTTGGTTTAACCAAAAACGCCGTCATGTTTCAACGGCACAACATTACAAGGGATTTGATAAATTTCAGTTGGGACTTTTTTACATTTCTCAACTTCTTTTTGTTTGTTTACCCATAATCCTTTTAGCTTTTCAATACCAGTGGATTATTGTTTGTAGCCTAATTGGTTTTCGTTATATTTTTAGTTGGCTTTCACTCGGAATGGCTTCTGGAAAGCTAAAAGAAAAGGATGTGATGTACTTCTACCCTTTCATTGAACTTGTTTTGATTTTCACCCAATTAAATGTTTCAATCACCAATTTATTTTCAAAACCTGTACATTGGAAGTAATTACCTACATTGAAAAAGCCAAAAAAGGGGACCAAGTGGCGTTCACTTACTTGCTCGACCACTACTGGAATGAGGTGTATGGCTTTATGCTAAAACGGACTGAAAACGAAACTGATGCCGAAGATATTGCTATAGAAACCTTTTCTAAAGCATTTGACAAAATAAGCACCTATAACCCAGAATATCAATTCAATACTTGGTTAATTGCCATTGCAAAAAATGTTCACATTGATATGTTACGGAAACGTAAGTCTTCCTTATTTGTTGAAATCACTGATGAAGAAGACCAACAAGCCTACAACATTGCGGATACATCACCGTCTGCTGAAGACGAACTGATTACTGAACAAAATCTTTCGCGTTTGTTGCAATACATCAAAGAATTAAAACCGCATTATCAAGAAATTATTCAGTTGCGGTATTTTCAAGAATTAAGCTATCAAGAAATCTCCGAGCAGCTTAACGAACCCTTGAGTAATGTCAAAATCAAATTGCTTCGCGCCAAAAAATTACTCGCAGAGATTATACAAAAACGCTAGTGTTTTTGCTATAACACAATCAATATTGCAGCGTCTTTACCGTTTATTTGCATTCATCGCACAATATCACTAAAACGATTGCGTTATCATTGATATATTCAATTTTATACGCGTTGCCTATGCCTTAACGATACTTTACCTTAAACACACATGATTATGAACCGAGTAAGTATCTTTGAAAAGAAATGGCTGGATGTCATTTTTGAAGGCAAAAACCAAAAGTATGGCGCTTATCAATTGCGCCGTGAAAATGAAAAAACTACACTAATCGCATTTTTTACGGGTATTGGACTACTCTCAGGAAGTGTATTTCTATTGAGTTCATTCAATGCAATTCCGACACCTGACGCAGTTCCAGAAGTCCCTAATGACACTTTAGTGGTTGTAGACATTACACCTCCAAAGGATCCCATTGGCCCTAAAGGAACTGAATCTCCTAAAGCACCTGAAAATCCGATCAAAAACTTCAAACCCGTTGCACCAACAGAAGTTCCAAAAGATCCCGAGCCTAAAGAACCAACGGCACCAATAGTTGATCCTGCACCCGGTCTACCCGATGGTACTGGAACACCCGGAGGTACACCTGGAGGTGTGCAAGGGGGAACTCCAGGAGGAAGTGATGGTGGCTCTTATATTCCGGAAACTTCGCCAACAACCATTGAAGGTACGGCTACATTAGACGAACAACCAGAATTTCCGGGCGGTATGCAACGATTTTATAAAGAAGTAGCCGACCGTTTTGACAGGGAGGTCATTGAAGGTTTAGAAGATGAAACCCGAAAAGTATTGGTTTCTTTTGTCATTGAACGCAATGGAACCATGACAGACATCCAAGTGATTCGGAATGCTGACCCTTCTATTGATCAAGAGGCAATTCGCGCTTTAAAAGCGATTCCAATTAAATGGAAAGCGGGTATTAAAAACGGGAAAGCGGTTCGCACACGCTATTCTCTTCCCATTTTGATAAAAAATTAATCCTAGTACTACAAATAGAAACCGCAGTTAGACCCTGCGGTTTTTTTATTATTTTTAGCCAACAAACAATCGAAACGTTTCATGAATCAATTTTCTACTTCAGAAAAGTGGAAGCACTTAATGAGCTTTCCCGTTATCATTGCAGCACTTGGCTATTTTGTCGACATTTATGATTTATTACTTTTTGGCATAGTTCGAGTACCCAGCCTAACCGAACTGGGCATGGATGTAGACATCGTAGGGACACAAATCATTAACTATCAAATGACGGGTCTGTTGTTGGGCGGAATTATTTGGGGTGTTTTTGGTGATAAAAAAGGACGTTTATCCGTTCTCTTTGGATCTATATTAGTCTATTCTTTAGCCAATATTGCTTGTGGTTTTTTACCCCAAATTCATTTTATGGACCAAGCTACTTTATATGCTTGGTTACGATTCATTGCAGGTATTGGACTTGCTGGAGAATTGGGTGCAGGCATTACTTTAGTTTCTGAAAGTTTACCCAAAGAATTACGCGCAATTGGCACTTCGTTAGTGGCGGGATTCGGACTTTTGGGCGCAGTGGTTGCTCAATTAACTGTACAAATGGCAGGGAATTGGACTACTGCTTATTTTATTGGGGGCGGACTCGGACTTCTGTTACTTGTCTTGCGAATTAGTGTTTCTGAAAGTGGTATTTATAAGGATATTAAAAATGACTCTTCCATAGCTAAAGGGAATTTCTTTTCCCTTTTCAGTAATAAAGTTCGGTGCATTAAATACCTGAAATGCATCGCAATCGGATTACCAACGTGGTATTGCATCGGAATTTTAGCGATGATGGCCAACCAATTTGCCCCAGAAATGGGAATAAAAAAGATAGTTCCAGGAGAAGCCATCATGTGGGGCTATGTCGGAATTTCAATTGGGGATTTCGCTAGTGGTTTCATTTCACATGCACTGCATTCGCGTAAAAAAGCGATTTTTTACATGATGCTCTTTACGGTTGTTGGTGTGGTATGGATGCTTTTTGGAGGGGCAAATTCTGAAAATAGTTATTACTTTTTCTGTGTGTGGCTCGGACTTGGAACCGGCTATTGGGCGATGTTTGTCACCGTTGCAGCGGAACAATTTGGAACAAACCTTCGCAATACGACCACGACAACAGTACCCAATATGGTTCGCGGTTTACTTCCCGTAATGCTTTTGCTTTTCGATTATTTTAAACAAACACAAACCGTAATTAATGCGGCATTAATAGTGGGGATACTTGCTTTTGGTTTGGGAATTTATGCAACATTGACTATCCCTGAAACCCACAACAAAGAACTGGATTTTATCGAGTAAGCGAACATATCTTAAAACTTTAACAGAACCGCTTTTAATATAAATATTGATTGTATTTTTGCAGTCAATAATGATGCTTATGAATACTGAAACTTCTTCTGTACTCCCTCCAAACGGTAAACCTAAATGGTTAAAGGTAAAATTACCTATAGGTCAAAAATATACTGAATTACGAGGACTAGTTGACAAATACAAGTTGAATACGATTTGTACCTCGGGAAGTTGTCCAAACATGGGCGAATGTTGGGGAGAAGGAACAGCAACCTTTATGATTCTTGGGAATATTTGTACCCGTTCTTGTGGCTTTTGTGGAGTAAAAACTGGACGTCCTGAGAATGTGGATTGGGACGAACCAGAGAAAGTTGCACGTTCAATTAAAATCATGAAAATCAAACATGCGGTGATCACGAGTGTAGATCGCGACGATTTGAAAGACATGGGTTCAATTATCTGGTTAGAAACGGTAGAAGCCATTCGCAGAATGAATCCAGAAACAACATTAGAAACCTTAATTCCCGACTTTCAAGGAATTCACCGACATATTGACCGCATTGTAGAAGCCAATCCTGAAGTGGTCTCCCATAACATGGAAACTGTACGTCGTTTAACCCGTGAAGTTCGCATCCAAGCGAAATATGACCGAAGTTTAGACGTTTTAAAATATTTAAAAGACCAAGGAATCCGTAGAACAAAATCGGGTATCATGTTGGGTTTAGGTGAAACTGAAGAAGAAGTTATCGAAACAATGCGCGATTTACGCAATGTAAATGTTGACATTGTAACCTTAGGGCAATACTTACAGCCTACCAAAAAACATTTACCGGTTAAAGAATTTATTACACCTGAGCAATTTGAAAAATATGAGCGTATTGGTAAAGAAATGGGATTCCGTCATGTGGAAAGTGGCGCATTAGTCCGTTCTAGCTATCATGCTGAAAAACATATTCTTTAATGGTGTTGTATGGGAAAAATTAGAATTGGCATTAACGGGTATGGTCGAATTGGACGAAATTTATTTCGTTTATTATGGAATCATGAGGCAATTGAAGTGGTAGCGATAAATGATATTGCAGATACCGCTACAATGGCACATTTAACTAAGTATGATAGTATTCATGGTAAGTTCCCATATCCTGTTTTATTTGATACAAATGGGTTTGTAATTGAAGGTAAATCGATTGCTTTTTTTCATGAAAAAGAAATTCAAAATATTCCTTGGCATACGGTAAACGTAGATCTGGTTGTTGAAGCAACGGGTAAATTTAAAACCTTCGAAATCCTCAAGCAGCATCATACGGCAGGTGCTCCCAAAGTAATTCTATCTGCTCCATCAGAGGTTCCTGAAATAAAAACCATTGTTTTGGGTGTCAACGAGTCTATTTTGGACGGCACAGAAACCATCATTTCCAATGCAAGTTGTACGACCAATAATGCAGCTCCCATGATTAAAGTGATTGAGGAATTATGTGGCATTGAACAAGCCTACATCACCACTGTTCACTCCTACACTACCGATCAAAGTTTACACGATCAGCCGCATAAAGATTTACGCCGAGCTCGTGGAGCTTCACAATCCATAGTACCTACCACAACAGGAGCTGCCAAAGCCTTGACCAAAATTTTTCCCGGTATGGAGGGAAAAATGGGAGGATGTGGTATTCGTGTTCCTGTACCCGATGGCTCATTGACCGACATTACCTTTAATGTAAGAAAAAACACTTCTATTGAAGAAATCAATGCTGCATTCAAATTCGCTGCAGCAAATAACTTACGAGGAATATTGGATTATACGGAGGATCCTATTGTATCTGTGGACATTATAGGCAATCCACATTCCTGTTTATTTGATGCACAGCTCACTTCAGTCATCGACAAAATGGTCAAAGTCGTCGGATGGTATGACAATGAAATCGGTTATTCATCGAGATTGGTCGATTTAATTAGGTTGGTTTCCAAATAATTTCCTTATTTTGTCGTACAAAACGCCTATAGATGAGAAAGCTACTGTTTTTCTTATTGGTCCCTTTTGCGCTATTAGCCCAAAAAAATGTATCGAAATCATTCGATAGTTTGGGGTATTATTTTCAGCAAATCCAATACAATAAGAAAGCCAATAACTACCGTAACTGCCTTTATTATTCAAAAAAAGCAATTGACTTTTCACAAAAGAAAAATGATGAAAAAGCACTAGCCGATAGCTATTACAATCTCGGATTGGTCTATTTCGATTTGCGAAAACATGAAGATGCCATCGATGCTTTCGTAAAAAGTATTGCGATTTACTCTACATTACCTGAATCTACAGAGCAAGCTATGTGCTATTATTACTTAGGCATGGCTTATATTGAACAAAATAACACTACGCTTGCAGAAAAAAATTTAAATCAAGCACAGACTATTTTTGAAAAACTGAAGATCCATAGTGCCATTGAGATGATTAATTTACAACGGGCAATCATCTATAAACAATTGGGCCGTACTAACCAATCGGTAGGGATTTTAGAAAAAATTATCGCCCAAACAGACACTATACATTCGCGTAAGGTTATCCCTGAAGCCATGTACCATTTGGGCATGATTGAAAAGAATCGTAAGCGCAACAATCTAGCGTTAAACTATATGAATCGCGCCTTGAGTCGTACTAATGACCAACCCGAATTACGTGCGAATATACTACTCGCCTTAAGTCAGATTCAAGAGAACAACGCTAATATTGACGCCTCACATGGTTTTTTGAAACGCTATGTCGATTTAAAAGATAGCTTAGACAAACAGTTTCATGCTAAAATTGAACCTGTTGATTTTGATTCATTCAAAAATTCAGAAAAAATCAAGCATGCTGAACAATTAGAACGTGAGAAGGAAACCCAGTTAAAAGCTAAAAATTTTGCAAAACTGATTAGTATTCTTGCGATTGCACTTATCTCCATTTTATCCTTATTGAGTTTATCGTTGTATAAGAATAATATTTTACGCAACGAATCCAATAAACTATTACAAGAGAAAAATCGAGAATTGGAAATGGCTAAAGAAAAAGCTGAAAATGCAACCAAAGCCCGTTCTGAATTTCTCTCCACGGTGAGTCATGAGCTACGAACACCTTTGAATGCTATCAATGGAATTACGCACCTTTTGATTGAAGAGCAACCTAAACCTTCACAAATTGAATACTTAAATTCCCTAAAATTTTCAGGTAATTATTTATTGACATTTATAAATGACATTCTGGAAATCAACCGAATTGAATCGGAGAATGTGCCTGTTGAATTCATCAACTGTTCAATTCGAACCCATTTGAAGAATATTCAAACTTCATTCCGCGAAATTGCTCAGGAAAATCACAATATTTTTGAAATTGAAATTGACAATGCGATTCCTGAAAATTTAATTTGTGACCCTACAAAACTTTCTCAAATCATTATTAACCTGGTTAACAATGCTTTAAAGTTTACCAAAAATGGACATGTACGTCTTCTAGCTAAATTGGAGGAAGTTCAAGACAAAACCATCCAAATCAATTTTCAAGTTTCTGATAATGGGATTGGGATTCCTGAGGATAAACAAAGTGAGATTTTTGAAAGTTTCTCTCAAGGTTCAATAGAAATTAATCGCAAATATGGAGGAACCGGTTTAGGTTTAGCTATTGTTAAACGACTCATTGAACTCCTTGGTGGTTCTATTTCGTTAAATAGTAAAGTTGGCTTAGGAACTACCTTTACTTTCACCCTCCCCTTTCAAGTCGGTGAAAACGATGCAACAGTTGTACCGCTAGATATCCCTGAAAATACACAAGATGAAACTGCCATTTTAGGCAAACGTATTCTTTTGGTCGAAGACAACAAAATCAACCAAATGATCACTAAGAAAATGCTTGAAAATCGTGGAATGAATTGCCGTATTTTAGATAATGGGGAAGATTGTGTTACCCTTTTACGAAAAGAAGCTCAAAATTATGACTTGGTCTTGATGGATGTTCATTTACCCGGAATCAATGGTACAATTGCCACCGAACAAATACGGACCTTTAATACTTCTATCCCGATTATTGCACTTACCGCAATTTCGTTAAATGAAAATCGAGAAATGTTGTTATCTTATGGTATGACAGATGTTTTGACGAAGCCATTTGAACCTGAAAAATTTTATAAAATCATTTCAGATTACTTGTTATAATTAATAATTTTTAATTAGTTCACGAATCAAAAGACGCACATGAGGCTCTGCTTTTTGCGCAGCTTTCAGCACTTCTTCATGATTTACTTCTTCAATTGTATCCTCATTGCCCATATCGGTTATCACTGACAATCCAAATGTTTCCAATTCCATATGACGTGCAACAATAACCTCTGGAACTGTTGACATACCCACACAATCAGCTCCAAGGATTTTCACCATACGGTATTCGGATAAGGTTTCAAACGTTGGCCCTTGTAATCCTAAATACACCCCATCGTGAACAGTTATTTGATGATTTGAAGCAATTTCTTTAGCTACACCGATCATTTTTTTACTGTAAGGCTCACTCATATTTACAAACCGCGGTCCGAAACGATCATCATTTTTCCCCCTCAAAGGATGCTCTGGCATTAAATTAATATGGTCTTTAATACATATAATAGACCCCACTTGATAATTTGGATTGACACCGCCGGATGCATTGGACACTATTAGTTTTGATACGCCAAGGTATTTCATAACTCGAACAGGGAAAGTCACTTGTTGCATGGAATATCCTTCGTAAAAATGGAATCGCCCTTGCATTGCTACTACCTTTTTATCACCAACTGTACCAAACACAAGAGCTCCTTGATGCCCTTGCACTGTAGAAACAGGAAAATTAGGGATACTTGCATACGGTAAGAGGTATTCTATTTGAATATCATCAGTAAAACTACCAAGACCCGAGCCGAGAATAATTCCATACTCAGGTGTAAATCCAGTTTTTTCTTGAATGAAGTTAACGGTTTCGTGTACTTGTTCCCACATACTGTTCAATTATTTGTTTCCATTCCGATTCCCCTTGTAGCAACTGACTTTTAATAGGCAAATAATAAAGTGGAGCAGCTATTCCTTTCCCCTTTAAACGCACATAATCTTTTTCGGTTGTGATAATCGGTTGTTGATTAGCGATTTGGTTTATTTTATCAATGTCTTGTTTAGAAAAATCATGATGGTCTGGATACGTCAATACGGTATCTCCTTCTTCATATAAATGATCAAAAAAAGGCTCTGGTTTGGCAATCCCTGCCAACAGTATTTTCTTTTTTCCATAAAAATCGGTAACAGCACAATGTCCTTGTGCGGTATACAGTTGATCATCATAGGAAATTGTACTGAAAAACACCGGAACGGTTACGTCCAATTGCTCATGTATTTTCTGTTGGGCAAGTTCGCTTAAATCAGCCGGACATTTTGTGACAATTATCACGTTTGCTCTTTTTTTTCCAAAAGAAAATTCGCGCAAGGTACCCGTTGGTAACATCCAATCATCGCAGAACAAATCGTTATATGCAGTTAATAAAATATAGTACCCAGCTTGTACGCGTCGGTGTTGAAAAGCATCGTCTAGAAGAATTATTTCAGGTTGAGGGTTACGTTGCAGCAATTGTTCGATTCCATTTTTTCGATTGGCATCTACAGCTACGGTACACTTAGGAAATTTAAGATGAAGCTGAAGTGGTTCGTCACCCAACAAAGCACCATTAATTTGATCGGCGGCACAATCATTGGCGACAATATAACCTTTTGAGGAACGTCCGTAACCTCTACTCAAGGTTGCAACTCGATACTTTGGCTCTAATAAACGCAGTAGCGCTTCAATATGTGGCGTTTTACCAGTCCCTCCCACACTTAGGTTGCCGACTGCAATAATGGGAATTTCAAAGGAATAGGATTTTAGAATTCCTTTTTGATAACAAAAATTACGTATTGCCATGATACAACCGTAAAGAAACGCAAATGGGAGTAAGAGGAAACGTAAAATTATCATAGTACGAAAGTAACATTTTTTTATCTTTGAAGGATTCAACGGCATAAAAAATGAAATCGATTTTCCTCTTTGTAGGCCTACTTTTTTTCACTTATTCTACAGGGCAAAATACTGTAAACGATAATGCGGCCTTATTGAAAATTATTTTGAATCATTATTACACCAATGAAAAACCTATAGTTAAAGACCGGCTTCAACTTCTGTATTTTTATGCCGAAAAAGCTAATAATACATTTGAAATGGTAGAAGGTTGCAAAAATCATCCCCTATTAAAAAAATTCCTAACGGAAATCAAAAAGCAAATTCAAGGTCAGTTAAAACCCGAAAATTGGCAATCAGAATATCAACTTGTTTTCACCAATCAAAACCAATTTCTTCAGAAAAAAGTTCAAACTCCTGTGAGTTTAACCGATTTCCAAACGAAAACCCAATCGTATGGTGAGAACAACCAACGCATGTTAATTGTTAACCGTCCAATCTATTTGCCCCAAAATTATTGTTTAATTAAAGTTGGATTTTACAGAAGTATAGAACACAATAGTGGCAGCTTTGTTCTTTTTCAAAAGGTAAACGGCATATGGCAGTGGATCGAGGAATTTAATCGATGGGAAACTTGAATCAATTATGAATTATGAATTATGAGTTATAGAATTAGAGAAATACTGCCTATCCTTGAAGAATTAGCACCGTTGGGGTATGCAGAAGACTTTGACAACGTTGGTTTATTAGTTGGTGATGAAACCACAACGTGTACTGGGATTTTAGTTTGCCATGATGCTTTGGAAACTGTAATTGAAGAAGCAATACAGCGAAAGTGCAATTTGGTGGTTTGTTTCCATCCTATCCTTTTTAGTGGCATAAAAAAAATAACTGGAAAGAACTATGTGGAGCGTGCGGTGATAAAAGCAATAAAAAATGACATTGCCATATATGCGGTACACACAGCTTTAGATAATCACCCAGATGGAGTAAACACACTTTTTTGTAACGCTTTGGGAATAATTGAAAGTAAGGTTCTCCTACCCAAACAGGAGTATATTCAGAAACTCATCACCTACGCTCCTGAGGAAGATGCTGAGCAAATTAGAACTGCTTTATTTACTGCGGGTGCTGGTATGATCGGTAATTATGAACATTGTAGCTTTAATTCAACTGGCATTGGAACTTTTCAAGGTAAAGCCAACAGTAATCCCGTGGTGGGAGAGCGCTTTGAATTTGTTTCAACTCAAGAGGTAAAAATCGAAGTAACTTTTGAAAAGCATTTACAAAGTCGCATCCTAAAAGCACTTTTCGAGAACCATCGGTATGAAGAAGTTGCTTACGAGATTTACAACCTTCAAAACACCCATCAAAATATTGGTTTAGGACGCATTGGAAGGTTGGAACATCCTATGGAGGAACTCGAATTTTTGGAAAGGGTAAAATCCAAAATGGGCTGTGGTGGAATTCGTCACTCTGCATTACTTGGAAAAAAAGTTCAAACGGTAGCTGTTTTAGGTGGTTCTGGCAGTTTTGCCATTAAAAACGCAATGCAATCAGGGGCCGACATTTACCTTACAGCAGATTTAAAGTACCATAATTTTTATGAAGCAGAAGGTAAAATGGTACTCGCTGATATTGGACATTTTGAAAGTGAAAGATTTACAAAAAATCACATAGTTGATTTTCTTAAAGAAAAAATTACTAATTTTGCAGTCGTTTTATCAGAAGAAAATACAAACCCGGTTAAGTACTTATAAAATATGGCTACTACAAAAGAAATGAGCGTTGAAGAAAAATTAAGAGCGCTATATGATTTACAGTTAATCGATTCTCGAATTGACGAAATTAGAAGTGTTCGTGGAGAATTACCTCTAGAAGTAGAAGATTTAGAAGACGAGGTTGCCGGTTTAACCACTCGTTTGGAAAAACTTCAAATGGACTTAGCGCAAATTGAAGAAAGTATCAAAGCGAAAAAAGGAGCTATTGAAACGCACCAAGTTTCCATCAAAAAATATACTGAGCAACAAAAAGATGTTCGCAACAACCGCGAATTCAATGCGTTGACTAAAGAGGTTGAATACCAAGAATTGGAAATTCAATTGGCTGAAAAACAAATCAAAGAATTGAAAGCTTCGATTGAATTTAAAAAAGAATCAATCGCGCAAACGAAAGAGAAGCTTGATCAAAAATCAACTCATTTAAAACACAAAAAAGCGGAATTAAACGATATCATGGCGGAAACTCAAAAAGAAGAAAACTTTTTGATTGAGAAGTCAAAAGCCTACCGTGAAGGTATTGAAGAGCGTTTATTAACTGCTTACGACCGTATTCGTAAAAGTGTACGCAACGGTTTGGCAGTAGTATCTATTGAACGTGGAGCTTCTGTTGGATCCTTCTTTACTATTCCTCCGCAAACACAAGTTGAAATTGCTTCTAGAAAAAAAATCCTAACGGATGAGCATTCGGGTCGAATTTTGGTTGACAATGTGCTGGCTCAAGAAGAAAGAGAAAAAATGGAACAAATGTTCGCATCAATATAATAAGAAGCCACCCTCGCGGTGGCTTTTTCATTCCCCAAAATAAAATTACCTGCTTTGAAAAAGATTAGTCAATATTTACTTGTCAAAACAATTGGTTTATACATCAACCTGATGAGTTATATCTATCCGAAATACGCATTTCGGTTGGCTTATCGCTTATTTAGTGTGCCCCGTAAAGGAAAAATAAAATCGAATAAAATTCCCAAAACACTCCAGCGCTCCCAGTCAGTTAAGCATACATTAGACACCCATACGATTCAAACTTATATTTGGAAAGGTAATGAGGACATCATCCTCCTCGTTCATGGATGGGAAAGTAATTCGAGTCGTTGGAAAAAATTATTAAAACACCTTTTAAAAACGGGAAAAACAGTAATTGCCCTTGATGCTCCAGCGCATGGGCAAAGTAGTGGCACCGAATTTAATGTTCCCTTATATGCCGAATTCATTCATAAAATCGTGTCCATTTATAATCCTAAAATTCTAATTGGGCATTCCGTTGGTGGCAATACACTAGCCTACTATCAGAAACATTACCCTCACGAAATCGAAAAATTTGTGTTATTAGGCGCTCCTTCGGATTTTAAAATAATATTAAAAAATTATGTAGCCCTTTTGGGACTAAATAACAAAGTATATCGTTATTTAAAATCGTATAC
>CAYNDK010000074.1:0-12755 GCA_964395965.1 uncultured Flavobacterium sp.
TGTGTATCAAAAGGGCAGGAGCGAGTTTGATTTCGACCTATTTTGCCAAAGAAGCTGCGATTCTATTGAATCAGCGATAGTCCTGATAATTATCATAGCGAATCAATAAATTACAAGATACCTTTACGTATCAAATAAGAAAGATCATGAAGAAACTAGGAATAGGGTTGGGTGTGTTGGCCTTCGGATTTATATTCGTAGCATGTGGCGGTGATCAAAAGAAAACCGACAATTACGGCAATGAAGTCAATGAAGAGACAACAGTAAAAGAAACTTCAACAAATGCCGATTTTCCGTTAGCCGAACAAGGAAAAGAATTGTTTGAGGGTGTGGGAACTTGTGCGACCTGCCATAAACCCGATACCAAAGTGGTTGGGCCAAGTTTACTGGACATTGCCCAAGCTTATAAGGAAAATAAAGCGAGTATCGCTAGTTTTTTAAACGAAGAATCCAAACCGATTGTAGATCCATCACAATACACGGTAATGAAAGCTAATTTTGCCATAACCAAAAACATGAAACCCGAGGAGCGTCAAGCCCTGGAGCAGTATATCATGAGTCAGGCAAAGTAATCACCAACTAACTAACTGGAAAAGCTCAAGACGCAATTATCTTGGGCTTTTTTTGTTTTTTATCCGTACCTTGTTCACATGTTAACTTTAGCAACCGTTACCGTTCGGACACCTTTAGGTTTAGCCCAAATTTCTGGAAATGAATTGGGCATTCAATCGGTAAGGATAATAGACGAAGGTGATGTGAGTACAGAAATCCCAGTAGTTTTAAAGGATGCCGTGCAACAACTTTTGGAGTATTTTGAAGGGAATCGAACCGAGTTTCAATTGAAATTGAACCCAAAAGGGACCGAATTTCAGCAAAAAGTTTGGAATGCTTTACTTCAAATTCCCTTTGGCAAAACCACTTCCTACCAACAATTAACGTTGCAGTTGGGCGATCCCAAAGCGATTCGTGCTGTAGCTTCGGCCAACGGTAAAAATCCACTTTGGATTATTATCCCTTGTCATCGCGTCATTGGGTCGGATGGGTCGTTAACGGGTTATGCCGGTGGTTTACATCGCAAACAATGGTTGTTGGATCATGAACAACCGAATAAACAACAAGTTTTATTTTAATAATTTTTATATGAAAAAAGCAACCGTAGTTATTGCATTTTTATTGGTTTCAATGGTCAATTTTGCTCAAGAAACCAACACCTTATTAGGCAAATGGACTTTCAAAGAACCCTATGAAGTGGAAAAGTTTGAAGCGGAAGAATTGAAAATGGTGAATGAAATGTTTAAAAATTTGACCTTAGATATTACTGCTAAAGAAATTACGATTTCTTTATTTGGTAAGTCAGAAAAATCAGAATATACTATTCCTAAAGACAAACCCAATGTAATTCAATTAACTTCAAAAACAGGTAAATCGGTTGAAGTTGAAATCATTAAAAAGGATGAAAAACAAATTGTAGTGAAAATTGGTAAAGTTGGACCATTTGTTTTGGAGAAAGCGTAACTATTTTTATAATTGGCTTAATTTTAGTACATTAGTGCTTTATAAACGCCAAATATTTTAGTATGTTAGACAAAATTAAATTAGAACACATTCTGTTTCTCGATATCGAGACCGTTCCCCAAGAAGAATTCTTTAACCAGATGGATCCCGAAATGCAAACGCTTTGGGAACAAAAAACGCAATACCAGCGAAGGGATGAATTTTCACCTGAAGAGTTTTATGATCGGGCAGGCATTTGGGCCGAGTTTGGTAAAATCGTTTGCATCTCAGTTGGATATTTTCAAGTCAAAGGCGACATTCGTAATTTTCGAGTGACTTCTTTTTTTGGGGAAGAAAAACAATTGCTTAAAGATTTTAATAATCTTTTAAATAATCATTTTAGCGGTCCTCAATATGTGTTGTGTGGCCATAATATCAAAGAATTTGACATTCCTTTTATTGCGCGAAGAATGATTATTAATGGGGTTTCGCTTTCGGGTAAATTGAATTTATTTGGAAAAAAACCTTGGGAAATTCCACATTTGGATACCATGGAATTGTGGAAGTTTGGGGATTTTAAACATTTTACTTCTTTAAAATTATTATCTAAAATTTTAGGTATTCCCTCTTCTAAGGATGATATTGATGGTAGTCAGGTAGGAGAGGTGTTTTATAAAGAAAAAGATATTGATCGTATTGTCACCTATTGTGAAAAAGATGTAGTAGCAGTAGCCCAAGTAATGTTGCGTTTTCGGAATGAAGACTTATTGATTCCCGATGAAATTTTACATGTATAAAAAAAGGATGTCGTAACTGACATCCTTTTTTTATTAATGAAGAGTACACCTTATTTTTTTATAACGATTCGTTGTGAAGTAGCACCTAAGCTATTTTCAACACGAACAATATATACGCCTTCTGATAAATGTTGTACATTAACTTTTGCCGTATCACCATGGGTTTCTTTGGTTACCACTTCTCTACCTTGTAAATCATAAACGCGAACTAGAGATCGTTCAATGCTATTAGGTAAATAAACATTAATAAGTTCGTTGGCAGGATTTGGATAAATACGGACATTTTCCAAGGTTACTGTTGGATTTGCTAATGCAGGAGAAACTCGACATAAGTCAATACTAAATAAATTCACTACACCACCATCTCCATTCCAAGGGTCACTAATGTTTAAAACCCATTCTCCATCAGCGGGCAATGAATTTAAGTTGCTTAAACTGTCTACAGGAGCTACTTGACCCGTTAATGAAGGAGTTCCACTACAAACAGGTAGATCGCCGTCATCATTAAAAGTACAATTGATATCATCATTGTCACCACAAGCTTCTTGTAACAAAACAATCGTTGGGCTTCCAATAGCTGAAGGACCTTGTAAGGTAATGGTCATGTCCTGAATATAAGTATGAGTGATATTAACATTAACATTAATGTCACCAATGGTATAACCACCACTTATTGTTAGTGGTACACTAGCTGTAGAGTTTGCTGTATCGTTAATTGTAGCATTTGAGTAATCGGTTGCTTCAAAATTTTGATCACAAGTAATTGTACCGGTATCAAAAGAATATACAGTAGCATTATTTAGTACTCCATCCCCACAACGGTTGGTAGGATTAACTCTCCAGAAATAACGTGTTGCCTGACTTAGACCACTTACATCATAGCGATTTAAAGTTGTGTTTCCACTTTCAAATAGATTGGTAAATGCACTGTCAGTTGCAATTTGTACTGTGTAATTTTCTGCATTTGAGTTGGATTGCCAACGTAATACTACCGATGAAGAAAGTCCTGTTTGTCCATTGCTAGGTGCATTTAAGCCAAGAGGTTGAAAAGTAGCGCTGAAAATACGCAAAGATTTTAAACGTGTTTCGGTTTCAGTGCCGTTGTTGCCTGTGATCCCAATAAAATATTCACCAGGGACAACATTTGCTAAGCCTGTTACATTCATCGTTACCGTTCCTGAAGCACTCAAACTACTTGGTGTAAACGTGGCAGTAGCACCGCTCGGTAATCCAGCAGCACTAAAATTTGTAGTTCCACTTCCTGATTGTGAATAATTGAAGGTATAAGAGGCATTTTGATTTGCACATACTAATTGGTCAGAACTAGTAGCGTTTAATGCAAATGTCGAACTCAATCCGGTAATGATTAAAGAATATTTTTGACTACCCGAAACTAAGTTCCCTTTGTGCGTAATTGTAATAGTATACTGACCAGCAGCTGGAGCATCTATTTTTATGAGCTCTACATTATCTACATTATTATCACCTGTTCTTACAGCTAAAGCTTCAGGGTCGTTGGTTAATTTCCAAGGGTAATAGGTAGTCCCATTTCGAGTAATTCGAATATCTAAATCGTTTACTAAAGCACGGACAAATTCATTAGGAGTCGTGCTGGTATTCATATTACCAGGTAAATCTGTCCATGTAATGGAAGCAATTAATGGAGTTGTTCCACTCGCATTCACATTCATAGTAAATGTTTGACCTTGATTTAAGTTTTCTTCAGAAATCCAAGAAGATAAGCCATTTCCTGTAATTGTTTCTGCAGCCTTTTTTGCATTTAAAACACCCCAGCCAAATGTTGCATCTGGTCCTACATTACCCGCATCGTCTGCTGTATGGCAAGCTAATCCTTTTAAAGTAGCAGAACGCATAAAGGAGTTGTATAAATTCTTATAATGTTGTTGCAAAAGGATTAATGTTCCAGCTACATTTGGAGATGCCATTGAGGTACCTGATAATGAAGCGGTTGCGTTGTTGGCCGTATTTGATGTAGAAGTCAATCCTGTCCCATTTCCAGTAATATCTGGTTTAATACGAAAGTCATCGGTTGGCCCCTGACTACTAGAGGAGTTGATATTCACGGTGCCTGTAATTGCTCCACTTGTCGTGTTAATCGCTGTAACATCTTGACAATTAGCGACAACTAAATTGTTTTTACAAACTTTATTGGTTGTTAATTTATCAAAACCCGCCGCCAATGGCTCAGCATTTGCATTTGAATCACCTTCATTACCTGCAGAAGCAACTTGAAGATAATAGGGCGCATTATAGGCTACTTCATCCCATTCATAGGCATCTGTAATATAAGCTCCCACAATCCATGCAGGTAGGGTATTGGTTCCTGAGGAAATTGGAACACCATAAGAATGGTTGGAAACTAACATTCCTAATTGAATTTCACTTAATGCCTCCGTAATATCATCCGTCCAATTGAATGTTCGAGCAGACGCCGCAGGAGCCATACCTTTCACAGCTGCAGGATTAGCAGAGGCTACCATTGTTCCTGTAACGTGAGTGGCATGAAGAATAGTCGTTCCAGCAGGATCATCAACCACAGAAACACGTCCGCCAAATGCATTGTGTGTTGTGCGAACAGCACCTCCATCCCATACGCGAACGGTCATGTTTTCTCCGTTTAAATTTAATCCCATACCTCCACCTGTATGCAAAAAGTTAGTTCGCGTGGTTTTGGCAGCAGCTACATTATCAGTAGCATAGTACATGGGATAACCATCAGGACTCAATTTCATCAATTCAGCATGAGTACCATCAGGTTTGTCAATGATAATAGGCCAGCCATTTACTTTAGCAACCGCCTCCGCTTTTGCTTTTTCACTGGCTTGTAATTTTTTATAATACTCTTGTTTTTGCTTTAATTTTACTAAGTCATAATGCGAAATAATTTCGCGGACTTCTTCAGGAGTTTGTGCTTGGGCACTAAATATTCCGAACAAAAAGAGTGCAGAAAAATAGATTTTTTTCATTGTAGAATGAAGTTTTTAGTTTGATTGGTAATAGCTTCCAAATATAATGAACTTGTCACATTTTTAATGAATTAACCTTTAGATTATCGATGAAATACTTGTTTTTAATGGAGTATTCTTAATTCCGACTCCCTCTTATTCCTGTTTTTCATTCTAAGATTAAATAGTACATTTACAAAAAATACGAAATATGGTACTCAGTAGGTTTTGGTTAACCATTTTTATTGCTTCAATTCTTTTTACCGTTGTAGCCTTATTTTCAGGAAATAACTACACCATCGATTATATTTTGAATGGCAAAAAAGATGACCCTATATTGGTTTCTGAATTGTATTTAAAAGAAGCGCCTTCTTTCGTTCGTGATTCAATTGAAAAGGCTCCCGACATGACCTTGATTATCAATCGCGATACCCTTAACCCCGATTCCACCTACGTTTATAAAAATCAAACCGTAAAAGTATATTCAGGAGTACAAAAGTCAGACGGGTTATTGCCCACCTGCAAAAACACCCTGATGGATATCATTCTGCCGTTGATAGCCTATTTGGCTTTTTTCTGCGGACTCATGGAACTGCTCATTATTTCTGGGGCTTCGGAAAAAATTGCCAAATTGTTGAGCCCCGTTTTTGCCAAAGTTTTTCCTTCGGTTCCCAAAAATCACGAGTCTATTTCCTACATGACTCTGAATTTTGCAGCCAATTTCCTCGGACTCGATTCAGCCGCAACGCCCTTTGGATTGAAAGCGATGCAATCCTTACAAGAAATTAATCCCGAAAAAGATAAAGCCAGTGACGCTCAAATCATGTTTATGTGTTTGCATGCGGCCGGACTTACCTTAATCCCTACTTCAATTATCGGATATCGTGCGGCGCAAAATGCAACCAACCCCGCAGATGTCATGCTGCCTTGTATTATCACGTCTTTTATTGGAACCTTAGCGGCTTTAATCCTTGTCGGAATTCGTCAACGGATTAACTTTTTAAGCGCTACATTACTCGTTGCCATCATGTCTGTGGTTGCGGCGATTGTCGGACTCTTATTCTATATCAACGGATTGGATTTAATTGGAAAAAGTTTCTTTACCGCCAATTTGTCCGGACTCATGCTCGTTGCCATTATTGGGGCGACCTTGATTTTTTCATTTATCAACGAGAATAAATTTACCGAAAAACAAACCACCATTTTTGACACCTTTGTGGAAGGTTCCAAAAACGGCATTCAAACGGGAGTGAAGATTTTCCCATACGTTTTAGCCATGTTGGTCGCGATTTCGTTTTTCCGAAATAGTGGGTTATTTGAAATTATTAGCCATTGGATTGCCATCGGATTTTCACAAATCGGCGTGGCCAAAGATGTCACCGATTCACTTCCCGTAGCCATGCTTCGACCATTCAGTTCGGGCGGTTCACGCGGATTTATGATTGATGCAATGCAAAACTTCGGACCTGATTCTTTTACCGGACGCTTAGTGTGCATCTTCCAATGTAGTGCAGAAACTACCTTTTACGTGATTGCCGTGTATTTCGGTTCGGTAAACATTAAAAACACCCGCTATACCTTGGCAACCATGTTACTCGTGGATTTCATCTGTGTGCTAGCGGCTATCATGGTGGCGAGTTGGTTTTTTGTTAGGGGTTAAAAACCCGAACCTGCTTGATGTATAAGCGCCGTGCTGGACCTACAATCTTGAACTCTATATCGATGGGTTTTAGGGTGAATTTTTTCCAATATTTATTGATGTTGGTTTCAATCAGTTTGGCCGCTTTGTACAAGTTTCTGATTTCGTCCCTGCTCAGTAGAGGTTGGTAGTTATTCAAATTGGAGTGTGCGGTAAAATCAACTTCCATCTCTTTTTTGGGATTGAAAATATCAAAATGATAGACCGTAAATTGTTCGCAAATCTCTCCCTTGTCGGGTTGCACCACCGAATGATCACCCAATTGTACATTCACGGTAATCCCCGGAAATTCATCCCGAAATAAGTTATCTGTTATCACAACGCCGTTTGCAGTTTCATCAGGAAAAGCGCGATGCACCAAAACACCCATCGCAATTTGTTGTTGTGAAATGCCAAAAACTTCCCGCTCCCAATACGACGCTTCATTCCAAGCACTCGCCCAAACGTCTTTAATCGCTTTTTCAAAGGTTTTAATACTATCATTGACAATTCCCGTTTTGGAATCGTACAACCCCGCGCCATTAAACCCATCAATGTCTTCTGCATTTGTGGACGATCGGAAACGGTAATTGGTAAAAGTACTTGTTCCCAATTTTGCACGCAATTGCGCAAGAAGCACCGGATTTATAGGTTCATTTTTAATCGCTTTTCGAATGGCTTTCAATTCAGCATTGATGTGTTGTACCGAATCTTTATTGGTAGCCGCCAATAACCGATCGATTTTTTCTTTAATTTTTTTATGCTGAATATGCTGATGGTAGAAGTAAAACGGAATGGCATAGGCTTGTTCGGGCGTTGCAAAAACACTCGGATTTTTCTTTGAAATCGCAATTAAATAAGCCAAGTTCTGGGCTTTCGAACCCAAATAGGTTGCGCCATTTTTGGGAACTGTAGCCAGTGAAATGACTTCTTTTACTCGCAAATCCATGGGTAACGATTTAGTTTTGGGTTTTACTTTTTTCGGAATGGATTGTGTAGTAAGTGCAATTGAAAACGTATCAACCGCAATGTCAAGTTTCACTTTTTTACCCATCAAATTTTGAATCCCCGAATTAGTATTAACATCGGTAAAGGCCATAATTGGTACTTTCCGATTTTTACCCAACAACACCAAATGACTCAATGGCGTTTGGAGTTCGCTGACAATAATTCCTTGTAC
The DNA here is from genome assembly GCA_964395965.1 of uncultured Flavobacterium sp. GTDB lineage: Bacteria > Bacteroidota > Bacteroidia > Flavobacteriales > Flavobacteriaceae > Flavobacterium. Next base: position 8,116 of record CAYNDK010000074.1, read on the forward strand.
ATTGGGTAATTGTTTTGGCGTTCCATTCAATACGATTATTTCATCCCAACGAGGTTGAATATGTTCCAGTTCTTCTAGTGTATACGACTTTAAAATGCCTACAGCCTTTCCACGAACCACTTCTTGGTACTTGACCGAATTGAAAATATACTCTGAAGTCACACAAGGAATACGAAATTTTTGTTGGTCCCGCCACTCGATTTTTTCCCGATTGTTGAGGTAAAATTTCAACGAATCGCCAATGAACGTAGCTTCTTTCACCAAGTTGTAAAAGGTTTCGATTTGCGCAATGGCCATGTGGTCGGAAGCGGCCAATTCCAAAATCCATTTGTCACTGCCTTTGATATGATTCAAATTCCCCAATAAGAAATCGCGTTCTGCAGGATTGGAACCGTAATTACGGTCGTTGAATCGTTCCAAATCCATGTCAAATCCAAGGTAGTTGTTCACAAAAATATAGTGCAGTTCAATTTTCTTACTGTTGAAAAAATACAGTTTTTTGTCGTGAAGGTCATACACCGTTTTCACCGATTCAACATTCGAAAATTTATCGGATAATGGCTTGCCTTTTAAACGATCAAAATCAGATTGATGTCCCAACCGGTTAACATAATCCTGACTCCAAGCCCACGTGGTGAGTCCGAAAAAACAAAGAAAAACAAGTAGTTTATGAGATTGCATCGGGTCGGATTTCTTACGTAAAGATAACGAAACAGGGATAGAAATCGTATGACACGCCCAACCTACACCAAATTAGCAATTAAACCGCAGTTGAAGTAGCTAGCTTCGTCGCTTTTTCGTATTTTTACGTTTCTAATACATCAACACAAAATGGACTTTTTATACCAAGATCCGTATCCGATTTTAAAAGACGATACCACTTATAAAAAACTGACTTCCGATTATGTGAATGTCGAAAAATTGGGCGACCGTGAAATTCTCTCCGTTGACCCCAAAGGTTTAGAATTATTGGCGGAAGAAGCGATGAAAGACGTTTCGTTCATGTTGCGCTCGTCGCATTTGCAAAAATTACGCAACATCATCGACGATCCCGAAGCCACCGACAATGACCGTTTCGTAGCCTATAATTTATTGCAAAATGCAGTCGTAGCCGTAAGTGGCGAATTGCCTTCGTGTCAAGATACAGGAACTGCGATTGTCATGGCCAAAAAAGGGGAAAATGTTTATACAGGTGCTGATGACGCCGAATGGCTTTCCCGCGGTATTTTCAATACCTACCAAAACCGCAACTTGCGCTACTCGCAAATTGTGCCAATAACGATGTTTGAGGAGAAAAACTCAGGCTCCAACTTGCCCGCGCAAATCGATATTTATGCGAAAAAAGGAAGTTCGTACGAGTTTTTATTTTTAGCAAAAGGTGGTGGTTCGGCCAACAAAACCTTTTTATACCAAAAAACAAAATCCTTGTTGAATGAAAAGTCAATGGACGAATTCATTCGCGAGAAAATCATGGATTTAGGAACTTCGGCTTGTCCACCGTACCACTTGGCCATTGTCATTGGGGGAACTTCTGCAGAAGCGAATTTAGCCGCTGTGAAAAAAGCCTCTGCCGGTTATTACGATAATCTACCGACTTCCGGGAACATGTCCGGTCAAGCTTTCCGCGATTTGGAGTGGGAAGACCGTGTGCAACAAATTTGTCAAGAGAGCTCGATCGGTGCTCAATTTGGTGGAAAATACTTAACGCATGATGTGCGTGTGATTCGTTTACCGCGACACGCCGCTTCGTGTCCTGTGGGCATGGGCGTTTCGTGTTCGGCCGACCGAAATATCAAAGGGAAAATTACCAAAGACGGGATTTACCTCGAGCAATTAGAAACCAATCCCGCGCAATATTTACCCTCAACGGCACCGCATTTGGAAGAACCGGTGGTAGTGAATTTGAACCGACCCATGAAAGAAGTTTTGGCCGAGTTGTCGCAATACCCCATCAAAACCCGCTTGAAATTAAACGGAACCTTGATTGTAGCCCGCGACATCGCCCACGCTAAAATCAAAGAATTGTTGGATGCTGGTCAGCCGATGCCCGAATATTTCAAAAACCATCCTGTGTATTATGCGGGTCCGGCGAAAACGCCACAAGGTATGCCATCGGGAAGTTTCGGTCCGACAACCGCGGGCCGCATGGATGTGTATGTGGAAGAATTCCAAAAACACGGCGGTAGCATGATCATGTTGGCCAAAGGAAACCGCGGCAAAGAAGTCATGAACGCTTGCAACACCTACGGCGGCTTCTATTTGGGCTCCATTGGTGGTCCGGCGGCGATTCTTGCCAAAGAAAACATCCTATCCGTTGAGGTAGTTGATTTCGAAGAATTGGGCATGGAAGCCGTACGCAAAATCGAGGTCAAAGACTTCCCCGCGTTCATTATTACCGATGATAAAGGGAACGATTTCTTTGCGGCATTGAGCCATTGATTTTAGAGAAAGAAGAAAGAGACAAGAGAAAAGAAACCTGTGTATCGAAAGATGTACAGGTTTTTTTACACCTCATTTATAATTTATCATTTACAATTTAAAATAGTTTTTGGGCGGTCCGGCAGATCACGTCTTTGCCTTTAAGTAATAAGTAGCTGCCGTCGGGCTTTCCGTTGCAAGTCCGCGCTCGTTCCTCGCTGTGGGCTTTCCACTGCAATCCCTACCGCAAATCGGTGCATCTTCAGGAAAATTACAAAGGACTCGGAGTGCACTCAAAAATCCGTTCCAAAACCTGCACACTTTTTTGGGTTTTGGATCGAAACTGCAAAGCCATCATACCCATAAAAATAAGGATAAACGGAATTAAAAGTAGGAACTGAGGGTCTTTTAGTTGGAAATAAAAAAAGAGGCCTACCCCTGTGTTGAACAAAAATAAAAACGGAATGAAGAATTTCATCGTCGGATTCAATTGAAACACGACGGCCACATTTTGATCAGTTACCGTAAAATGAATGTCGGGTCGAAACTGGTTTCGGGCATTAAAATCAATTAAGGATTTCAAGACAAATTTCCCCGACGGTAGCACTTTCCCTTCAAAGGATTTCGTCGTTCCGTCTCGGTCAAACGTATCTGTTTCGGCTTTTAAGCGTTCCAACAATTCTTCTTTTTGCCAAGCAGTTTGAAAGCGGTATTTTTTATAAAATAATTCCATGCTTATTCGACATATAATACCAAACCTTTTAAATAATGCCCTTCCGGATGGTAAATATTGGTGGGATGATCAGGTCCTTGGGTGAGTTTGTGCAACACGCGAATGGTGCGTCCCGACTCAATAGCGGCGGCGGCAACGGTATTGTAAAACAACACATCGTCAATCACTTGCGAGCAAGAAAAAGTAAATAAAATGCCTTTGGGCGCTAGTGCTTTGAGTCCGGCCACATTCAAGCGTTTGTAGGCCTGTGTCGCGGTGTGTTTGCTTTTAATACTTTTAGCAAAGGCCGGCGGATCCAAGACAATCACGTCATAGTGTTGGTGGTGACTGCGCATAAACTCAAAAACATCTGAAGCGACTGCGGTATGGTTGGCTCCTGGAAAATTCAATTCCATATTGCGGGTAGCGAGATCCACGGCTTTTTGAGAAATATCGACAGAAGTGACCAATTCAGCGCCGGCTTCCATGGCATAGATAGAGAAACCGCCCGTATAACAAAAGGTGTTGAGTACTTTTTTGTCTTTGGAAAAAGAACCCAATAATTTACGGTTGTCGCGTTGGTCCAAGAAAAATCCGGTTTTCTGCCCTTCGACCCAGTTCACGTGAAAGGAAATGCCGTTTTCTTTGGCGATGGTTTCGGGGGTATTCCCGAATAGGAAATAATCCGTTCCCGTTTGGGGTAAGGTACCGCTACTTTTGCAATAGATGGTTTCACAATGTTCGGGAAATGCCTGTTGGATGGCCTGTGCAATGGCTTCCATCGCTTGAAAAATTCCGGTGGAATGCGCTTGAATAACCCAATGGTTGTGGTAAAAATCGATAATGAGTCCGGGAATCCCATCGCCTTCCCCGTGAATTACACGAAAGGCATTGGTTTGGGTGAAATCTAAAATCTGTTGGCGCATTGTCCAAGCGGCTTGGAGTTTTTCTTTCCAAAAATCCGGGGTAAACGGTTCGGCACCAAACGTGAGTAAGCGCACCGAGATACTGCCTTTATCACTGAAATAACCCGTGCCTAAATGTTCGTTATGTGCATCGACTACATCTACGAGTTCGCCGTCGTTCAATTCTTGGGTTACACCATAAATCGCCCCGCTAAACACCCAGGGGTGGCGGCGCTGAATGGATTTTTCTTTTCCTTTTTTTAAAATAACTTTACTTCGCATGTATTTTATTTAAAATGAAAATTGAGTTTTCGAAAATGAATGTTGATCAAACATTTTCAAATTTTCAAATCTTCAAATCTTCAAATGGATTAATTAAATACTCATCTCCGGCACTTCGCCATCAATGATTAACTCCGCTTCGGTCGCTTGGATGATTTCATCTACGCTTACGCCGGGAGCACGTTCCAGCAATTTGAATCCGTTAGGAGTGACTTCCAAAACAGCCAATTCGGTTACGACTTTTTTCACACAGCCGACACCGGTTAGGGGTAAGGTACATTTTTTCAAAATCTTACTTTCCCCAGCTTTGTTCACGTGCATCA
>CAYNDK010000075.1:0-12520 GCA_964395965.1 uncultured Flavobacterium sp.
TGGATGAGTCAATCAACACAGATTATGAAAATGCACCATATTGCAAAGATATTTCTGAATTAAAAGAGCGTTGGAGAAAACAAATCAAGTTGTCTACTCTTGCCTCTTTAGTTGAAAAACAAAAGCTTCAAGAGAAAGGTTCGGATAAAAAAGAAGCTAAAGTTGAGGTGAAATCTTATGAAGAGTTAGAAAAAGAAACCCGCGAAAGTGCATTGAAATCACTTAATGAAAACTTTGATTTTATAAAGGACTTAACGCGTTCTGATTGGTTTTCTGTATATGTAAATGCAATTACTACCCGCTTTGATCCTCATACATCTTATTTTGCACCTGATGACAAAGAGCGTTTTGATGTGAGTATGAGCGGAAAATTGGAAGGGATTGGTGCTCGTTTGCAAAAGAAAAATGATTTCACAGAAATTACTGAATTAATTTCGGGTGGTCCAGCTTGGCGTGGAAAAGAACTTGAAGCGGGAGATGTCGTTTTAAAAGTTGCCCAAGGTAGTGCTGAACCAGTTGATGTTGTAGGTATGCGCTTGGATGATGTGGTGAAAAAAATCAAAGGTCCAAAAGGAACTGAGGTTCGTCTAACGGTGAAGAAACAAGACGGTTCTTTAAAAGTGATTTCGATTATTCGCGATGAAGTTGAAATTGAAGAAACCTATGCCCGTTCAAGTATTGTAGAGAAAAACGGAGTAAAATATGGAATTATTTATTTGCCTAAATTCTATATTGATTTTGAAAATAAAGATAGCCGTGATGCCGCAAAAGATGTGGCTGTAGAAGTTGAGAAACTAAAAGCGGCAGGCGTTCAAGGTATGATTGTTGACGTGCGTGATAATGGCGGAGGATCATTGAAAACAGTAGTAGATATCGGAGGTTTATTCATCGATCAAGGGCCAATTGTACAGGTTCGCTCGGCTGCTGGTAAAAAAGAAGTTTTGTTTGATCGTGATCCAAAAGTTGCCTGGGATGGCCCACTTGTTATTATGACGAATGAATTCTCTGCTTCTGCTTCAGAAATATTAGCAGCAGCAATGCAAGATTACAAACGAGCCGTTATTGTAGGTGGAAAACAAACTTATGGTAAAGGAACAGTTCAAAATGTAATTGACTTAAATCAATTTGTTCGTGGAAGTTCAGTTGGGGATTTAGGTGCATTAAAAACTACTACTCAAAAATTTTACCGTATTAATGGAGGTTCAACGCAGTTAGAAGGTGTGAAAAGTGATGTGGTTATGCCCGATAAATATGCGTACTTGAAAATGGGTGAGCGTGACATAGATAATGCTATGCCATGGGATAAAATTGATGCAGCCCAATATAAAACATGGGGGAATCAACCCAACTACGATTATGCCTTAGCAAATAGTAGAAAAAGAATGGCTAGCAGTGCACAGCTTAAATTAATTGATGAAAATGCTAAGTGGTTAGATGAGCGTAATGATGTATCTACTTTTAGCCTTCAAATTGACAAATACAAACAAGAACAAAAACACCTGGATGATGTAAATAAAAAGTATAAGTCAATTGCTGATTATACCAATAAATTTGAATTCAAATCGCTTCCTGATGAAGAGGAAATGATGAAAACAGATGCGACATTAAAAGAAAAACGTCAGCGTTGGCATGAAAGTTTATCAAAGGATATTTATATCGAAGAAGCAATTCATGTTTTAGATGATTTACAAAATGGTTCTAATAAAGGCGTAACCAATAAAGTAAAAAAAGAAAAAACAATGAAATCATAAAAAAAGCCCCATTCGGGGCTTTTTTGATTTTATAATTTTCGTAACCGCTCTTGGGCTTTTTCAAGTTCCTTTTGTGCTTCGAGAATTCGTTGTTGTTGCTTTTCTATCGCTTTTTGTGCTTCCTCTATAGCAGTTGCATCCATTTGGTTTTTGCGCGTTTTTTTGTCCAATTGCGATTGCATTTTTTCAAGTTTTCGTTTGGCTTTATCTAAACGCTTGGCACTACTGGAAACTTTATCTTTCGCTTTTTCCAATTTTCGTTCAGCCTTTTCAGCTTTTCGAACTTTAGCCTCAGCCTTTTTTTGCGCTTTTTCAGCTTTTCGCAATTCCTTTTCAGCGCGTGCCTTTTCTTTTTCTAATCTGGCATCTTCCTTTTGACGGGTGAGCAGAGAATCGTTTTTGGTGGAGTTCTGTTCTTGTGCATAGGAGGTTGTATAACTCATACCTATTAAAAACAGTCCAAGAAGTATTTTCGTTTTCATATGCGTGTATTTGTAATAACAAGTTACAATAAAACGAAATAAAACGCTACTAAATTCCTGTTAATCTTGAATTACCACTCATTTACTTTGTTGGCATCCATTTTTAGAAAAATAAATAAAAGTATGGTAAAGCCCCATAAACCAGACCCACCATAGGAGAAGAAGGGTAGTGGTACCCCGATTGTTGGAAATACGCCTATGACCATGGCTATGTTGACAAAGAAGTGAATGAAAAGAATTCCTGCGACACAATAGCCGTAAACCCTACTAAATTTAGTTTTTTGACGTTCGGCCAAATAGATAATTCGAAGAATGAGTCCCACAAATAGACCAATAACAAATAAACTACCTAGAAATCCCCATTCTTCTCCAACAGTTGTAAAAATATAATCGGTATGTTGTTCAGGAACAAATCCTCCTTTGGTTTGTGTGCCCTCTAAATAACCTTTTCCAAACCAACCACCAGAGCCAATTGCAATCTCCGACTGGTTTGTATTGTATCCAACACCTTTCATATCGACATCTTTACCTAAAAGGATATTAAAACGGTCACGGTGGTGTTGTTTGAATACATTATTGAAAACAAAGTTTACCGAAAATGTAAATACAGAAATCATGATAAACATGAGTAAACTTGCAAAAATGTTACGGTCAACTAATCGACTGCGGTAATGGTTAATAATTAAAGCAAGTGCAGTTAACCCAATTACAATAAACGGACTATTTGTTGCTAATGTTAAAATAAAAAGGAGAATAGCGATAAAACCAGTTACCAAATACCAACCCGGTAACCCTTCACGGTAAAGCACAAAAAAGAAGACAAAATAAATTAATGCACTTCCTGGGTCAGGTTGTGGTAGGATTAACATCACAGGAAGAAAAACAATGAATAATGCTTGAATTTGTCGGTTCATTTCCCGTAAATTCACTTGTACATCACTCAGGTATTTTGCAAGTGCTAAAGCAGTAGCGGCTTTGGCAAATTCAGAAGGTTGCAATGTAAAACTTCCAATCCCATACCAGCATCGTTGACCGGCAATGGTTTTACCAAAGACAAATAATCCAGCTAGTGATAATAAAGAAATACCAAAAATAATAATTGAGTATTTTTCATAAAACTTTGCTTCGACTGCAAGTATGGTCAGGATGATTGGTATTGCAAATAGAATAAACAAAAATTGCTTTCCATAGATCTGACTAAAATCAAAAATAGAAGCATCTTCAGGTGCTCCAGACAACGAAGAGGAATAAATATTTAACCACCCAAGTAAAACTAGAGTAATGTAAATCACAATGCTGATCCAATCAATGTTGCTAGTTACACTTTGATTTCTCATGTTGTTTTTTTCTTTACCGTATCTTTTTTGATCTCTTTTGGCTTATTACCCGACAAAGAATCAATTAAACGTTTTTCTTTAGCAATACTGTCTTTAACTCGAGCATTTAGTATACCCAAACTGTCTTGGTGTTTTTGAGGATAACGTTTGCTGTATTGGTCTTGTAAACTACCTTGTAGCATTCTTTTTTCAAAATCTGTACGGGTAATTTTTCCTTTTAAATACTTTTCAATCATCAAGGTGGCAATCGGTCCAGCCCATCGTTTACCCCAATATCCATTTTCAACAAATACGGCAATAGCGATTTTAGGATTGTCTTTGGGTGCAAATGCCACAAAGATGGAGTGGTCTTGTAATTTGGTGCGTTTACCGTTTATGACCATAAAGTTTTCGGCTGTACCAGTTTTACCACATATTTCTATACCTTCAACACCGAGACCCGATGCGGTTCCTCCAGGGCCATAAACTGCATGCATGCCTTCTATAATTGGATCAAAGTATTTTCGATCAATAGTTGTGGTATGCTTGGTGCGGTATTTGGCATCGATGGTTTGACCTTTGATTTTTTTAATAATATGAGGCGTGTAATAATAACCGCGATTAGCTATTGTAGCCATGAAATTAGCCAATTGCACCGGACTCATCAAAACTTCCCCTTGACCGATAGCATTGGATACAATGGTTTTTCCATCCCATTTCCATCCTGCATAAGTTCGGTTGTAAATCTTAGATGTTGGGATGTTTCCTCGCACACCAATGGGTAAATCATACCCCATAAAATCACCCAATCCGAAACTTTTTAAATGTTTAGCCCATAAGTCGACCGCATAGCCATGGTCGTTGTATTTGTTTATTATCTTGATATAAGAACTCGAGAAAAAAGTGTTGCAAGATTCATAAATAGCCCGATGAAGTTGTACGGGTCCACCAGAACAGTGACAGCGCATAAAACGTCCGCGTGCATAACTAAATCCATGGTGACAAACAAAGCGTGTACTATCACTTATTACACCTTCTTGTAACGCAACTAAACCCGTTAAGATTTTGAAGGGAGATCCTGGTGTATATTGTGCTAATAGTCCGCGATCATAAAGCGGTTTAGCAATAGAATCACGATACAAGAGACTATAGTTTTTTGAGCGTTGACGCCCTACTAAAAGCGCTGGGTCATAATTGGGTGAAGTAACCAAAGCTAATATTTCTCCGGTCTTGGGTTCGATAGCAACAATTCCTCCCCATTTATTGATCATTAACTCCTCCCCATATTTTTGTAATTCACCATCAATCGTTAATGTGATGTCTTTTCCTTGTTGGGCGATGGTGTCATATTTGCCATCTTTATAAGAACCAATTTCACGGTTGAATTTATCACGTAGTATGTGTTTTACTCCTTTTTGACCGCGCAAAACCTCTTCATAACTCTGCTCAATCCCTTGTTTTCCTATTAAATCACCAGGTTTGTAATAGGGATTTTTTGCTACAATGGCCTCGTTTACTTGAGCAATAAAACCAAAAACATTCGCTCCATAGCTCACTTGATAATCACGAATCGAACGTTTTTGAATATAAAATCCGTTGAATTTTCTGATTTTCTCTTGAAAAGCAGCGTATTCTATTTTATTGAGTTGCGGTAAAAATACGGAAGGAAGCATAGGACTATAAATCCGAGCTTTTTCCATTTTTTTTATGAAATATTCTTTATCAATGTCTAAAAGGCGACAAAATTCGATGGTGTCCAAGTTTTTTACCTCTCTTGGTACAACCATAATATCATAAGAAGGTTGATTTGCAATTAGTAATTTTCCATTCCGATCATATACATAACCTCGTTCGGGATAGTCGTATTTAATTTTAATTGCATTATTCTCTGATTTTAATTTAAACGAATCATCTATAATTTGTAGATAGAAGATGCGGATCAATAGGAGTGATGCAATAATAATAACCAATGAAGGGAGCAGAACTTTTCTCATCGTTTACTAGGCTTAATTAAATAGATGATCAAGATGCACATGATTATGGTAAATAAAGTACTTACCAAAGTCTGAATCAAAATTCGAAGGAAATATTCTAGTGCAAATATTTCCATGAAAAACATACACAAATGATGAACAGTAACTGCAATCAAAATGAAGGAGAACCGTTCAGGTGTAAGAACATCATTTAATTTTACCGTTTGGTATTCATAACTTAAACCGAAGGAAAATTTAAATATCGCAGGACGAATAGCAGCTAAGGTAATACAAGCAGCTGTGTGTACTCCTCCCGAATTGCAAAATAAGTCCATGATAAATCCTAAAAGGAAACTCGCACCTAACAATCCATATCGATTTCCGTTTACAGGAAATAGAATAATAAATAACATGTAAGGATACGGATTAATGTAGCCCAAAAAGTTAATATTGTTGAACAAGACAACCTGCGCCAATAGGAGCAACACAAAACGGGCGATATTGAAAAGTAAAGAACTACTGTTCATTGTTTTTTTGTGTTTTCTTTTCGAGGTTGATAATTTCGTTACGGTCTTTATTTCGAATGATATAAACATGGCCTAAGCTTGTCATATCATTAAATAAGCGAACATTTATGGTGTAATAGTTGGTTTCATCGTCAGTGTAGATGTTTTCGATGGTACCAATGTTTATGTTTTCAGGAAAAATGGTTGATTGTCCACCCGTTACAATCGTATCTCCTTTTCGCACAGATGCCAATCGAGGAACATCAATGAGTTGGACAAAGCCCGTGTTTTTTCCATTCCAAATTAAAGATCCAATGTGGTTGGACTTTTTGATTTTGGCATTTATAGGAGATTCTGTATTCAAAATACTTAATACCGTAGCATAGTTGGGAGAAACATTTTCAACTACACCCACGATTCCCAAACTGTTTATAACACCCATTTCTGGACGAATTCCATTTTTTGTGCCCGAATCTAAAGTTAAAAAGTTAACCTGAGAGCTGTAGGAGTTACGGATAACTTTGGCAACTAGCAAATCTATTTTTTTGACTCCTTTGATTGAATCCAATAAAGGGATTTTGGTGGTGTCTTTTTGATTGAATAAGATGCTTTTTAAACGCGCATTTTCTAGGGCCAACTCTTCATTTTTCGTTTTCAGGTTAAAATATTCGTTGACATCATTGATGCGCTGATAAATCCCGCCCGTTAAAAAATTGGCTGAACTAATCACTTTACTTCTATGGTAAGAATGCGATTGAACTGTAAGCGTAATAGCAATCGCCATAAGCAGCAAAAACAGCATACGATAGCTGTTTTTAAATAGAAAATTAAATATTTGCTGCATGTTTTACGCTACTAAGTCCGTGTTTTTAATTCTGAGAGTTGTCTCTAAAGTTAAGAAAAAATTAGCTTACTTAATCAGGATACTTCTGAATTTAGGGATGTTCTTCAAAGCCATACCTGTACCACGAACCACCGCTTTCAATGGATCTTCTGCAATATATACAGGAAGATCTGTTTTTAACGAAATACGTTTGTCCAAACCACGTAACATTGAACCACCACCAGCTAAATAAATACCCGTGTTGTAAATATCCGCGGCTAATTCAGGTGGCGTTTGTGATAATGTTTCCATGATTGCATCTTCAATACGTTGAATCGATTTATCTAGCGCTTTGGCAATTTCACGGAATGAAACTTCAACTTGTTTTGGTTTACCTGTCAACAAGTCACGTCCTTGAACCGACATATCATCTGGAGGTGAATCTAATGAATCTGTAGCGGCTCCAATAGTAATTTTAATTTTTTCTGCGGTAGTTTCCCCAACAAATAAGTTATGTTGAGTACGCATATAATAAATAATATCATTAGTGAATACGTCACCTGCAATTTTAACCGATTTATCACAAACAATACCTCCAAGCGCTATAACTGCAATTTCGGTAGTTCCTCCACCGATATCCACAATCATATTTCCTTTAGGTTGCATAATGTCAATTCCAATACCAATCGCAGCTGCCATAGGCTCGTGAATCAAATACACTTCTTTACCATTCACGCGTTCACACGATTCTTTTACTGCGCGCATTTCAACTTCTGTAATTCCAGAAGGAATACAAACAACCATGCGTAACGCTGGAGTGAACATTTTCTTTTTTAAAGCAGGAATACTTTTGATAAAGGCTTTGATCATTTCTTCAGAAGCCGCAAAGTCTGCAATTACACCGTCTTTTAAAGGACGAATAGTTTTAATGTTTTCATGCGTTTTACCCTGCATCATGTTGGCTTCTTTTCCAACTGCAGTTATTTTTCCGGTAATACGATCGCGGGCAACAATCGACGGCGAGTCGATAACAACTTTATCATTGTGAATGATTAGTGTATTGGCGGTACCAAGGTCAATTGCGATGTCCTCAGTCATGAAATCAAAAAATCCCATACGATTCTATAAGGGTGTTAGTTCGTTATTTATTAATCAGCCCACAAAAATAATAAAATTAATGTTTGAAATGACGTGTACCTGTAAATACCATTGCAACATTATTTTCATTACAATAATTAATGCTCAATTCATCTTTTATCGAGCCGCCAGGTTGAATTACTGCAGTGATTCCAGCCTGGTTGGCAATTTCAACACAGTCGGGGAATGGGAAAAACGCATCGCTAGCCATGACAGCGCCTTTTAAGTCAAAACCAAAGGAATTGGCTTTTTCAATCGCTTGACGTAAGGCGTCTACTCGTGAAGTTTGTCCCGTTCCCGAAGCAATCAATTGGCCATGTTTTGCTAATACAATTGTGTTGGATTTGGTGTTTTTACAAATCTTTGAAGCAAATAGCAAATCGTCAATTTCTTGTTCCGTGGGTTTTGAAGAAGTAACGTAAGTTAATCCCTCTTTAGTATCTGTGATGGCATTTCGGTCTTGAATTAAAACGCCGTTTAAGCAAGTTCGAACATTTTGGTTAGGTAATGCCACTTCGTGTTGTACCAAAATAATGCGGTTCTTTTTTTCTTGTAATACGGCAATGGCTTCCTCATCATATGCAGGGGCAATGACTACTTCGCAGAATAACTGATTGATTTCTTGAGCGGTAGCTAAGTCAATACGTCCGTTGGCAATTAAAACACCACCAAAAGCTGAGGTGGGATCGCCTGCTAAAGCATCCAAATAAGCGGCTTTCATTGTAGGGCGTGTAGCTAATCCGCAAGCATTATTGTGTTTTAATATGGCAAACGTGGGTTCGTTGTTTTTAAATTCTAAAATCAAATTCACCGCCGCATCGACATCCAACAAATTGTTATACGACAATTCTTTGCCATGTAATTTGGTGAACATCGCTTCAAAATCACCAAAGAAGAATCCTTTTTGGTGCGGGTTTTCACCGTAGCGTAAAACCTGTCCTTGGTCTGAACTTACTTTGAAAATTGTTTCTTCTTCATTAAAATAGTTGAAAATTGCGGTGTCATAATGCGAAGAGGTATGGAATGCTCTTGAAGCTAAAAACTTTCGTTGAGTCAACGTGGTGCTGCCATTTCCCGAAGTAAGCATTTCCAAAAACAAACCGTATTCATTAACTGAAGGAACAATAACCGTATCTTTAAAGTTCTTCGCTGCTGCACGAATTAAAGAAATTCCGCCGATATCAATTTTTTCGATAATATCCGCTTCAGAAGCACCTGAAGCTACTGTTTTTTCAAAAGGATATAAGTCAACAATCACCAAGTCCAATTGCGGAATCTGATATTCAGCCATTTGTGCCACATCAGTAGCATTGTCTTGACGATTCAAAATTCCTCCGAAAATTTTTGGATGTAATGTTTTTACGCGTCCTCCTAAAATGGAAGGGTAATCCGTAACTTCTTCAACGGGAACAACAGGAATTCCTAAATTTTTGATGAATTCTTCTGTGCCACCTGTGGAATAAATAGTTACATTTAATTCGTGAAGTTTACGTACGATGGGTTCGAGACCGTCTTTCGAAAAAACCGAAATAAGGGCCGACTGAATTGGTTTTGTAGTCGTCATTGTGTTGTTGTTGTATTAAGGCGCAAAAGTAGTTTATTTTAAGGGTATTTTGATTACTATTTTCTAAAAAAATAAAATCAAAGTCAATGCTTTGTAACAATTCCATCGAGAGCTCTACAAATGGTTAATGTTGTCTCAACTTTAGTTTATGATTGTATATCTGCGTTTGGTTAAAGAAAGTTTTGCGTTTGCAGTCAATGCATTGCGAAACAATAAGTTGCGAACATTTTTGTCGTTGCTTGGAGTGACGATTGGGATATTTTCAATCATTGCTGTTTTGGCAGCCGTTGATTCATTAGATCATAAAATCAAAAAAGAATTAAGTAGCCTTGATAAGAATACGATTTATCTGTTTAATGATAGTTTTGGACCCTCAGAAATTCCTGCATGGAAAAGGGAGCAATTTCCAAATGTGACTTTTGCCGAATATGAATACTTGAAGAATAATTTACCCGATGCAGAAGAATTGTCGTATCAGATATTTTTGAAATGGGAAAACATTAAGTATGAGTCCAAGACCATGACGAATGTCAATATTGTTCCCGTAACCAATACGTTTATCAATATACAAGGTTATGAGTTTACCGAAGGACGATTTTTTAATGAATCAGAATCCAACTCAGGTGCTGCTGTTGCTGTAATTGGAGCTGAGTTGGCTGAAGGATTGTTCGGAGATTTTGATCCAATCGGAAAACAAGTACGGTTATACGGACAACGCTTTACTGTTGTAGGTGTTTTGGAGAAGAAGGGTGATGGAATGTTTGGAAACGATGACACTTCTGCAATTATCCCTGTCAATTTTATCCGAAGAGCACTTGGAGAAAATAAGTCGCAAACACCAATCATTATCATCAAGCCTCGAAAAGGAATTGATATGCAGGCGTTTAAAGCAGAATTAGCCCAAAAATTACGCAATTATAGAGGGATGAAAGTAGATGAGGAGGATAATTTTTTCATCAATGTTTTCTCTGGATTTACCGATTTAATCGATGGGATTATTAAAATGATGAATCTTGGTGGTTGGATAATTGCTGGATTCTCTTTGCTCGTTGGAGGATTTGGTGTAGCGAATATAATGTTTGTATCGGTGAAAGAACGCACCAATTTGATTGGGATTCAAAAGTCACTCGGAGCTAAAAAGAGAATGATTTTATTTCAATTTTTGTTTGAAGCCATTATTCTATGCTTGTTTGGTGGTTTGGTTGGAATTACCTTAGTTTGGTTGTTGACACTCTTGTTGACGTCACTGCTCGATTTTGAGTTTATATTGAGTATTGGAAATATTATTTTAGGTTCGGCATTAGCAATTTTTATCGGAATTGTCTCGGGTATTTTACCGGCGATATCAGCCGCCAAATTGGATCCCGTAGAAGCTATTCGTAGCGGAATGTAAGCTGAAAAATAAGGTTATAAAAAAAGCACGATTTCAAATCGTGCTTTTTTTATAGAATCAATTTAGTATTATCGAATCTCTTGGTTCAAGATTAAATCCAAATACAAATTCACTTTGTTTTTTAATTCTTTGCGGTGTGCAATGAAATCCAAAAATCCATGATCCAAAACGAATTCAGCGGTTTGGAATCCTTCTGGTAAATCTTTCCCTGTTGTATCACGTACAACACGTGGGCCTGCAAAGCCAATTAATGCTCCTGGTTCAGAAATATTAATATCTCCTAACATCGCATAGGAAGCAGTGGTTCCACCAGTTGTAGGGTCTGTACACAATGAAATGTAAGGAATTTTTGCATCGGCCAATTGCGCGAGTTTAGCTGAAGTTTTGGCTAATTGCATCAAAGAATAAGCCGCTTCCATCATACGGGCACCTCCTGACTTTGAAATCATCAAGAAAGGAACATTGTGTTTGATAGAATAATCGATTCCGCGCGCAATTTTTTCACCTACTACTGCTCCCATAGATCCGCCAATAAAAGCAAAATCCATACAACAAACTACAAGATCTTTACCTTTGGATTTACCAACTGCAGTACGCACAGCATCTTTTAGTTTGGTTTTGTCCATGACTTCTTTTAAACGGTCAGAATATTTTTTTGTATCCACAAAATCCAACGGGTCTTTGGAGGTCATTTTTGCATCCAATTCTTTGAATTCATTGTTGTCAAATAGGATTTCAAAATATTCTTTACTGCCAATGCGAACGTGGAAATCATCCTCCGGACTTACCCAAAGATTTCTTTCTAATTCGTCAGCATCTACAATTTTACCCGTCGGAGATTTGTACCATAAACCTTTAGGTACATCTTTTTTCTCTTCCGTTGCGGTCTTAATACCTTTTTCAGTTCGTTTAAACCAAGCCATAGTTATTGATTTTTGAATGATGAATTATACAGGATAATTCAAAATTTAAAATTTATAATGTATTCACGTTGTTCAAATCAGCAAAAGCTTGCTCCAAACGTGTGTTGAATGTTACTTCACCTTCACGAACCCATTTACGAGGATCGTAATGTTTTTTATTTGGAGAATCAGCGCCTTCAGGACTACCGATTTGTGTTCTTAAATAATCAATTTTGTTAATCATATAATCACGAATACCTTCTGTGAAAGCAAATTGTAAATCCGTGTCAATGTTCATTTTTATTACTCCATAAGAAATCGCTTCACGAATTTCTTCTAAAGTCGATCCCGAACCGCCATGGAATACAAAGTCAACTGGATTTACCCCCGTGTTGTATTTTTCTTGAACGTAATCTTGTGAGTTTTTAAGAATTTTTGGGGTCAATTTTACATTTCCAGGTTTGTAAACCCCATGTACATTTCCAAATGCAGCTGCAATGGTAAAACGTGGACTTACTTTCATTAACTCTTCATAAGCATAAGCCACTTCTGAAGGTTGTGTATATAATTTTGAGCTATCAACATCTGAATTGTCAACGCCATCTTCTTCACCACCTGTAATACCCAATTCAATCTCCAATGTCATACCCATCTTACTCATTCGAGTGAGGTA
>CAYNDK010000076.1:0-12497 GCA_964395965.1 uncultured Flavobacterium sp.
TTGTAAATTAAGTAATTCACTTCATATCCATAATGAATACGAGGGTCATAATTGATTTGCAATTCATACAGATTGGGGTTAAATTGTTGCGGTTGAAGTACTCTTCGGTTCCATTCTTGAACCCAAACACGGTTACGATTTTCTAAAAATTGTTCAGAATAATAACCGCGACCGCGAGCCGTACCATTAACCCAAGAGTTGAATCCAGGTTCGATAATGATGACTTCATATTCTAGCGAATCATTGGCTATACGAACGGTATCGTTTTGGGAAATTGTGCTGCTACCGGACATAATTGCAGCGTTTTTGCCTCCAGAACAAGCCCAAAGCAACACGATACAACCGATGCCAATACCAATGCGTTTCATACGTTAAAAGTACATATTTTATCTCTAACCCCTTGGGGTTTAGGTTGTATTTAACATAAAAAAAGCACCCTTTCGAGTGCTTCTTTGCTTATTTTTTACCTAAGAGTCCGATAATTTGTTCGGCCAACTCCGTTCCGATGCGGTCTTGAGCTTCGAGTGTAGCTGCACCAATATGCGGTGTTAATGAAATCTTGGGATGCATTAAAATTTGAATCTCTGGGTTTGGTTCTTTTTCAAAAACATCCAACCCGGCAAACGCAATTTTTTCATTATCCAATGCCTCGACCAACGCCACTTCATTGATCACCCCTCCTCGGGCACAGTTGACAATACCAGCGCCATCTTTCATGAGCGCCAATTCTTCGGCATCAATAATGTACTTCTCTTGAGAAGGAACATGAAGTGTAATGAAATCAGAATGTTTTAAAACATCGTGTAACGGTTCGGTCAAAATCTCCACATCGATAAACTGACCGTTGTAGAATTCAACACGAATCGAAGCTTTATCAATAAAACTATCGGCAGCAATTACGCGCATGCCCAAACCTAAAGCCATTTTAGCGACTGCTTGACCAATACGACCAAATCCAATAATCCCTAAGGTTTTTCCACGCAATTCAATTCCATTGGCATACGCCTTTTTCAAACCGTCAAAATTGGAATCGCCTTCCAATGGCATATTTCGGTTGGCATCATGAAGGAAACGAACACCTGTGAACAAATGCGCAAAAACCAATTCGGCAACACTCTCCGACGACGATGCTGGCGTATTGATTACATGAATGCCTTTACTACGGGCGTATTCCACGTCAATATTGTCCATTCCTACACCGCCACGGCCAATTATTTTCAAGCCAGGACAAGCATCAATAATATCTTTTCGGATTTTGGTGGCACTGCGCACCAATACGATTTCAACTCCTTTTTCATTGATGTAATTCGCAACTTGTTCTTGTGCGACTTTCGTCGTGATTACTTCATAACCGCCTTTTTCTAAGGCTGCAATTCCACTTTTGGAAATGCCATCATTTGCTAAAACTTTCATTTGTATTGTATTTTTTTGGAGCTTTTCCGGCTATCCGCTTTATCTTTTATTCCGCTGACGCTTCATAAAAGGATACCGCTGCTATCCGGGCTAGTTCGTTTTAAACAGAACGCTCCAATTCTTGCATTGCATTTACTAAAACCTGTACACTTTCCAACGGTAAAGCATTGTACATGGAGGCACGGTACCCTCCAACAGAACGGTGTCCATTCAATCCCGAAATTCCGGCTGCTTTCCATAAGGCATCAAATTTTTCGGTGTGCACAGCTTCTTTGAGTAGGAATGTGGCATTCATTATGCTACGATCCTCCACCGCAGCCGTACCTTCAAACAACGGATTGCGATCGATTTCGGCATACAACAAGGCAGCTTTTGCAGCATTGATTTTCTCGATACCCGCTATTCCACCTTGTTTTTTCAACCATTGCAAAGTTAGTAAAGATGCATAAACTGGAAAAACTGCAGGTGTATTATACATGCTCTCGGCCTTGATTTGTTTTTGATAGTCCATCATACTCGGCAATGTGCGACCTGTTTTTCCTAATAATTCTTCTTTAATCACCACTAAGGTTGTCCCTGCCGGACCCATATTTTTCTGTGCGCCAGCATAGATTAATGCAAACTGCGAGAAGTCTAATGTACGCGAAAATATATCCGAACTCATGTCACAAATCAGAGGTACATTTGTATTCGGAAAGGATTTCATCTGTGTTCCAAAAATCGTATTATTGCTCGTGCAGTGAAAATAATCTGCATCTGCTGGAATCGTGTAATCTTTCGGGATATAATTAAAATTGGCAGATTTGGATGAGGCAACTACTTCGGTTTCACCAAATAATTGCGCTTCTTTGATGGCATTGGCAGCCCAAGTACCAGTTTCCAAATAGGCCGCTTTTCCGCCTACTTTCATATAGTTATAAGGAACGCGTAAAAATTCCATACTGGCGCCACCTTGTAGAAAGAGCACTTGATAGCCTTTGCCTTCCAATCCTAATAATTCGAGCACCAAGGCGCGTACTTCTTCCATAACCGCAATAAAGTCTTTACTACGGTGTGAAATTTCGAGAATCGACAATCCCGATTGGTTAAAATCCAATACGGCCTGTGCTGATTGTTCAAAAACTTCTTGAGGTAAAATGCAGGGACCCGCGCTGTAATTGTGTTTCTTCATGATAAATTCCAATAAATTCTGGTTATGTTGTATGTTGCGTGCAAATTTCTACATAACTCAAGAAATATCCGAAAGCAGGAAAATGGAATCCTATCCTACTTATTAACTAAAACGATATAGTTGATAAGTGTATTTTTATTTTTTTAAGAATTTTGTTGTAAAAATCACACCGTTTTCATCGGTTGCTTGCAAAATGTACATTCCGTTTTCTAAGTGAGTAATGGGGACTACCCCATTTTCAAAGGAAACCGAAAGTTGTTTGCCACTTAGGTCAAAGACTTGCACTTTCTCAATTAAAGCATCAGAATTCAATTGAATGAATTCGTGGGCGGGATTGGGTGTTATTACAAAAGATGAATGGGTAAAGGTTGGGGTGTCAAGATTTGAAAAAGGGATATAATAGGCTTTACCGTTAAAAGGTAATACATGATTTTCACGCGATGCACCTATACTAATTCCCGAAGCATTCATATCAAGCACACTACCAAAAGCATCATCTTGAAATTCGGTGCCATATCCATATAAAGTATGGGTTTGTGTCCAAGAAGAATTGGTGTATTGATAGATTTTTACTGGGAATTTGCGCTCTGTTTGTAAAATATAATAATTAGCACCCACGGCCATAATATCACCTTTGATTTTTATAGTTCGAGTAAAGAAATCATCAAAATCGATAGTAAATGAACCAGCATTTACCCACGATGTCCCGTCATCATTAAAAGTGGTGAGCGTGTTTATATTGAAGTTGTTTGTCAATACAATTAAATCATCGTTGTGAAAATCAATAGCTTTGAACGGACTGTTTAGGTCATAGGACGAGTTGCTAGTCCATTCTGTGCCATTCCATTCATAGGCTTTAACAGATTGATATGGCGAAGTGTCGTAGAAGGCATTTCCTTCGCCTATGTAGATGCGGTTATTATGTCCCCAAACTTTACTCCCGAAATACGGTATTCCTTGCGAAGTGATTTGTTGAACGAATTGATATGAACTACCATTGTATTGGTATACATAAACCGATCCCGTATTGCCAACAGTACTAGAAATTTGACTCACAAATAAAAAATTATCCTTGAAATACACATTTATACCAAAATTATCTTCAGCAGCGGGTATGGGGGCAGTAATGGTTTGAACTAAAGTACCAGCGTTTGAGTTTTCAAAAATGTAAACACAACCTGTGTCAATACCTGTAATACTGTTTTGTCTAGGTGTTCCTGATGCAACAAAGTTTTGATTCACATCTATACTGTAAGCAAAATCGTCTTCCGCTGTCAAGGTCGGAATTTCATAAAAATTGGTTTGTACTGCGTTCCCAGATGCATAATCAAATCGGTAAATTGCACCTTTTTGCGCATTATATGGGGTGTTTTGAGTAGTCGCAAACAAATGGTTATTGTCATCCAAAGCGATACGCTTACCAAAGGCATTACCGGAAAACCCTGAGGAGGGGTATACAGGAGTTAAGGTTTGGGAATTAGAGATTAAAGAAATAAAAGCGAATACAAGTACTAGTGGCTTCATATAATTACATTTTTATGTAAATGTAGAAAATTTTTATATCGATTTTAAAAAATCTAAAGTATTTACATGATCAGCATAATCCCAAAGTTCAGGACATTGTGTTTTTCCAAATGCAATACTGTTCGGGACAAGAGCATTGGAAACTATACATTGCAACTGTTCGGCATCATTCTCAAGACGTTGTTTTACTTCATCCAAAGTATTGTAATATTCATAAAAAACAGAGGAAATAGGCGAGGCATAGCCCGTATCTTCTTTGATGGTCAAGAAGCCATTGTCCAAAATTGGAAATAAACTCATTAAAAACACCGCTTTGTTATAGTCGTAATTATTTGCGTATTTATCATATTGAATCACTTCATTATAGGCAAACATAGCTTCAAAAAAAGTGTCAAATGAATAGCCTTGAGGAACAAAAAGTTTGGATACATTGCGACAACCCAATCCAAAATAGCGGAAAATATCTTCTCCCAATTGAATTAGTTCCTCTTTGGTTTCGGTGCCGTCTAAAACAGCCACTGAATTCCGGTTTCTACGGATAATTGAGGGTTTGTCTTTAAAATAATATTCAAAATAACGCGCTGTATTGTTACTGCCTGTAGCAATCACGGCATCAAAGCCTTCTAACTTTCCTTCGGTAAACTGAATACAGTTCTTGATTTCGGGTTCGCAAGCAATTAAATAGTCGATTAGGAAAGGTACTATTTTTTGATCATTGGAAGAGGTTTTAACCAAAGCATGATGACCAGAAATTAGTACACTCAAAACATCATGAAAACCAACCATGGGAATATTACCTGCCAAGACAAGACCAATGGTTTTGGGTTGGGTTGTTGAAAAATCATAACCCTCTAGCCAAGTGTTTACATTTTTCATTGTTAAAGCAGTAGCCCATGAATTGAGAGCGAAGCGCATTTGCTCAGGTGTAAACCAACCGTTGAGATGTTGGGCAGATTCGATATGAGCAAGCATGCGATCATAAAACAAATCGTTGTGTAAAACAGCCGGATTTTTAGAAGGAGTAACAGTACCAAATTGCTGTAAAAACTGACCCAAATGAAGGAAAGCAGATTTTTTATCGATTTGTAACATAGGTTGCTTGTGTATGAAGGGTATTGATTGTAAATTTGTGCAAAATTAATAAATTTCGCTATGGCAATCATTATCACTGACGAATGTATTAACTGTGGAGCTTGCGAGCCTGAATGTCCAAACACGGCCATCTATGAAGGTGCTGATGATTGGCGCTATAAAGATGGCACTAAGTTGCGCGGTAAAATCGTATTGCCGGATGGTACAGAAATCGATGCGGATGCCCCTCAAAAACCAATTTCAGACGATTTGTATTATATCGTACCCGGCAAGTGTACCGAATGTAAAGGATTTCACGAAGAACCACAATGTGCTGCGGTTTGCCCAGTGGATTGTTGTATCCCTGATGATAATCACGTGGAAACTGAAGAAACCTTATTAAATCGACAAGCCTTTTTGCATAATGAATAAGGTTTGATTTTTGATAGCATAAAAGCACTCAGTTTAACTGAGTGCTTTTTTTTTAATACTATATTGTAAAAGATTAGGATAATTCATCAATTTTCTTAAATTTGTTTCAAAGCCCTAACACAATGAGGAGAATACTGCAACTTTTGTTGATTTTTAGTCTCACGATTGCCCAAGCCCAACAGGGAGAGATTCATTTAGTGCTGAAGGATGCAGAAACCTTAGCGCCTGTGGGTGACGTTACGGTTACTGTATTGCGTACCAAACAAAATCATTTGAGTAATGCAGAAGGACGAGTTGCTTTTACTTTAACAGGAGTTTCAAGTATTCAAATTACACATACTTCCTACCAAACACAAACCCTCCGTTCGAATACGCTGAAAGAAAAAGAGAATGTCATCCTACTTAAAAGCGTTGTTAATACGTTGGACGAAATCATCATCACAAAACAACATCCTCAAAAAATACTCAAATCCCTAATTGAAAACTCCATCAATAAATTAACTACTCCTTGTCGATTAAAAGTCTATTCACGTGAGTTCTTTAAACGCAATGGAAATTATGTTTTTTATAATGATGGACTCATGAATTTCCAGATTTCAGGAAAAAATAAAGATTTCAAAAATGCTATTTTGGTGGAGCAAAATCGATCGATCGGACTCATTGATGCCGATGTGCCCAATGATTTATTAGGGTATGATTTAAATAATATCATGGGGAATTATTATAATTTTAAATACCTCGAACCTTTATTGGAGGCCCGTGCTCGAAAAGATTATGATTTTTTGATCAAGTCATATACTCAAAATGATAATTATTATGTAATGATCATAAATCCCTTGGATCCTGTAAAAGGGTTCAAAGACGATTTCACTATTATTTATGATAAAAAAAGAAAATTAATCCTTGAAGTGAGTTCAACAGTCACCCCAAATTCTGTAGCCAATGCAAACGAACGAACGGCTGTGGGTGCGCGAAATATGTATAAATCAAATTTTAAAAACATTTATAGGTTTGTAAATGAACAAGAGTATTATTTGGTTTCCTCTCGTGAAGAAATTGGATTTGAACGGGTTGATAAAAAAGAGGTTCGAACCGAAATTGAGGTTCGTAATTATTTTGTAACAACAGGTTTTAGTCAAAATGAATTCACCTTTAAAGAAAGTGAAGTCTTTAAAGACAAGGCTTTATTTAATTTGAAAGATAAAATTCTAACCGACTATTGGAACGTTTCTGGATTAACTCCTACACCTGACGAGGAGGAAATAATTAAAAGTATTACAGACGAACCCTAATTCGCTGTTTCGTAAATGGGTTGAATGCGTTATATTTGCGCACTTTTAAAATTCAATTGACATGAAAGCAGGAATCGTGGGTTTACCCAACGTCGGAAAATCAACTTTGTTTAATTGTTTGTCCAATGCCAAAGCGCAAAGTGCAAACTTTCCTTTTTGTACGATCGAACCCAATATTGGTGTGGTAAACGTACCCGATCCGCGTTTGGAAAAATTGGAAGAGTTAGTGAATCCTGAGCGTGTTTTACCGGCTACGGTAGAAATTGTTGACATTGCTGGATTGGTGAAAGGTGCGAGTAAAGGCGAAGGATTAGGGAATCAATTCTTAGCCAATATTAGAGAATGTAACGCCATTATTCACGTTTTACGTTGTTTTGATAATGACAATATTGTACACGTAGACGGTAATGTAAATCCGATTCGCGATAAAGAAACCATCGATATTGAATTACAGTTAAAAGACTTGGAAACGGTTGAAAAACGCTTGGAAAAAGTGAACCGTACCGCAAAAGCAGGTCTTAAAGAAGCCGTTTTGGAACAATCGTTATTGAACCAAATTCGCGATTTGTTATTGCAAGGAAAATCTGCGCGAACTGTTGTTGCACAAAACCAAGACGAAGCTGATTTATTGGAAGCCTTCCAATTAATCACGACCAAGCCTGTTTTGTATGTATGTAATGTAGACGAAAGCGCCGCTGTAAACGGGAATCAATACGTAGAGCAAGTTCGCGAATTGGTCAAATCTGAAAATGCAGAAGTGATTGTATTAGCAGTAGCAACCGAAGCCGATATCACCGAATTAGAAACCTATGAAGAGCGCCAAATGTTTTTAGAAGACATGGGCTTGGACGAACCGGGTGTTTCTAAATTGATTCGTGCGGCCTACAAATTATTAGACTTACAAACCTATTTTACTGCCGGTGTTAAAGAAGTTCGCGCTTGGACCATCCACGTGGGCGATACCGCTCCCAAAGCGGCTGGAGTAATTCACACCGATTTTGAAAAAGGATTTATCCGTGCCGAAGTAATTGCTTATGAGGATTATGTAACCTTTGGTTCAGAAGCGAAAGTGAAAGAAGCTGGAAAACTCCGCGTAGAAGGAAAAGAATACATCGTGAAAGATGGCGATGTGATGCATTTCCGATTTAATGTGTAACTATTTCAAGTTTACTTATAAGTTAAACACGGCTTCGGTCGTGTTTTTTTTTTTTTTTTGAAATTTTGTTTTATATCTTGAGTCGTGGGGAAAAAGGATTTTTTTGATTTTATAGTGTATTACAAAGTGAACCTAGAACAAATTTTATTTTCATTAAATTTCAATAGTGAAGAAAGTGTTAGTTTGCTGGTTTATTTTACTAATAGTCAAGTAGAATAGGAATGATCTAAATTTAATTGAAGGAATACAACAGATAAAATTTTATTGAAATTTAAAATCACATTACTTTTTTTTATAAATTTAGTGAGAAACAAACTACAAAGCTGCAATGAAAATACAACAACTCCTACTTGATAACCAAATGAATATCAGTCAGGTGTATGAAACGCTGGGATTTTTTCCAGAACAGGCACAATTAGTACTGGCATTTGGTCAGCGAACAGTGTTGGAATCGGTTCAGCCCTTCAATATTCTTAAAAGTCGCTATTCGGAAGCGAAGATTATTTTGTGTTCTTCCTCAGGTCAAATTTCAAATCAGGTAACTATTGAAAATGATATTGTTGTAACTGCAATTCAATTTGATAGAACCAAAATTAAATCAGTTGTCTTCGATGTTTTAGGCGGAGATTCTATTCACGATTTGGGTAATAAAGTACACGATGAATTGACAGCTCCCGATTTGAGAGGAATATTGGTGCTTTCGGAAGGAACTCACGTTAATGGTTCTGAATTAATTCAAGAATTAACGCAACATGCACAAAATAACATTCCTTTTTTTGGGGGATTAGCTGGGGACGAGTTTAGTTTTGAAAGAACCATCGTCGGACTTAATGCAGATGCTACCCCAGGTAAAATTGTTGCAATTGGATTCTATGGTGAAGGACTAGAATTCGGATTTGCAAGTGAAGGCGGTTGGGCCGATTTTGGGCCGGAGCGCGAAGTAACCCAATCCGATAAAAATGTGTTGTATAAAATTGGCGACCGCTATGCATTGGATTTATACAAAGAATACCTCGGGAAATATGCTGAAGAATTGCCGGGTTCAGCACTTTATTTCCCATTATCTATGAAAGAAATACCCGATGCAGAACCGGTAGTGCGAACGATTTTATCAATTGATGAAACGCAGAAATCCATGACTTTCGCAGGAGATATACCAGTAGGTGCTCGTGTACGCTTAATGCGAGGCAATATGGATCGATTAGTCGATGCAGCAGCAGAAGCGGCCAAACACATTCGGTCTAGTTTACCCCATCCACCCCAAATCGCATTCTTGGTTAGTTGTGTAGGACGTCGCATTGTTTTGGCTGAACGTGTTGAAGAAGAATTAGAAGTAATTAAGAACACATTAGGGTCCGAAACCGTATTGTTCGGATTTTATTCCTACGGTGAAATTTCACCCAATAAACACAAACTAGGATGTGAGTTGCACAATCAAACAATGACCATTGCAACGATGTATGAAGCGTAATTTTTTATGGATAGAACCTTACTCCACCGCCATTTAAACCGACAGATTGATAAGTATTTATCGGAAAATAATTTAACGAATTCCCCCGAATTGGCCGCTTTCATCGAAGTGATCAATCAAACGTATCTCAATTATGAAAAAGAGGCCGAACTCTTTGAACATTCTACCTTGCTTAATGACCAAGAGTATTTTGAAATCAATAACCGACTCAAAGAAGAATTAGCCAAAAAACAACTCTTTGAAGCCCGTTTAATTGAACTTATACAGCAATTAAATGGTGATAGTAAACCGTTGGAAGGAGAGGCTAATTTGCTGAATTTGATTCATATTCTCAACCGCGAAATTGAAATTAAACACGAATACCAAATGCAACTCAACCAGGCCAAAATTGACGCCGAAAACGCCAATGAAGCCAAATCGGAGTTTCTATCGATTATGAGTCATGAGATTCGAACGCCTTTGAACGCGATTATCGGACTCGTGTACATCATGGAAAAAGAGGATTCGTTGGAGAGTTACCGGGAAAATATTGAAGTCCTCAAACTGTCCGCTCAAAATCTGTTCTTACTCATTAATGATATCTTGGATTTTAATAAAATTGAAGCAGGGAAAATCGACTTGGAAAAAATCCCTTTTGATTTTAAAAGTTTGGTCCAACAAATAGCTCGTGCGATGCAAGCCCGTGCCAATGAGAACCTGAATAAAATTCGCTTAGAGATTGACGATAATTTTGTATCCAATGTAGTGAGCGATCCGTTGCGAATGAATCAAATCATTACTAATTTAGTTTCGAATGCGATCAAATTCACCGAAAAAGGAGTGATCACCATTCGGTTGAGTCAGTTGGACGTAACCGGTGGTATTTCGACATTTAAAGTAGAAGTAATCGACACGGGAATCGGGATTGATAAAGAACAGTTTACCTCAATTTTCGAAAAGTTTTCCCAAGCCGAAACCCGCACGTCACGTCAGTTTGGGGGAACGGGGCTCGGACTTGTAATCACCAAACGGTTGTTGCATTTGTTTGACTCGGATATTGCTTTTGAAAGTAAGTTGGGCTTCGGAACTAATTTTTATTTTACCCTCAGCTTACCCGTTGATTCCCAAACCACCACAGCCCATTTGCATGATGACGGTCAAACCGAAGTGATGTTAAATGGATTGCAAGTTTTATTGGTGGAAGACAACAAAATCAACATCAAAATTGCGGAAAAAATCATGAGTCATTGGGGCGTACAAGTCGAAGTGGCAGAAAACGGCTTAATCGGTGTGCAAATGCATGAAAAAGGGAATTATAACGTGATTTTGATGGACTTGTCTATGCCCGTGATGGATGGGTATGAGGCCACTCGTATCATTCGTGAAACAGACACTCAAATTCCTATTATTGCCTTAACCGCTTCGGCATCTTATGGGTATTTGGAGCGTGCTTTAGAAATGGGAATCAATGAGTACATTATCAAACCCTTTAACCCGAAAGAATTGAATTTGAAGTTGAAAAAGTTTAGTAAAAAGTAACGAAAATAACTTCTGTTTTCAACCATTTTTGTTCATAAAACCTGTCAAAAACATTTTTAATAACTTTCCATTTTTTGCCTTCCAAAACCGCCTCGGAAACCTTATATTAGCTGAAAATCGTTACGTTTTGGATTATGGCTGAACAGGTGCAATATAATGAAGATAACATACGCTCACTCGACTGGAAAGAACACATCCGGATGCGTCCTGGGATGTACATCGGAAAGTTAGGTGACGGTTCTTCGCCCGATGATGGTATTTATATCCTAGTCAAAGAGGTCATTGATAACTGTATCGACGAATTTGTCATGGGTACAGGAAAAACCATCGAAGTAACCATCAAAGATAAATTAGTGACCGTTCGCGATTACGGTCGTGGTATTCCGTTAGGGAAAGTGGTGGATGTCGTGTCCAAAATGAATACCGGTGGAAAATACGATTCCAAAGCCTTCAAAAAATCAGTGGGTTTAAATGGAGTCGGTACCAAAGCCGTAAATGCGTTGTCCAACTTTTTCCGTGTGGAATCCGTTCGGGATAATCAACAAAAAGCGGCTGAATTCTCGGCAGGGAATTTAACTGTGGAAGAAGATGTCCAAGAATCGACCAAACGCCGCGGTACCAAAGTCTCGTTTATCGCCGACGATACTATTTTCAAAAATTACAAATACCGCAACGAGTATGTGGTGCGGATGTTGAAAAACTACTGCTACCTCAATACCGGTTTGACGATTTATTTCAATGGCGAAAAATACTACTCCGATTACGGTTTAAAGGATTTATTACAAGAAACCATCACGGAAGAAGATTCGGTGTATCCGATTATCCATTTGGTGGGGGATGATATCGAATTTGCTCTTACCCATAGTAAAACGCAATACTCGGAGGAATACCACTCGTTTGTCAACGGACAAAACACTACCCAAGGAGGAACGCACTTGAATGCTTTCCGCGAATCGGTGGTGAAAACGATACGGGATTTTTACAACAAAAACTTTGAAGCGTCGGATATTCGTAAGTCGATTGTAGCGGCCGTTTCAGTGAAAGTCGAAGAGCCCGTTTTTGAATCCCAAACCAAAACCAAATTAGGATCCACCGATATCGGACCCGATGGTCCTTCTATTCGAACCTTCATCAATGACTTTGTGTCGACCAAATTGGATAATTATTTGCATAAAAATCCAGAAGCGGCCGAAGCCTTATTGAAAAAGATATTGCAAGCAGAACGCGAACGCAAAGAGCTGTCAGGTATCCGTAAGTTAGCCCGCGACCGTGCGAAGAAAGCGAGTTTGCACAATAAAAAACTCCGCGATTGCCGCATTCACCTAACCGATTCCAAAAATGAACGCTGCCTCGAAAGTACCTTGTTCATCACCGAGGGGGACTCGGCTTCGGGTTCGATCACCAAAAGTCGGGACGTGAATACGCAAGCTGTTTTTAGTTTGCGCGGAA
>CAYNDK010000077.1:0-12496 GCA_964395965.1 uncultured Flavobacterium sp.
CAGAATACCCGAATCTTCATATTTTGAAGTTAGACAACGCCACAGATGAAAAACAAATACTTGAAATAAATTCTGCTGATGTATTAGTTTGTATGAATTCAGGCAAAGTCAAAGAGTTTCTATCTAAAAATCTTTTCGTAAAATCTATAGTTGTCAATGGTAATTTTAAAAGAGATTTTGACTTTACTTTCAGACAACACTATATACACAAAAGAGAATTACCTGAATTTACAAGTAAAGACGAAGAATGGGCAGAAATGGTGTCAAGCCGTTTGAATCAGAGTTTCAGTTTCCGAAACGCAGGAGAAGAATTTAGCAACATTGAGAAAGAATTGAAATACTTGATTCCAAACAAGATTAAAGACGAAGTATATCAAATTAGACGGTTAGTGTTTCCTTCAATTCTTGAATTGTTACAAAATGGCGTTGGTAAAGGCGAAGGACAAAGGAAGGAAAGAGTTTTAAGTGATGGGTTTAATAGAACTCACAAACAAAGCCGTTTTACTTCTTTGAGTTATCAGCATCGTATGCACCCCGACATAGCAAAAACTTCAAGAGAGAATTTTTATGAAAAAAATTTGTTATCAGCAAATACAGTGTTAGATAACAGGGGTTGGAATTATGCTTTGAACGAGCCAGTTGTAATGTGGATTCATAACAACGATAAAACAGGAAACATTAAAGGTAACAAAATCATAAATCCGACAGAAGTAAACGACATTGAAAAAGAACTTTTAAAATTTTTAGCTTGGGCAAAGAATAATCCCAAACCAGACGGAGAACACTACGAAGTAGCTGTTTTGACTTTCTACTTAAATCAAGAATCAGAATTAAGAAAACGCATTAGAAAAATCACAAAACAAAATAACTTTTCAAAATTTCATAAAGACAATACAGACATTTTCCTATACACCGTTGATAAATTTCAAGGTCAGGAAGCTGACTTGGTTTTATTGAGTTTCACGAAATTTACAAGGGATGCTCATTTCAATAGCCCAAACCGATTAAACGTAGCATTGACAAGGGCAAGATTTAAACTTGTTTTGTTCGGCAACAAAGAATGGTTTAAAAGGAGTGCAAAGCTGAAAGCGTTGCGAGATTTAGCAATAAATTTTGAATCAATTATCCGTTACGAAAAATGACAACACTAAGAAAAACAGAACAAGTGGAAATATATCAAGTAGAACTTGCTTTGAAAGAGAAAACAAAGCAAAGTCCTTTTATTGCCGTTTTAATTCTTGCACAAGAACAAGGAGAAATCACCGCAGAAACTTTAAAAGATTATTTGTTACCTACATTGCCTATCCGAGCTTGCAACAATCTTTTAATACGATTAACACAACAAGGATATTTAGAAAAGAAACGTCAGCAAAATTTCAGAAATGATTTTTTTGGATATAGTTTCTATAATGAAGGTGAAAACGACTACAATGGTTCAATTTTTAAATTAACCGAACTTGGTGAGCAAAGTGCCGTTGACAAATCTTTTTGGGTAGGTGAAAAAGGAATATACAATGTATATGTTTCTCATTCAAACTTGTTAAATCAACAAATAATAAAAACAGAAAAAGTTGAGCGTAGCGAAGATGATAGAAATGGAAATAGAATTATCAGAACCCCACATTTTATCTCACAATACCATAATCATATTCTAAACCTCAATAAAAAGGAAATCAGAATTGAAGAAATTGAAGACAAATGCTTTCAATTAAAATCCTTAGAATGTTCATTGGAAATTGAAACAAAAGAAGATGAGGCACTTATCAGGATTAAGGAAAAGCAAACTTTGTTTCAATCAACTTATGAAATAAATGAAAACGAAATTAAAGAAGAACTACTTTCAAACACAAACGAATTTGATTATGACGAAAGCAAAAAAGTTGTTTTATCAGAGTTCAAGCAAGACAATATTTCTTTCAACAGAAAAGTAAAACTTAGAAATCCATACTTTCAAAACAACCAGTTTAATTCAGTAGATATTGAAAACGTTGCGTTTATTCCTTCGGACAAACGAAATGCTGAATTGTGGTTAAACGAAATATTGTTCAAAGGAATTGACAAGTATTTTCTTGATGATAAATCGTTCAATGAATATTCAGCGAACAAGGCAAGACCAATTCTTGAACATTACAAGGTTGCACTTCCAACAAGAGAACAGCTAAAACAAAACTTTGCCGAAAGAGAAAACGCGTTTTATCAAACAGCTAAACTTGAAACCATTGACTATTTGAACTATTAAGATGAAAGCACTTGTAAAAGAAATACACGTTGTTAATGAAGGAACTATTCAGTTTCCTATTTTGCCAAATGGTTCGGGTTGGAAATCTTCGGAACAAAGCAATCTATCAATCTTTGAAAGTGGCGAACAGAAAACTTTGTTTTCTAAAATAATTAGTGCGATTGACAAAGCACAAGAATTTGTTTGTTTACAATCTTTTTTGATTCAGGATTCAGCGTTAATTGATTCGTTACTTAAAGCGGTGGAAAGAAAGGTAAAAGTATTTGTATTGAGTTCGGCAGAAGCACGACTAAAAGATACAATTGAAGAAGAAACGGACTTTGTCAAAGCAAACTATATTCAGTTGATTGATAAAAAAATCAGAAATCACTTTGTCCACAGAACAGCAGAGAACTTTCATGCTAAATACATTTTGATTGACCCTAAAACGAACCCCAAAGGATTTGTTTGCACAAACAATTTTACGGAAAATGGATTTGCGAAAAATCCCGAATTGGCGGTTGAGTTAAATAAAGAACAATGCGAAGAACTTTTTAAAGTTTTCGTTTATCACTTTTGGGAACATTCAACAGATGAGCAAACCGCAACAACAGAGTTTGAAAAAGTGAAGCCAGCAAACAAATTCAGTTTATCAAAGCTCAATAACTTACTTTTGACTTCCCCGAATTCAGAATTGAATACGTTAAATGAAGCATTAAAAAATGCATTAAAAAATGGAAAAAAATCTATTTCGCTTTCCACGTTTCAACTTGACAAAAACACTGAACTTATCAAGACAGTTTTAGAAAAGGCTAAACAAGGAATTGAAGTAACGCTTTTTTGTCGCCCGACTGAAAAACAATTTAACGAACAGTTGAAAGACTTATTAGAAGCGGGAGTTCAGATATATTTTCATTCATTAATTCACGCTAAATCTTTGCTTATTGATGAAAATATCGGGTTTGTTTTTACTGCAAACTTGACAGTTAACGGACTTGAAAAAGGTTTGGAAGTTGGTGTAAAACTAAACGAACAGCAAACGTCAGACCTTCAAAAAATACATACAAATTGGAAGAAAGACTTTCAATCAAAAGCTATAAGAATTGCTAACATCAAAGACCTAAAAGAATTTGAAGTATATAAAGATGGTAAACTAACCAAGAAAATATTGCTTGACGACAGCAAAGAAGAAAAAAGAAAGACAATCAAAGTTTCTGACTTGCTTTCATTCTTCAATCAAAAACCTGAACTTAAAGATAATTCAACAAAATCTTTGAAACTAAAATTGACAACAGAAATTGAAATTTTACCGAAAGACTTTAAAATAAACTGCACAGACAAGTTTGAAGTAATTGAAATTACCGAATCAAAAGACAAAAAAACAAAAGTTGTTGT
This sequence comes from uncultured Flavobacterium sp., assembly GCA_964395965.1. Taxonomy (GTDB): domain Bacteria; phylum Bacteroidota; class Bacteroidia; order Flavobacteriales; family Flavobacteriaceae; genus Flavobacterium. Next base: position 3,614 of record CAYNDK010000077.1, read on the forward strand.
GCTTAAAGACAGTTTTACGCCAAACGACATTCAGCAACTTAACGACTTGAAGGAATTAAAGGTATATTTTGCAACAACCTGAAAATATGGACAAAACACGACAAAAAAAAGACAACGAACCGCCAACACGGGTTTTGTGTTAGTGGGCGGACAGTGCAAATAGAAACATTTGAGCAATTAATAAAGGTTGGTGCTGGTAGATAGTTTACGTTTTCAAAAGCCCACCTTCGCAAAGCCCGAAACCGTTACCTGTCATTGTAGGACGACAGTGCAGACTAGAACCAACAGATAAAAAATGTAATTTGACAAACAATAAATAATGAGCAAAATAATCTTTGACAGCGGAATATCACTTGACGGCTTTTTTGCAGGCGACAATAGAGGACCAAAAAATCCTATGGGTGGAGTTTCAGGACAAATCCATTCGTGGATGTTCAATCAGAAAGCTTTTTGGGAATACCTTGGATTTGATGGAGGAAAAGAAGATAGTGCAGACGGAAAGTACATTAGAGAAACAATTGCAAGAACGGGAGCGTTTATTATGGGTAAACGAATGTTTGAAGAAGGCGAAGCGAGTTGGCCAAATGACCTATACAAAGCAGACGTATTTGTATTAACACACGAAATACGAGAACCTTGGGTTCAAGAAGGCACGACAACATTTTACTTCATAAATGACGGAATAGAAAGTGCTTTGGACAAGGCAAGACAATCGGCAAAAGGCAAGGACATAAGAATACAAGGTGGTGCAAATACAATTCAACAGTTTTTGAATGCAGGACTAGTTGATGAGTTTTTCATTCACATTGCACCTGTTTTTTTAGGTAACGGAATTCGACTATTTGACGGTATTGACAAAGATAAATATGACTTACAGATTACAGAAGTTATACCTTCTGACTTGACTACACATTTAAGATACAAACTGACTAAAAAGTAAACAACGAACCGCTAACATCGGTTTGGCGATATGGTGGCTGAAGTGCTTTTATCAAACATTTGTGAAAGGTTCAACAGCAGTGCTTCTATTGAGCTTTTGTGCTAAAAAACTCGCTATATCGCCAATGCTTTAACGTTATACGCCACTTTAATCAGCTCTCGAATAAATGAAACTGAAAATCTAATCCTTTTAAAATTTGTTGTTTAATTATTAACTTTCTTAAGTTCAGTTTATCTTCTTGGAAATGTTACAGATTCCTACAAGACAATAGAAGTACAGCATAAAAACGTATTAGAACAAAAAAATATGAGGAAATAATAAGATCCTCAAGCCAAACAGGAATTATTAAAGTAAATGGTAGTTTGTTTGATTACATATTTGAAAATAAAGGGTTTATATTCAATACAAATATTTGGATTTTGTTGATTTTTTGGATAGTTGCTTCCTATTTTTTTACTATTCTCAATTCAAAAATTGAAAAATTAAAGAGTGAAGAAAATTTATTTGAAAAGAATACGTTCTATAAGAAAATACCGAATAAAAGCCACTAGTAGTTATGGCTCGAATGGGCTAGTTTGGCGTTGGGTTTACACAACCCGAACGTAGCGAAGCAAAAAACGTCTATCTTAGTAATAAAAATCGTTTTGCTTTTTCGCCAGAGTCGGGTAGGGGCGGAACGTTGGCAGAAAATTTTGATAAGCGTTTTCGTGTAATACCTAACTAAAATATATTTAAAATGTAAATAGTACACACGATAAGGATTACTTGTAGATGAAATTAACCCATACATAAATAAGCCAAACCACTTCGTTTTTTAAGAGAGAGAAAATTTAAAATGTAAAATATGAATCCAATCTGTTATTTAAAGCCTGACATAAAACTTAAACATTTACTATTGTTTGGTGTCGTCTTTTTATTTTCTATGGGCATTAAGGCTCAAAGTATTAATTTTAATTTTAGTGATGGAACAAACGCATCGTATAATGTAATTGAAGTTGAAAAAATTACCTTTACTGATGATGTTATGAATCTTCATTTGTTAAATGGTAACATTTACACTTGGAATGTTAGTATTATCAATAAATATTCGTACGATAACAATTTACTTCATACAGAACTACCTACAAATAATGCATGGCAAGTTTTTGTATATCCTAACCCAACAAATAGTTCTTTGAATATTAAATTTAATCTTCCAAAAGATGATGATATTCAACTTCATTTATTTGATATTCAAGGCAAGTTAGTTTTAGAAAAAAATTTAGGAAAAATGAACTCGGGTGAGTTCCTAGAAACAATTGACTTAACAAACGTTTCTCCGGGCACATATTTTTGTAAAATTTCAGGATACCACTATTCATTAACAAAAAAAATTATTAAACAATAGAAAATTAAAAAGATGAAAGCAAAAAATATATTTGTAATTGCATTTTTATTAATGAATTCAATTTTGTTGCAAGCCCAAACAATTATGAACATTCACCAAAACAATGGTGTTGTTCTTCAAATTCCAATGCAAACCATTGATAGTATAACCTATACAGTTACCACTCCAAATAATTTAGCAACAATCACAACATCACCGATAAGTTTTATTTCAAATAATGCTGCTTTTTCTGGTGGAAATATTACGAATAATGGTGGATCACCAGTTACTCATCGCGGAATTTGCTTTAATACAAGCCCTGCACCAACTACAGCCAATACAACAATCTTTAGTGGTAGTGGTAATGGAACTTTTGTAAGTAGCTTAACTGGATTAACAGCAAACACTAATTATTACGTTCGTGCTTTTGCTACCAATAGTGCGGGAACGAGTTATGGAAATGAGTTGACTTTCACAACTTCTAACACTGCACCTGTTCAACCAGATATAGTATATATTACTGATACAACTTTGAATAATGTTTATTATCATCAAACGAACTATTTGAACCCTACTAAATTAGTGTTTTCAAATTTGACTAGTGTTAGTGGGAATATTTATTTCCATCAAACAAATAATATTGTAGAAGTAGAATTTCCATTACTTACCAATACGGGAGGTCATGTTTATTTTCATCAAAATTTATCAATGTTGAAAATTAATGCTCCAAACCTTAATGCTATTGTTGATTATTTATTTGTAAATGGAAACAGTTTTCTTCAAGAATTAAATTTATGTAATTTAACTAGCATTACTTGTTCAAATCAAGAACCTTATATATACATAGCAAATAACAATGCAGTTATTGATAATAATCAACAATGTTTTACACCTACAATCTATGGTACAACATTGACTACTACACCAATTACTCAAATCTCGCAAAACACTGCAATTGGAGGAGGTACATTTACAAATTCTTGCGGTTTTCCAACGGCTAGTATATGTTGGAGTACTAGTCCAAATCCTACATCAAATGATTTTGTATCCAATAGTTCAAGTTCGGGAACAAATTTCACAGCGAATTTAACTGGATTAACACCTAACACTACTTATTATGTTAGAGCTTTTTCAGGAAATACGTATGGAAATGAAGTTAGTTTTACGACACTTCCTTAAATTTAACAAGAGTAAATTAAAAAAGTAAATACATCTTCTGCCAACCTCATATTTGCAAAGGCGGGGGTTTTGTGCTATTATGAAAGATTAGCGCAAAGTACAAATACAGTTTTTCAAATGAATATTTCTGCTCCGAAACCCACCCGAACGCAAAGCCCGAAACGTTAGCGTTAATGCAAAAACACCCTATGGAAAAAGAAAAAATAGCAATAAAAAACAATAATTGGTATATCGTCGAGATAATAGAAAAATGTGAGCCAGTAATCCGAAATGAAAATCAAGATTTGCGTCGTGTGAGTACTTGGGGAAATTTCCATATCGTAAAAGCCGAAACACCAAAAATAGCTTATGAAAAAGCTGTGAAAATCGGAAAAGACGCAGAATTTAAATTCATTAATTCCGATAAGGTCGAAATGGAATGGATCTTTGTTGGAATAGGGAATTTGATTCCAATATATGAAGATATCCAAGATGGAAGTGAAATAATGTGGGAAGATTATGGATTCATAAGTAACAGAAGAGCAGAAAGATTTGCTCTCAGTGAAAAGGAACTTCTAGAAAATGTAAAGTTGAAAAAAGAATAAATGCACTACCACCAAAAGCCGCTATGACTCGAATGTGCTCGATTGGCGTTTAGTTTACACAACTCGAAAGAAGCGATCGGTGCGAAGCAAAAAATGGTTATCTTAGTAAGGAAATTAGCGTTTCGCTTTATCGCCAGTGTCGGGTAGGGGCAGAACGTTAGTCGTCATTTTAAAGAAACTTCATGAAATTTACATTAGTCATTTTTCTTTTAACTATTCATCAAGGTTTTTCTCAACAAAATTTGGAAAAATGTTCACTTGAAAAAGATAATCATGAATTTGTTTTAAAATTAAAAAATGAAAATAGTCTTGCTAATAAATTAGAATTAATAACTAATAAAATTTATCGAGATACTATTTACAAACCTGACTCAACATCTTTCAAAAATCGGGGTTATTTTTACAATGAATACCGTGACAGTTTGAACAAAAAATGTGGGAAAAAGGTTTTGCTTTTTGTGTTTTATAAAAAGGGGAAAAAAAAGGTTCAAATTGATCCATTGTTATTTAAAGAAAACCAAATTATCTTTGAAAATATGAACGTATCCACTATTGAGAGAATTTATTATTTTGAAAAAAATGGACAATCTCAAGCAATATTTGGAACAGTTGCTAGTGAAGGTGTTGTTGTAATTTATACTAACGAAAGAAAAATAAAAAAGCTAATAAATAAGATAAAAACGTCGGCTAATAGTGGATTGACACCTTAGCTTCCGCACTACTTCATCTGAAAATCTGCTGGTTTTCAAGGTGCAGTTTTTCTAAGAACATTTTTTATAAATTAATAGCCTCTAAGCCAAACCATGAAACATTAGTGGCAATCGAATACTCACGATACTTAAATCAAATCACTCATGAAGTTAAACATATTCCTTATAATGTTCTTTTTAGCTCAAATTTGTTTAGCGCAGAATGAGATCAATAAAAGAATTCTCGAAAATAAAGAGTTTAAGTATGAATATACTTTCACTTTAGCCATTGAAACAGTAGGGTACAATAATTCAAAAGACATTGATGATACCGTTTATCAAATCAATTCTAAAAGTGAATTAGATCAAAATAAATTGAATGAAATAATCGATTGTATAAAAAAATCGATACAAAAAAATGGAAGTTTAAATTCTTTAGAATGTTCTGAAAAAGATACGTTTCAAGTATTGATTCAAATATAGTACCGAAAAAAATCGACTGCCACCAACAGCCACTAGTCACAAGACTAAATTTGAAAATTTACCGTTTGTTTTACACGACCCGAACGGTACGAAGTAAAAATGGGTTAACTTAGTAAGAATAAAATGTTTCGCTTTATCGCCACAGTCGGGTAGGGACGGGAATGTAGTGGTATATAAATTATCTGCTGTAATGAGAATATGTGCTTTTATATTGATTTTCTTTTGCTTCTTTTTTACAAATGCACAGATCAATGAGATTTCTGAATCTGAACTTAGAACAAAAGCAGATTCTGTAATGTCGGATTATATCGATGGAATGCATGAGTCAGATTCTTTAAAACTTAGACAGAAAACTTATGACTCATTTTCTTTATTAATTAAAATGTTCCCAAAATCTGAAAATCTTAGTTTTTACTTGTACACAAAAGGTTGTTTAGCCGACAATATCAAGGAGGCAACGAATTGCTTCAAAGAAGTAATACAAATCAATAGTTGGAGTTATTATGTTGTTCAATCTTACATTAGACTTAGTTGGTTTGCCGTTAAAAGCAAAGACTTTGAATTAGCGCTACACTATTTAATTAGTATTGAAAAAATGGAACAGCCAAATTTCCATTGTGGTGTTGAACTGGGGGCCTATCAATCACAGTTAAAAAATATCCGACTTGAATGTGAGAAAGGATTTAAAACCAATACTACCACTATCACCCGCTAGCCACAGGGCTAAATTTGAAAATTTACAGTTTGGTTTACACGACCCAAGTGAAACAAATAAGGGTTGTCTTAATTAGAAAAAAGTTGTTTCGCTTGGATCGTTAATTTCGGCTAGCGACGGGATTTTTAACAGTGCATCAATCATTGTATCAATGAAATGTAAAAAAAAGGTATTACGGCGCACCATTAGTAAGGATTCCCATTCATTAGTGTTTTATAATATAAACGACTATTCAGCGTCTTAGGCGATAAGTCGAAAATCAATCAACCTAGACGCAACCTTTTTAAACAATTTTCTACTTAAAGATAAAGTAAGTCCAATTTAAATTTTTAAGAATGAACAAAATTGTAATAACCGTATTGATTTTACCCTTCTTCATTTTCGCTCAAAATGGATGTTGGACAGAAACCTTTTCAGGACGTGGGAATTCTATTTTTCTCAAAAATGATGGTTCGACTTGGATTACAGGTCTAAATAACTTTGGTCAGTTGGGATTGGGAACGACTACAGGCACTTCGCAACTTACCGTGATGAACCTTTCGGGGTTTGTAAAATTTGCAGTAGGTGATTATCATGTTTTAGCCATTAAATCAGACGGAACATTATGGGGTTGGGGGCAAAATTTTATGGGACAATTGGGTGATGGTACTTTGATAGACAGAAATAGTCCGGTACAAATAGGAACGGATACGAATTGGGCCGAAATAGCTACAGGTAGAAGACATTCGACGGCTATAAAAACAGACGGAACATTATGGGCTTGGGGGTATAATGGCGACGGTGATCTAGGAGTAGGAAATACCAACACGTATTTAAGTCCGGTTCAAGTTGGCGTTGATTCCGACTGGAGTGCCATAAGTATGGGCTATTATCATTCTATAGCATTGAAAACCAACGGAACACTATGGAGTTGGGGATGGAATGAATTTGGTCAATTGGGTAACGGTACAACAGTGTCTCAAACTGTACCTATTCAAGTGGGCACTAGTCAATCGTGGTTGATGGCCCAAGGTGGAAATGGTCATACCATAGCCTTGAAAAACGATGGTTCACTTTGGGGCTGGGGCTGGAATAGTTTTGGTCAACTAGGCGATGGTACAACCGTAGATCAATTGCTTCCCACACCAATAGGAACGGGAACCGTTTGGTCATCTATTGCTGTTGGACTGGCGCATACGTTGGCGTTAGATACATCAGGTGTTGTTTGGAGTTGTGGATTGAACAATACAGGACAACTGGGGTATGGTGCAATAAATAGCAATCCCAACACCTCGTTAATTCCCATCGCGCTTTCCAATAGTATCACTTCAATGTCAAGTGGCTCGCACCACAATTCATTGATCGATGCCGATGCGAATATCCTTTCTTTTGGGTCGAATACTTCGGGGCAGTTTGGCAATGGTACAACAACTTCCAATAGCAGTCCGCTGAAGTATATCGATTGTGCTTCATTACAGAATACTTCAAATGTACTTGTTAAACTCACTATCGAGTGTATTCCGAATCCTTCAAGTCAGTTTATTATTTTACAAAATAGAGAAGAATCAACCGAGCAGTTCAATTTTACTATTTCAGATTTGAGTGGAAGAACGGTTTTACATGGAAGGGCAGCATTTGGTGAAGCCATCACTATAGAACGTTTAGCAAGCGGGAATTACGGTATTCAATTAACCACTGATAGCGGAGCCCGTTATACTGAAAAACTGGTAAAAATGTAAGTTGACGGTGCACAACGATGCGGTTAGAGTAGCTATAAACTGTTTTGAAGATTGCATGAAGTACCTCTACAATCCTATTTACTTTAAAAGATAAAATGGGATTGGAATTATTGCGTTATAAAATGTATCTTTAGTGTGGTAATTAACTCATTTAGTGGGGTAATTGCCGCGAAAAACTTTTATCAAACAATTAGTTATTGCATGAACACTACATTAGCCCACCGTCTTCGCGAGGTTCTTCTCAACGGAAAATGGATAGCCAATACAAATTTTCAAGAACAAATTACGACAGTCAATTGGGTTGAAGCCACGCAACGGGTGGGAGACTTGAATACTATTGCGCAATTAACCTTTCATGTGTTGTACTATTTGAAAGGAATTCTTCCGGTGTTTGATGGAGGACAACTCGTAATAAAGGACCAATTTAGTTTTGAAATGCCTCCGATTACTCATGAAGCAGAATGGTTAGCGTTGGTAAGCGAGTTTATCAGCGTTGCGGAGCAGTTTTGTGATCGGGTTGAAGAAATGGATGATGATCAACTGGAACAACCGTTTGTGAAAGAAGCCTATGGAACCTTTCAACGCAATATTGAAGCACAAATCGAACACAGTTATTATCATCTAGGGCAAGTTTCCTTAGTTAAAAAACTAGTGATTGCTAATAAGTAAGATCAAAAAAAAATCCCTTGACCTATACAAGGGATTTTTTTTATTTTATCTCCGAGAACTGGGATTCATAGAGTTTTTTGTAAAAGCCATGTTCGATTTGAAGTAATTCTTGGTGGTTACCTGCTTCTACAATTTGACCGCGTTCCATGACAATTATTTTGTCAGCATTAATAATAGTTGCCAATCGGTGAGCAATTACTATGGATGTTCGCCCTTTTGTAATCGTCTCAGTAGCTTTTTGAATTAACTCCTCTGAATGGGTGTCAATGGATGAGGTGGCTTCGTCCAAAATTAGAATGCTTGGATTACTTACATAGGCTCTCAAAAAAGCAATCAGTTGGCGTTGTCCGGATGACAACATTACACCGCGTTCTTTTACATCGTGATCATAATCTCCTGGTAGGGACATGATAAAGTCATGAACTCCAATTTTTTTTGCTGCTTCCACAACACTTTCTTTGGAGATTGCTGGATTATTGAGCGTGATATTGTTATAAATAGAATCGGCAAATAGAAATACATCTTGTAGAACCACAGCAA
>CAYNDK010000078.1:0-12270 GCA_964395965.1 uncultured Flavobacterium sp.
AATAAAGCAATCAACTTACCCAATACCATTAACTTTAGTGCAGTAGCCAATGCTATACCAGGTGGGAATGCTGCGAGAACGCTAAGTTTTTGGGTTAAATTTATTAATGATACCGATAATAAAACCTATCCAGTAGCGGGCTGGGGGACCAATACTACGGCGAATGCGTTTGGCTTTTGGCGCAATGGAGTTCAAAACTCGTATTATACATGGGGAGTTGGGAATGATTATAATATTCCGCAAACGAATGCACAACAACAAGCGAATAATAATGGATGGGTACATATTGCAATGACACATACAGGTAGTACACTTACCATTTATTACAATGGTGTGGATGTAGGATCCTATAATCGAACGCTTTCAACTATTGGCTCGACCCTATATCTTAACCGATTGGTGAATTCAAGTAGTGGTAGTGGAGATGCAATTCACTTAGATGATTTACGTATTTATAATACAGCGTTGACTGCGGCTCAAATTCAGAATTTATACAATCCCGCTGCATCTGGTTCGGCACCCACACTCAGTAATGTCTCGTTGAGTTCGACCTCTTCTGATACAGTAACTCTTTCGTATACCCTTAATCCTGGTGGTGCTTCAACACAAACCGATATTGTAGTCACTGCTTTTGGTCAAGGAATTGGCGCAGTTTATAATCCGCCAGCTGTAACCGGTTCAATAGCTCAACAGCAAACATTTACCATTAATGGGTTAACACCCGGTACCTGTTACACCTATTATTTACAGGCGTCCAATAGTAATGGAGCTTCTATGGCTACAACAACCCAAGCGTTTTGTACCCGGGATGCCAATCAAAACAAAACGCCTGTATATCATTTTGAATTTAACGGAAATGGACAAGACAGCAATGATCCTAGTGTAGCTTTTACCAGTCCAAATTCTGGTTACATCAATAACGACACTGCCATTCGATTGAATAATAATGTACAGTCAATTATTCTACCACTTCTCCCACAAGGTAATCGTCCACGTACCGTTGCTATTCGTCTTCGTTTTGAATCGGGTGCTTTAGCACAAGAAAACCAAGTGTTTAGTTATGGTTCAGCTTCACAAAGTCAATCATTTGGGTACACCCAAAATTCTTCGAATCTTGCTACCTTTTACTATTGGGCAAATGATATTTCCTTTTCAAATCCATTAAATGTTGGAACATTTTATACATTAGTTTTTGTGTTTGATGGAACCGATTGCAAAGTATACCGCGATGGAGTTCAAATTGGTTTAAATACGGTAGTTCCTAATACAATTGGTACTACATTCCGAATCGGAAGAACCACCACCGGATTGGGCGGTTATTTCAATGGTAGTGTAGATGATTTGCGTATCTATAATGAAGCTTTAACCGCGACAGAAGTTACTCAGTTAACCAATGCATTAGATACTAACTCACTTCAATCTGCAATGTTAATTCGTTTGGTGCCTAATCCAGCTAAAAATACTGTTGTCCTAAATATGCCTTCAAATGAATTGGCATGGGTAGGTATTTATAATTTACAAGGTCAATTGGTGCTCCAACAATCCACAACTTCAATTGATGTTTCAGCACTTGAAACCGGAATTTATTGTGTGAAAGTAGTAAATGTATCTGGAGCTGAAGGTCAAGAGAAACTAGTGATACAAAAATAGATTGTATAGTATAGGCCATTTTCATAAGTTCAAAAAAGTTTAAAGCACAGTAATTGACTGTGCTTTTTTTGTATTCCAAAAGGAATTCCAAATCAGTGAATTACTGTTTGCATTGTTAACGCATCCCTAGTTGTTTATCCATTAATGGAGTTAAAGTTACGCTTCATGGATTCATCCTGCTTGCCTTTTTCAGGTACGTATAGCTTTGTCGAAAATTTTAAAAAGCGAATACAATGAAACGTAAAATGGTAATAATGGCAGCTTTGATAGGTTGTCTTTCATTCCAATCCACCCAAGCACAAGGGTTTTTGGGTAAATTAAAAGATAAAGCAACGGGGAAATCCAATTCAAGTTCGGGAAATAAAGAGACAGAAAAAGACAGTCTAGCCCAAGATTTGGAAAAAATAACCATTAAACAAGATCGTAACAATATTGGGGGAATCTATTATTTCCAAAAACCATTAATTCACGAAGGAAATGATAGTGGATTTGGACCTAAAAAAACAATGTTCAAAAAAGTACTGATTGAAGCCGATGCGGATAAAGGTTGGATTTGGATGCGCACCCGTAAATGGGAAGAGGGACTTTTTGGCAAATTGTTGTTTTCTATGGGCGATGAATCTTGGGTAAAAGATTTGGCCAAGGCGAATATCATCAGCGGACTCAACGGATCATCATCCCAGGAAAACATGCGTTACCATTACTTGGATTTAATGAAAATGAATTCTGGTGAAAAAGCAGCATGGCAGCCTTTTCAAATGGATCGAGTACAGCTTACTTGGTTAGAGCCGGGAGTTTTAGTTTTGCATACTTCGACAACCCTAGCGAAAAGCTTGAAAGCCTGTGAAGGGCCTTCGTTCATCAACACCGAATTTTATGGGGAACAGCAATTTAATTTAGTGTATAAAGCAGGTGCAGACATCAGTAAATGGACGCCTGAGAAAATCAAGCAGCGCATTTTTGAACAAGCATTAAAACGTTGTGAGTTTTTCTTAGCCGATGCCATAGCAAAAAATGTGATGCCTAATAAAGTTACGGGGAGTAAAGACGAGCCTTCTAATGCGGCAATTTTGAAAGCGGCACAAGAACGTGCTACACACTATAAATATGCCGAAACCATTGATTATGTGTATCCCACCTCCGCTTGGGTGAATAGGTATGAAAATATTTGGAACGGGAATGTGGTGTTACGCACTTTGACCAACCGAAGAATGAATTTCGTAGTAGTATACAAAAAGGTGAACGGGAAATGCTATTATGAAGAGATGACTTTGGAACAACCCAATACCTATACTGCGGGAACTATTGATGAAAAGTTTGCAGGAAATGGCGTTTTCGTTAGTGGAAATATGGGAATTCGTGCCGTTGATTGTGCGAAAGTGAAAAAGTAAAATACAAAAATTACCGTTTATGAAGTGAGAAGCACTGTTCTTGGAATGACCCAAGGATAGTGCTTTTTTCATGGGTAAGTTTGCCCAAAATTTTGAAAACATGAAACGAATTTTACTATCTATTTTACTATTGTCGTGCAGTATGCTCCTTGCACAGACACCTTTGTATCAATTTAATTTTGATGGAAATGTCAACAACACGGGTACGGGTTCGGTGACCACTCCATTCAGTTCCAGTTCGACCTATGTGGCAGACCGCAATGGCGTGGCAAATGGCGCTTTAAATGGTCAAGCGATTGGCGGACTTTCCGCTGCGGTGTGTCCTAATTTACCTTTAGGAAATGCTGCACGAACTTTGGCTTTTTGGGTGCGTTTTCCCGGAGCATCTAATCAACCTGTACAAACTCGTGTAATTGCATGGGGAAACAATGCAGCCGCACAAGCTTTTGGTATTGATATGCCTACTGCTACCGCAATAAATTATTACACTTGGGGTACAGCTAACGATTATCAGTTTTCAGCATCGCCATCCACAACGCAATGGGTTCACATCGCTTTTACCTATGATGGTACAACCTTGAAACGCTATTTTAATGGGATATTATTGTCAACGCAAACCTTAGCTATTAATACTGTTGCACCAAGCGGTGTAAATAAATTATGTTTAGGTCGCTATGCAGGGGATATCGCAGGAGGCTTCAGTTCTTTTTACATGGATGATTTACGTATTTATGGGACTGCATTAAATAATTCACAGATTGCGGTTTTGGCAGGTTATACTTTACCTAGTATTTCAAATTTAACAGCAACCGCGATTACTAATGGCACTGCTACAATTAGTTATGGAGTCAATTCCAATGCAGTAACAGGTGCAACTGTTGATAGCGCAATGCTTTTTGGTACTAGTCCGACCTCTTTAGCGACTTATTTGCCATCAAGTGCTACGGATAATCATAGTGCAACGACCATTAACAAGTCGTTTAATATGACAAGTTTGCAGCCCAATACTACCTATTATTACAAAGTTGAAGCAACAAATACAGTGGGTTCAACTTCAAGTCCAGTGCAAAGTTTTACCACACAAGGTAATCCTGGGACACCACCTACTGTGTCTAATTTATTTACTACAAATGTGGGCATAACTTCATTTCGATTGAATTATGATGTTAATGCAAATGGATCCGCTACTTCAACTTTAGTTGAGTATGGAACAGGATTTATAACCAATCCAGATGGGTCGGTTATCGGTTGTAATGCTACAGGAACAGCAACCAATGCCTGTTTTGTAGATATTACCGGGCTTCCCCCAGGTGCAGATGTTTGGTACCGAGTTCGTGCTACCAGTGCAGGTGGTGTAGTAAATACCAATGCAGGTTTGGTAAGTTTACAAGATTCTTATGTGTTGAATAGTTATTTGCCCTCCAACGTAACTTCAACGTCTGGAACCATTGATGTGAATTTAAATGCAAATGGGTATTCTGGTGTAATGGAAGTTTACTATAATGCGGGGACAACCTTTGATTCAAATACAGCAGTGATGGGGTATAGCGGACTTTTTCCAGCAACACAAAATGGAATTCTTCCAGTTACATTGAGCGGTTTAACACCCAACACCACTTATTCATTGCGAATCGGTGTTGCTGGTAATGGCGGCTCCATTTATCAAGAAGTCAACAGTAGTTTTACTACCCAATTTGCAGGTTCAGCACAACCAATCTATCATTTTCCATTCAATGGTTCGATTAATAGTGTAGACAATTTAGTTTCATTACAAGATATGGGCGGATCGCCGGTTACCTATACTTCAAATGGTGTAACCGCAAATAATGCGGTTCTATTTAGTGCCAATGGTAACAGTGATTTACAAGCTACATTACCGAATTTACCACAAGGAAATACACCGCGTACGGTTTTAGTTCGCGCTCAAATTCCAGCAGCTTCTAATCCATCGACGCGTCATCAAATTTTCACTTGGGGGTCGGGACAGTCTTTACAAGCTTACGGATACATGGCCAGTTTGAGCAATACAGATAACTTAAATTATTTTTGGGGTTCTTCTGACTTAACCGTTGCTGCAAATATAGCAGGGGGAACGTGGTATAATTTTGCTTTTACTTATGATGGTGTGAATGCCAAAGCTTATGTAGATGGGAATTTAATTGCTTCATCCCCAAGCTTGACATTAAACACACAGGGAACATTGTTTAAAATGGGTGAGGCAGCTCTAGCTGGCGGAGGTAACTTTAGTCAAGCGATTATCGATGACTTAAAAATATTCAACGTTGCATTAACACCTTCTCAAATTCAATCGTTCAACAGTCAGTTAAGTCAAGCTGATTTTTCAACCGGCTTAGCGTTTACAATTGCACCAAATCCTGTACAAGATACATTTGAAATTCAAACGGAGGAAATCGTAGAATCGGTAGCTATTTTCACACTTCAAGGTCAGTTAGTGAAAGAAGTTACTACAAAGCAAGTAGATATCTCAGACTTAAATACCGGATTGTATTTGGTGCAAATTAGTACCAACTCTGGGGCAAAAGGCATCCAAAAAGTAAGTAAAAAGTAGTATATAGTTCATTTGATTAGGTTAAAAAGCGGAATTCCGAAAGGGTTCCGCTTTTGTTGTTTATGAAGTCAAAAGCCCCATTAATGAATTGATGGCTTGTGGGAATTGTGTTGTGGCTGACTTTTGTACAAAATTTTTAAAAATATGATGAAAAAACTATTCCTACTAAGTCTTTCATTGGGGTCAATGGTGCTCCAAGCTCAAACTCCAATCTATCATTTTCCATTTGATAATTCTATTTCCACCGTTGATGCTTCCATAACCCTAAACAATGCAGGTACAACTGCGAGTTTTACTTCAGACCGAAATGGTACAGCTAATGGAGCAATTCAATTTTCCAACACTAATTATTTATGGAGTACTGGTTTAACCAACTTGCCCTCTGGAAGTAATCCATTTACCGTATCATTTTGGGTAAAATATAATGCTGCAAGTACAAATACAATGCTCTATTATGGTACTAATTTGAACAATCAAGCCTTATCAATTCGTGAGAGTGTTCAAAATTCAACAACTGTGACCTCCAATTTTATTACCGGCTCTGGTGGGACCATTTTTCTAAGTCATACTGCTAATCATTATACTCTAGCTAACCAATGGTATCATTATACAGTTTGTTATACACCTATAGTGGGTTCATCTGCCGGAAGCTTGAAGATTTATCGTGATGGAATACTAATTCGAAACGAACCTGCCGGAAATCGTAATATAACATTGAATGACTTTTCTATTGGTGCAATACCTGGTTCATCCAATGCACAGATGAATGGTGCCTTAGATGATTTGAAAATTTTCAATTCAGCGTTGACCGATGCGCAAGTGACAGCACTTTATAACAGCGGTTCACAGCCAGTTGTAACAGCACCCACGATAAATGCTGTATCAACATCAGCAATTACGGCTTTTTCAGCAGTGGTCAATTTTGGTATTTCTGCCAATGGAGCTAATGCCACTACGGTAATTCGTTATGGTACAGCTGCCAATGCGTTGACGCAAACCTACAATTGTCCCAGTACAACTAGTTCTTCGGTTTTCAATGAAACATTAACAGGATTGACTGCTTCTACTACATATTATTACCAAATTGAATCCTCCAATAGTGCCGGGACAACTACAACGCCAACCGTGTATTCATTTACCACTACGGCAGATCCCAATGTGATTACTAATGGTTTGATTGCATATTACAGTTTTGATAATTTCAACAGTCATAATGGTTTACATAACTTGACTCCTTCGGTTTCAGCTCCTATTTTGGATGCTGTGGGTGGTAAAGTTGGATTGGGAGCGCGCTTTGAATCGACAAGTCAACAAGAATTGATCAATTCAACCAGTTTAAATTCCGCTATTGATGGTACAGAATTTACCATTTGTTATTGGGTGAATTCTCAAGCACAAGCAACGGCATTAGGGTTTCCTACTCATTTTGAAATGTTTGGATCGGGTTTTATTCGACAAAATCAAAGTAATGGTTATGGAGCTTTAAATCATGGTTACGCTACTAGTGCTTCGGTTTTTAGAACTGGCGGAGGTGCTGTTTCAAATTTAAATGGAACTTGGAAACACATTGCTGTAGTGCATAAGTCAGGTACAATAAATAATAAAGAGTTTTATGTTTATGTAAATGGTGTATTGCAAGCTGGATTTGCTCCAATTGCTAATGTGCCACAGCTATATAAATTCAATTCTAATTTTGTAATTGGAGGCGGGGGAATGGCTTCTAAATATTTTAAAGGGTATATTGACGAATTTTATATTTACAATCGTGCCTTAGAACAAACTGAAATTGCAGCTGTTCGTGATAATACAACTGCGCCAGCCTTATCAATAAATGATATTGAGGGAATTGCTCAGCCAAAACTTTATCCTAATCCTGCTGTTGATTGGATACATGTTGAAACTGTTCAAAATCTAAAATTAGTAGAATTTTTTACCGTTCAAGGACAAAAAGTACTTGAATCAAATCAGACGGTTATTGATGTTTCGACTTTATTACCGGGTATTTATATCGTTAAAATGCAGGAAAAAGAAGGGACTATCACTGTACAAAAGTTATTTAAAAAGTAGTTTTTTTAAGTAGTTGTCGAAAAAGGCAGTGTTCAAATGAATACTGCTTTTTTATTTAAATTCTCGCTAATAATTGCCATTCACAAATTGGAATTGGGGTTTTATGAATTTTAACAAAGGATAGAGTTTTAAAATTCAGAAATTTATAAAAAATAATAACCATGCAGATCTTTACAAAATACCGATTAGAAATTACGCTTTTCTTCCTCTATGCTGGCTTATTTGGAGTTGGCTATATAATTTTTTATTAAAAAAAACGAGGATTTAGGTCCTCGTTTTACATTTTATAGACAAAAGCATTGATGTTCATTCCCGCTCCTACAGAAGCAAAAATGACAACATCGCCCGTTTGTAATTCCTGATTTTCAATTTGCCCTTTTACCAACAAATCATAGAGTGTAGGCACGGTAGCCACACTACTATTTCCCAGTTTGTGAATACTCATTGGCATAATGCCTTCTGGCGGTGATTGTTTATAAAGTTTAAAAAAGCGATGAATAATGGCTTCATCCATTTTTTCATTGGCTTGATGGATCAACACTTTTTTTACCTGACTGATGTCTACACCACTTTTTTCTAAACAAGAAGCCATTGCTTTGGGCACATTACTCAACGCAAATTCATAAATTTTTCGACCATACATTTTGATGTAGCGCACATCCGGATCATGATTCTTATTAAATGAATTTCCAAAAAATAAATAATAGGCTTCATCATGAGCGAAAGTAGCGGTTTCATGGGCTAATATTCCTCCCGGCGCATCGGTTGCCTCAATAATAGTAGCACCCGCACCATCAGAATAGATCATGGAATCACGATCGTGAATGTCTACGACTCGCGATAGTGTCTCAGCTCCAATTACCAAACATTTTTTTGCCATTCCCGCTTTAATAAATGCATAAGCTTGAATCACACCTTCTATCCAACCGGGACAACCAAAAAGGATGTCGTAGGCAACACACTTTGGATTTTTTATTTTTAAATCAAATTTGACGCGCGTAGCCAAACTGGGTAAGATATCCGTTTGAATAGCACCTTGTTTGACATTACCAAAATTGTGGGCGAAAATAATATAATCTAAAGTCTCAGGGTCTACTCCTGAATCTTCTATGGCTCGTTTTGCAGCAATTGCAGCAATGTCTGAGGTTACTAAATTTTCTGTAACATACCTTCGTTCTTGGATACCCGTGATTTCTAGAAATTTTTCCGCAACTACTTCATTGGAATACGGAAATGGCGTGCCATCTTCGTTCAAAAATTCATGTCGGGCAAAGTCAACATTGGTGACAATTTCTGACGGAATGTAACAGCCCGAACCGGTGATTTTAATCTGCATAATCCTATTGATTTACAACGAAGTTATAAATTTAAATAACACATGTATCAACGCAGTCAGAGTTTCCGAGTCGAATTGTAGATTTGTTAAAAGAGCGTTAATAAAATTATCATATTGTAAAAAATATTACCCATTCTTCTGTTTGATTTTGATTTGCATAATGGTAGATAAATTATGGGCCATATTTTTCATGCGTTCACAAGTAAAACCTTCATAGTTTTCATTTATTGCCGCTTCAAAGTGCGATAGCCAAATATCAAAATGTTCTTTTGAAAGACTGGACAAGGTGTCTACATCCAAATGAATTTGGGTTAGGTTGTTGAAGTACCCTCCTGTACCCAAAAGGGATTGTGACCAAAATTTGACCAAAATCTGCAAATGCTCTTCCAGTTTTTCATGAATCGGAATCACTTCGGTGAAAATATAACTGATGCGTTGGTCAGCAAAAAGCTTTTTGTAAAATTCAGCGACAATGTGATAAATGTCTTCTTGAGTTTGTATATCGTTCATTTTCTTTTTTATAAAAATTGTAAAGTAGTATATTGTATTGTTAATTCAGGTTCCATTGTTTTCGAAACCAAAAAGCTAAATGGACTAGTGCAATCAACGCGGGAACTTCGACTAATGGTCCGATAACTCCCGCAAAAGCCTCTCCACTGTGTAATCCAAATACACCAATGGCAACTGCAATCGCCAATTCAAAATTGTTCCCCGTTGCCGTGAAAGCCACTGCAGTTGATTGGGCATAGTTAGCACCAAAATTACGGCTCAAGATAAAACTGAGCACAAACATGATGGCAAAATAGACTACCAATGGCACCGCAATACGCACTACATCCCAAGGAATTTCAAGAATGAGTTGCCCTTTTAAACTAAACATTACTACAATTGTAGCTAACAAAGCAATTAAAGTAATAGGCGATATCAACGGAACAAACCGTTCTTGAAACCAAGTTTCCCCTTTTTGATGTATGAGAATAAAGCGTGAGGTTAGGCCAAGTAAAAAAGGAATTCCTAAATAAATTCCCACACTTTCAGCGATGACACCTATGGATAAATCTATTTCTATCCCGGGTAATCCAAAATAGGGTGGTAAAACGCCTAAAAAGAGATACGCATAGACGCTGTAAAAAAGGACTTGAAAAATACTGTTCAGGGCAATGAGTCCGGCTCCATACTCGCGGTCTCCTTCGGCCAAATCATTCCAAACAACCACCATGGCAATGCATCGTGCTAAGCCGATTAATATCAGGCCATTACGGTATTCTGGGTAATCCGGTAGCAACAGCAACGCCAAGGCAAACATAAGGATAGGTCCTACAATCCAATTCAGAATTAAGGAAGCCGAAAGTACTTTCATATTCCTAAATACGGGTTTCATTTTACTGTAATTCACTTTGGCTAATGGAGGATACATCATCAGGATTAATCCAATAGCCAATGGAATATTGGTCGTGCCGTGAGATAAGTGTTGAATGTCTTCACTCACTGAGGGGTAAAAATGACCCAAACTCACACCTAAAGCCATGGCTAAGAAAATCCAAAGCGTTAGGTAACGGTCTAAAAAGGAAAGGCGTTTTCGGTTGACTTCAAGAGGAAAATTTTGGGTGCTCATTTTTCTGTTGATTGAATTTGACGCATCACATACATCATTTCGGTGGCAATTTGTCGGCTACGCTCGGCATATACTGCTGCTTGTTCTTGCGTCCCGTCTGCGAGTTTCGGATCGTTATAACGAAGTGGGAAACGGGCCTTAGCTCCAAGAACAATAGGACAGCCTTCATCGGCACTCGAACAGGTCATCAAAGCGATAAATCCAGCTTGGGGATTGAACGGATGGTCGTAAAGTTTTGAAAATCCAATTATGGGGATGTTGTTTGGACCTGTTTGGAAGGCGTAAACTGGATTTTCACCTGTCGATAAGGTCTGACTCTGAATTCCTGCGGCTTGGAGGGTTTCGAGAATCGCGGGGTAAAGCGCAGTAGCCTCCGTCCCTCCCGAATACGCGGTGAGCGGAATGCCATAATAATCGGCTGCGGCTTGTGCCCAAACCTGTGTAAGGTGGCTGCGTCTTGAATTGTGGGTACAAATGCAATTCAAGACAAGAGTTCGCCCTGCTTTAAATTCCTCGTGGCCTAATGCGATTAAGGGTTCTAGCAATGACAAGCGTTCAGGTGTTATGCTTTCAAAATCACTCGCTTCGAGGTATTGGCGTAAGTCAGGAAAAAGTTCGTTTTTCATTAGTCGTAATATTAACAACAACCCCCTCCAGGAGTACAAGTAGCCGTTACCGAAGTTTCTCTCTTTTGAGGCAGCTGATTTTCAGGTATGCCACAATGGTCTTTAGCTAAACAATCCGTGAATTTGGGTTCGAAACGAAAAACACCATTTTCAAAGGTCAATCCATACCGACTAATTGTCGTGCCTTGGTATTCAACTTCAACTTCCAAATCTTCTTCTTGATACAGGGGTTCGGCTTTTTTCAAAATCCCCAAAAGTTTCGTAGGTGTCAGTCGGTGATCCACATCTTCAGCGACCCAAACTTGCATGTTGATTGTTTTTTCTGTGCGAAAGGTTCCGCCACAATCGATAAAACGTTTGGTTGTTAAACCCGCTTCAGTAATGTGAAAGTGCTCTGGTACCCGTTGTCCGTCAGGTAATTGAAATTGAATAGTTGAGAGTGATTTTAATTGGTTTTGTAATGCAGATAGTTTCATAAGAATGCATTTTAAATTAACAACATTGTTTTTTATCAAGAAGCTGTGTTGCAAATTGATTGAAATAAGCCTGCAATTTTGCGATTCCTTTTTCATCAATGCAATAGCAAATGGAAGTGCCTTCTACCGTTCCTTTGATGAGCCCGGCGTTTTTCAATTCTTTCAAATGTTGGGAAATCGTTGGTTGGGATAAGGGCAATTCATTGACAATATCCCCACAGATGCAAGAGTTGACTTCGCATAAATATTCCATTATGGCGACGCGTGCCGGGTGGGCAAGGGCTTTAATTAGGATAGCCATTTCATTTTGTGAATCGGTAAAATGTTCCGTTTTGGTAACCCCCATGCTTTTTGATTTATAATTATATTGCAATATTACGATAAAATAAAATACCGCGATTTATTTTCTTGTATTTTTTTAGATTGAAAAAAAACCTATACGTAGTATAGCGGTTTAAAAACGAAATAGTTAGTAAAAAAAATCTAATTAAAATTTGGAGTTTTAAAAAAAATGTTCAAATCTTTGCAGCGTTAAACCAT
>CAYNDK010000079.1:0-12095 GCA_964395965.1 uncultured Flavobacterium sp.
AAAAAAATTGAAGCCGACCCGAGTGCCATGTACCGCGAACTCCATCCGGACTTGTATCTCGCGCGATTACAGGCGTTTTTGGCGCGGTATGTGGGGTAGCCATATATTGACTATTTAAGAAAATAATTAATAAAGGTTTAGTGCTAAACTTTAAATTCCGTTAAATTAAAAATCGTACGGGTTTATTTTTTATTTTTGTACGTACAATATATTTATTATGGATACTAAATTAACATTGAAGCTAAATCAAGAGATAATTGAGAAAGCGAAAATTTATGCTGCTCAAAAAAATGTTAGTTTATCAAGAATCATAGAAAACTACTTAAACGCGCTAACGAACGACGCAAAGAATGATAATTCAATAGAAATCTCTCCATTTGTAAAAAGTTTGAGTTCGGGTAAAAAAATGCCAACTGACTTGGATTATAAAAAAGAATATTCCGATCATCTAATGAATAAATACAAATGATTCAGCGGGTTTATTTAGACACAAACGTAATGCTTGATTTACTTGGTGAAAGAGAACCTTTTTATCATTCTATTGCTCAAATTGCAACATTAGCTGATCAAAAAAAGCTTCAAATCGTTGTTTCTCCCATTTCATTTGCTACAGTCAACTATTTTCTTTCAAAGTTTGAAGGAAGTTCAGTTGCAAAAGATAAGTTGAGAAAATTTAAAGTGCTCTGTGAAATCGCAACGATTAATGAAACCATAATTGAAAAAGGGCTCAACGCAAACTTTGATGATTTTGAAGACTCCTTACAATATTTTTGCGCTGTTGATGCTGAATGTACAGTCATATTAACACGAAATGCAAAAGATTTCAAACACGCCTTACTTCCGGTTATGTCCGCAGAAGAATTTATTAATAGTATCGCTTAAGTACTACTTCATAAATCGGGTTACTTAGAGAGCTCTAAAAACGGTATTCTTTATATGAACTTTGCGAAGCAAAAAACTATATCTAAGTTAGAAATGATTGTCTCCAATAAACATAAAAACGACCTTACAGCAAATGGTTTTACAACCGTTGACTCGATCTATTCTGATGCGGAAATAGATCGATTAATACAAACTATCGAACAAGCGGATAGCAACAAAGCGACTTTCCGAAAATCAGCCGACTTATTTGCTATTCGGCAATTTTTAAAAGAAATACCAGCAATTGAACCTTTGGTTTTTAATGCGAATTTAAAGAATGTTGTACGACAACTCTTTGGTGAGGATTATTTCGTGGTTAAGAGCATTTATTTTGACAAGCCTGAAACCTCAAATTGGTACGTTTCCTACCACCAAGATTTGACCATTTCAGTAGATAAAAAAGTGGAATTAGACGACTTTGGACCTTGGACCGTGAAGCAAAATCAATATGCTGTTCAACCACCAATAACTCTATTAGAAAACATTTTTACCATTCGTATTCATCTTGACGACACCGATGAAAATAATGGTGCTTTAAAAGTTATTCCAAAATCACATGCAAAGAAAATATACCGTCCTGAAACAATTGACTGGTCGCAAGAAACAGAAACCACTTGTTCGGTAAAAAAAGGGGGCATAATGGTCATGAAACCTTTACTGTTACACAGTTCGAGTAGAACAACAAACCAAAAAAAGCGACGCGTCATTCATATTGAATTTTCAAATCAAGAATTACCCAAAGAATTAAACTGGGCAGAACGCATTAACGAATCAATAAAAAATCTATCTTGTTGATTAAATAACAGAAAAAAATTTACTACTGAATTTTAAAAAGGTGTATGGAAGTATATTCAAGGCTTATTAAAATTGTGGATGCGAATCTCATTTACTGCCTGATTCCAATGATCCTAACCCTATTTTTTGTTGAGTTAATTTTTAAAAATCGATTGGAAACAAAAAAAACATTAGGTGTAGTGCGTTGGATAATTATTAGTTACACCCTCATCACCCTTTCGTTCTTTCTTATCGGAATGATTTTACAACCTGATGATTATGCATTTTATCATCGAGCAACTGGAACATATGCTTGGGCGTATTGGTTAATGCTCCTAACAGCTTTGGTATTGCCATTTTCTTTATTAGTAAAAAAGTTAGGAAACAAATATTGGTATGTTTTATGGGTAGCATTTGGAATGAAAATTGGGCGTTATTTTGAGTATTTAACATTAATTACTATCCATTTTCATCGTGACTATACATCAGAGCTAAATAACAGTGAATACCTCTACTCTATTTTATCCAGTATTGGGAAAGTTTGCTTACAAGGAATGCTTGTTTCCATCCTACTGTTGGGTGTATTTGAATGGAGAAAAAGAACTAAAAATCTTTATAAAAGAAATAAATCTTGAAAGCAATCCTACTATTTTTACTGTTTACTGGGACTGTATTTAGTCAGAAGAAATCCCTATCTAAACAAGAGCTTGAACTTGTACTTTTGTATCAAAAAATGAGATTAGAAAGCTTAAGTAATGATAATGATGTGCGTTTCGATTCTCTTGAAATTCATAGCCAACTTTTCAAAGAAAAATTCTTTTCATTCATTGAAGCTAATCCAGAAACACTAACCTATGATTTTAAAGCGCTTAAAAAAGAAAACATTCATATAGTTACTTCTGAAGATAAAGTTTTTAGAATATACAGTTGGAATACTCACTTGGGCGGCACAATGAAAGATTTTGAGGCTATTTTTCAGTACCGAAATCATGAAAAGACCTATTGCAACAACAATTTTTCTATTGCAGCTGAGGATGATACATATATTCCCTTTTATTCTCAAATTTTCACCTTAAAAACAAAAAGTCAAACCTATTATATCGTTATTGAAAACGGCATTTATTCTTCTAAAGATTGTAGCCAATCCATTCGTATTTATCACTTAGATAAAAATAATGATATGCAACCTGTATCATTGATTAAAACTAAGAGTGGTTTGACAGCATCTATTAATGTGTACTTTGATTTTCTTAGTGTTGTAAACCGACCGGAAAGACCTCTTGAACTGATTAAATATGATAAAGAAAATCGAATAATTTACATTCCCATTGTATTTGAAAATGGACAAGTAACGGACAAATTTTTACGTTATCAATTCGATGGTAATCATTTTATTAGAATGGAAACCCCAAAAAAGAAGTCGGTTACAAAAGCTTAGTCCAGCAACTATTCTAACGAACTGAATTACAAGTATAAATAAGTAAAAAAACTACCCCCCAAACTTCTCTTTATACCACGCTACTTGCGCTTCTAATCCTTGGCGTAAGGAAGTTTTGGGCGAATACTCCAACAAGCGTTGGGCTTTGTCAATGACCGCAGCGGTTCGTTGTTGGTCGCCTTTGCGGGCAGGACGGTGGTCTACAATTAAAGTTTTACCAAGAATGGCTTCAACGGCTTTGATGCCTTCTTCAGTGGTGTTGACCTCATCGGTACCTAAGTTGATGATTTCCCCATTGACCAAGGCTTCCCGACCAATAATCGCGGCCAAACCAGCTACAATATCCCCCACATAGGTAAAACTGCGCTCGTGGCGTAAACTGCCTTCAAACAGCGGAAACGGTTGGCCGTTAATCAGGTTCTCAATCAATTTAGTATACAATTTCTCGGGCCGTTCACGCGGACCGTAAACCGAGTACAATCGGATCGAACAAGCGTTCAATTTCCCCGTACGTTGGAGTCCGAGCACCAATTGCTCCCCCGCCAATTTGGTCACCCCATAAAAAGAAACGGGCTGTGGTGGGACAGTTTCATCCACCGTAGCCTCCAATCCATAGACCGATGACGTGGCTATATTGACAAAAGATTTGAGCGATGGAGAATGAGTAAGCACCGCATCCAACAGGTTTTGCGTTGCTTTGATATTATTGATAATGTATTCGTCTAAAGTTGTTTCAGCCGAAATACCTGGCTGTGCCGCTAAATGATAGACATAGTCGTAAGGTTGCGCAAAAACCGATGACAAATCACCATTTAAATCGGTTTTAAAAATAGAAATTCCCTTAGCATGCAAGTCGGCTGCATTCAGTGCTTTCAGATCTGGACTATAATAATCGTTGAAATTATCGACACCATAGACCTCATGCCCTAGAGCGTGAAGCTGTTCACATAAATGGGAAGCAATAAATCCGGCAGCTCCGGTGACTAAAATGCGCATACTGTGTTTATTTTTTTATTCCAAACGGCGTCCATTTGATTTTCTTGTCCCTAACCTCTTTGCGAATCGCCAAGTTGGCCGCTAAGGATTCAGGTGTTTTGTAACCCCGTGGATGATCCAAATGCAATACTACGGCTTTGTGACGAATTTGTTTTCCTTTCACGCCAAAATTTTCAAGACGTTCCCCAAACTCACGATCGGGACCGCCGTATTTCATGCGTTCGTCATACCCGTTAATCGCAATCATGTCTTCACGGTAGCCCGAAGAATTACAATTATTAAACGAAGGCGTGGTAGGCGATATAAGATCCAATAGTTTTGCCAACAAAGGATTGGCTCCTAATTTCAACGTATTGGAAAAACCGAGGGTATCAATGGATTTCAACCAACTCACTTTGAAGCAATCTTGGTTAACAATATCTTGCTCCGATATGTGTTTACTGGTTTTCATGGTCAGTTTGCAATAGCCTCCCGACAAGAATCGACCGCGTTCAGCTTCAAGAGCGTGAATTTCCACAAAATCTTTACGGGGGATGCAATCGCCATCGGTCATGATAATGTATTCATAAGCGGCCTCCATGATTGCCACATTCAAAATTTCTTGACGGCGGTATCCTTGGTCTTCATGCCAAAGATGACGCACGGGAACGGGATAATCGGCGGCATAGCGATCGATTAACTCTTTGGTTGAAGGACGTGAACCGTCATCAGCAATAATCAATTCAAAATCGGTATAGGTTTGGTACTTGTAGCCAATCAAGACTTTCTCCAACCATTCTTCAGCATTGTAGGTACTTACCACTACTGAAATCTTCAGATTTTTATCCTGTGCTGCTGCCATGAGTAAGGTATTGTTTTTAACAGACTTCTTTTTTAAAGTCCCTAATTTACTATAAAATCGGTCCCGTGGAAAATGATGGTCCCAACTACCTGCCGCAGCAAGTTCAAGAAAATCTGATTTCCACAAAGAGGCATTACTAAAATTAAAGTCCAAACAGGGTAATGTTCGGTCTAAGAATGCAGCCCATGTTCCGGGTTGTAACGGTCGGAATACACTAATTCCGCTGGTGGCTCCATGTTGTTCAAGGAATGCTTTTTGAAAGCAGTTCCCCGATTCAATATCGGTTACCGTCAACTGGTTCCAAATAGCCGTTTGCACAAAGAAACGAGCTCCAGTGAGGTAAAAGCCTTCTTCCCTATTTTTAATATGTTCTTCCACAAAATCGTAGCGCGGTATGGCATAAGCATCTGCGAAAACGAGATAATCAGTGGTAGTGGCTTGTAGGTAAGAGACTAATTCTGGTGGGGCACATGGTGTTAGTTTAAAAAACCAATCGCCATCAGGTAAAGTAAGCGGTTCTGCAGCCAACACGACCACTTCAAAATTGCGGTAATTTTGGGATGCATACCCTTGCAGGGTCGATAAAAATGGGCGTGTATCGGTTGCCTGTGTTAATACTACCGTAACATTCTTTTGCATGGGTGCAAAGGTAACCTAATTTTATTAAATTTGTTTTCTAATCCAAAAGAATGCAAACGCTAACTGTTATCATCCCTGCCTACAACGAATTTCATTATCTTGAAGATGCCGTTCGTTCGGTTCATTTTGCACACCAAATCATTGTAATTGACTCTTTTAGCACGGATGGCACTTATGAATTAGCACAAGCCTTGGGCTGTACCGTTATCCAACGAAAGTTTGATAATTTTTCCAATCAAAAAAATGCAGCCATTGCATTGGCTACTGGGGATTGGATACTTTTTGTGGATGCCGATGAACGGGTGACTCCAAAATTGAAATTGGAAATCCTTTCGACCCTAGAAAATCCGAAACATGCGGGGTACAAATTGAATTTTCCCCATTATTTCATGAATCGTTTCCTGTACCACAAAGTTGACCGTGTAACGCGCTTGGTTAAAAATGACGGTGTTCATTTTACGGGAGATGTCCATGAAAAACTACATGTAAACGGGTCTATTGGGCAATTACAACATTTCATGATTCATTACACCTACAAAGGACTGTTTCATGCCTTAAGTAAAAAAAATTCGTACGCTTGGTTTCAGGCGGGTATGGCTCGTGAAAAAGGAAAAAAGGTCACCCTATTTCATTTAATCTTTAAACCTTTTTATCGTTTCTTTTCTTCCTACATCCTAAAAAAAGGATTCCTAGACGGAGTTCCTGGCTTGGCACTAGCAACGGTAAATGCGTATGGCGTTTTTTCTCGGTATGTAAAAATGTTGCTGCTGGAGAGGGAGATGAAATAAATTTTTTTTAAACTTCTGAGTGGCTGAGATTCTGAGTGGCTGAGACTCTGAGTGACTGAGCTTCTGAGCACTGATTACTGTTCACTGATTACTGATCACTGATTACTGAAAACTGCGACTGCAAACTAAAACACCTTCCCAAACCGTAATTTCCACTTAAACTTCCACAAGGTATCTTCGCCTTTAATATCAATACGTTTGATTTCATAGGGCGATGAAAAAGGGAAGTTGCTAACTTTATTACCGATACGAAAGGCAAAGCGCATCCCGTGTTGCTGCATTATGGAAAAAAAATGTTTGCGTGCGGGATCTTTTTTGGGGTAGTTGCCATAGGGATAGGCCATAGCCGGAAAAACAGCCAACTGTTCCTTTTCAATCACACGGTAAGCCGCTTCAAAGTCGGACGCAATTTCTGCTTCCGTCAATTGAGCAAAATGACGGTGAAGATAGGAATGGTGAGCGAGTTCGACACATGATGGGTCAAGAGCACGCAATTGAGCAGCCGACATAATGGGTTCACCTATATCTTCGCCTCCATGATTCCATGCATCCGATTTACCTAAGTAGGCAAATGGGACAAAAAACTGGGCTTTAAAGCCATATTTCTGTAAAAGTGGAACGGCAAATTCTAATTGATTTACGGTGACATCATCAAAAGTGAGCACTACATTATTTCCTTTCAATTCGGATGTATTGGTAAGTTCAGACAAAAAATGAGAACGATAACCTTTTGACTGTAAAAACATTAACTGCTGCTCAAAACGTTCAGCTGCTAAAGTAAGCCCTTTACTCTGTTGTATATTGGAACAAACATTATGGTACATCAAAATGGGAAGTCGCGCCACGGTTCGTGAAATTTGAAATTGGAATTGAGTAAAAATAGTATATTTGTTGCACATTCATTACAATTCTATGTCCGAAAATTCAAGTTCGCCTAAAATCACCGCATTGGCCATTACTTTCAATGAAGAGGCGAACGTTGATCGGTATGTAGCGAGTTTATCCTTTGCCGATGAGATTATTTTTGTAGATTCAGAGAGTACTGATGCTACGGTTGAACGAGCAACAGCATTGGGGGTAAAAGTACTAACTCGAAAATTTACCAACTTTTCTGAACAACGCAATTATGCCATTGAGCAAGCTTCCCACGATTGGATTTTATTTTTTGATTTAGATGAAATTATTTCGCCCGAGTTGGAACAAGAGATTAAAGCGACTGTTCATCAACCGGGAAATAAAACCGCTTTTTTTGTTAAGCGAACGTTCCATTTTATGGGAAAACGAATTCGATTTGGTGGTTGGCAAAACGACAAAGCAATTCGTTTATTCAATAAAAATTTTGGTGCTTACAACGGTAACTTGGTTCACGAAGAAGTGCTCTCCAATGGACAAGTTGGTTTTTTAAAGAACCGTTTGAACCATTACAGTTATAAGAGTTTTGATAACTATAACGACAAACTTAATTTGTATAGTAAGCTTCAAGCTTTGAATTTGTATCAAAAGAAAAAACGTCCGAATGGGTATCATTTTTTCATTCGACCGTTGTACCGATTCTTCTGGCAGTACTTATTCCGTCTAGGGGTATTGGATGGCAAAGAAGGATTTATTTTGGCTTATGTGCATTCGTTTTCTGTATTTAAGCGGTATTTACAATTGTGGATGATGTACCGTAAAATCGATTAGCTATGAAAGATATTGCTGTTATTCTAGTGCATTATAACTCGGGAACGATGACTGGAGCGTGTATTGACACCCTACTACAGTTTACACCTCCTTCCTTACGTTTGCAAATCATCGTCGTGGATAATGGTTCAGCAATCGATGATTACCTTCAGCTAAAAGCCTATTGTGACCAATGCACCTTCCCTGATTTACAATTAATTCGCAGTTCGATAAACACCGGTTTCGGTTTGGGTAATATGTTGGGATATCAGCATGTTAATGCACACTATGTAGCGTTTGTCAATAGTGATACTTTCTTTTTGAATGATTGCTTAGGAATTTTAAAAACGTACTTAGATACCCATCCTGAAGTTGCCGTGGTGGGCGGACAATCGTATACAGAAAAAGGAGAACGCATGATGGCATTTGACCATTTTGCTTCGTTAACCAAGGAGTTGATTGGACGTGATTTTCTGGAAAAGATACAACCTAAAAAATACCCAAAACGTAAAAAAGAATATACTGCACCTGTAGCGGTAAGTTATGTACAAGGCAGTTTCCTGTTTGTTCGTTGTAGTGATTTCAATGCGGTTGGCGGATTTGACACCAACCTCTTTTTGTACTATGAGGAAACGGATTTGTGTTTACGCATTACTAAAGAAACAGGGAAAACTTGCTATTTAGTTCCCGAGGCGCGCTATGTGCATTACCATGGGGCAAGCACGCCATCAAGTATATTGATCAAAACAGAATTGAAAATTTCATTATTGTACATAATGCGCAAACATTATGGCTTTTGGGCGCATGCTGTTTTGTTAAACTATTTACGTCTTACCTATAGCTTGAGTACATTGTTTAAGCCCAAGTATTTTCATTTATGGAAAACCTTGTGGGCGGGAGCACCTTTGTCGGCTTCTTTACGTCACCGACAAAAGATTACTTTTTTGTAGACCATTCGGCTACTTTAGCTTCAAAATCTTGTTGAAAAAACACCTCGGTTCCGGTACCTCCTACAGGAAAAACGAATGGCGTATAGGGATTCCCTTCTAAAATTCGTTTCACTTTTAATCCTTCAGCCAGTGCAAATGCAAAAGTTTGATTGGAAATGTAGAGTTGGCACGCTTTGATTGCGCCGGCCAGTTCTTTGAAGTCGGCAACATTATGAAAGGTCGCCGTAGGAACTTCAGTAACAAAATCATCAAATTCTGCTTGTGTGCCTAAAAAAACCACATTGGAATACTGGGTTAAAAATCGATAATTAAGCGTCGGCATACGTCCGCGGAACGTGCGTACAACCACAATTTTATCAGCAAATTCGGGTAAAGGTTCGACCTCAATACTGGGTTGATCCATGGGAGGAAAAACACCTGCGATATGGTAGTACCATCGCACCGAATGAAAGTCAAGGGCAAATGGCATTTTACGAAATAAATCCAAATCGATATCGATAGATTCGCCTTGATATACCGCTACTTTATCGAGATAGGACTGACTTGACAATAAGGGTTCCAACATGGAAAATCCGCGTTGATTAATCATGATGTTACCATTGGGATGTTTATGGTAATTGCGTCCTATTCGTTGATCCAATTGAATGTAAAGGGTACAAGATGCATTTTGCGCTAGGGCTTTAATTACGGGTAAGGCATAAATAAGATCGCCCATATGCCCTGAATGCTTAAATGTAAGCGTCTTTTTTTCGGCAACTGCCTGACGAATACGGGCCAATTCAGCTTCTAAAAACGCTGTTTGGCGATTTCGAACGTTTTGTTCTTTAAGGAACAATTTGTATTCAAAATAGCGTGGTTTGTCGGTTAAGCGCAACCAAAATTTAGTTAATTCTGTCGATATTCCGTTAGTTTTCTTTCCCATTGATACTAAATATGCGGTCAAATTCACGATAGACAGTTTGACTATCGTGGTGTTTTTTAAAATAGGATACTGCGAGTTGATGGTGTGTTTGGTAGAAGTTTTCATCTTCTAACAGTTGGAGGCAATACTTGGCAAAATCGGCAGCTTCGCTGGCCACAAGACATCCGTTGGCACTTTTATTCCATAAACCATCAACGCCACGTGGTTGGCATACGACAGGAAGCCCATACGAAAGTGCCTCAACCACTTTAATTTTAAGTCCGGTTCCAGAGACCATCGGACATAAAGCTACTTTGGATTGCTGATAATAGGCTGCAATACTGGGTGCAAAAGGCACTTTGGTTACATTAGGGTAATCGCCTACTGCTTCTGTTACTTTACCAATAATTAGTATTTTGACTGAAGCTGGAAGTAATGGATACACTGCCTCAAAAAACCATTGAATAGAACGACGATTGTGGTGATTATCACTACCTACAAAGAGGAAATCGAATTCTTTGGGCACCGCTTGGTTGGTAACTTGAGGGATTGCATGGGTAACGACTTCAACAGGTTTGGGGAGAAACTGTGAAAACACATAGTGTTCTTCTGGAGAAATGACTAGTATTTTATCAAAAGAATGCAGCAATTGCATTTCAGTTTCCAACGATTTACCAAGTTGAAATCCACGAGTAGTTTGAAACTGTGCGGTGAGGAAATCGTGGGTATCTACCCAAAGTTGTGCTTTACCTATGTAGGTATTATTGGCTATGAGTCCCGCCCAACAAGCATAGGTAATCAGGATTACGTCGTATTCATTTTGCTGAAGAATTTGATTAAACTCGGCTTGTTGCCCTGGCTTGACACGATAAAATTGTCGCATTCTTCCTTTGAGTGTATTGGGTATTGAAATTTTAAATAGGTACCCCAGTTTGTGCTTTTTTTTCTGGTAACTACGCAGTAAAAAATACTTGGATACCAATCCCATTTGCTTCAACTCTTCATTTTTTGCTACCGAATTGTAATCGGATGCTTCACTCACAAAATCGACTTCATGTCCACGGGATTTGAAATAATCCAACAAAGCTCGTACCCGAATTGTATTGCCTTGCGATGCTTGCAAGGGAGAATCCGGATAAAAGAACAGCAATTTCATGGTTTAGTTTTTTACAAAGATATAAATCGAGTCGAAAGTTAGACTTTTAACAAAAAAAAGTTTGCACTTCCTTTCACCCTACCACCAAGATTCTTGGGGGTGAAATAGGCTATTTGGCTTGATTCCTTTATTTTTGCTAGCGCATTTTAAAAAAATCAACCTAATCGAAGTACCATGGACGCATCACAAATTGCAGCAGAAGTTCACAAAGCTTATGAAGTTATCGCTCAAGGCGGTATTATCTTATACCCTACGGATACGGTTTGGGGCATTGGCTGTGATGCGACCAATGAAGAAGCCGTGAAAAAGATCTATGCTTTAAAACAGCGTGAAGAAACTAAGAGCATGATTGTGTTGATGAATGGCGATCGCATGTTGCATTCGGTTTTTCATTCTATACCCGAAGTGGCTTGGCAAATCTTGGATCTTTCGGAAAAACCAACGACATTGATTTTGGACCAACCCAAAAATGTAGCCAAAAATATTATTGCCAGTGACAATACACTCGGTATGCGTGTGGTGAAAGAACCTTTTTGTTTTAAATTGATGGAACGCATGAAGCGACCGTTGGTGTCGACTTCAGCGAATATCTCGGGGGAACCCACACCGCAATCGTTTAAAGAAATCAGTCCCGCCATTATTAACGGCGTGGATTATGTGGTGCAATTGCATCACGATAAGGTAAATGGAAAACCATCGACCATTATCAAATTGACGCAGGATGCACAGGTGACTGTGATTCGGAAGTGAGACCATTAGATGATTTGAAAATTTGAAGGTTTGAAGATTTGAAGATTTGAAAATTTGAAGATTTGAAAATTTGAAGATTTGAAGATTTGAAGATTTGAAGATTTGAAGATTTGAAGATTTGAAGGTTTGAAAATTTGAAGATTCGAAAATCTTGATTGCGGCACCGATTGCACCAGCGGTAGTAGCGGCATCCTTTTATGAAGCGTTAGCGGAATAAAAGATAGAGCGGATGACGCGCCCGGGTGCCCAAATAACCAAAGTGAATTTGTACTTTTGCAA
>CAYNDK010000080.1:0-12025 GCA_964395965.1 uncultured Flavobacterium sp.
CTTCTACAACATCTACGTAAGTATCTGTTCCTTTTGCTTCTTCTACAGTGATAACTCCTTCTTTGCCCACTTTGGAAAATGCGGTAGCAATTAAATCACCAATAACATCATCATTGTTTGCGGAAATAGAAGCTACCTGTTTGATTTTTTCAGACGAGCTGCCTACTTCTTGTGATTGTTTTCCTAGATCGCTTACAATGGTTTCTACGGCTTTATCGATGCCGCGTTTTAAGTCCATTGGATTAGCTCCAGCAGCAACGTTTTTCAAGCCTTCTTTAACAATTGCCTGAGCCAATACGGTAGCTGTAGTAGTTCCATCACCTGCCAAATCATTGGTTTTTGAGGCAACTTCTTTTACCATTTGTGCGCCCATGTTTTCCAAGGCGTCTTTTAATTCTACTTCTTTAGCAACAGATACACCATCTTTAGTGACTGTTGGACCTCCAAATGATTTAGAGATAATTACATTGCGGCCTTTAGGCCCTAAGGTTACTTTTACTGCATTTGCCAAAGCATCTACACCACGTTTTAAACCGTCGCGTGCTTCAATGTCAAATTTGATATCTTTTGCCATAGTTTTTAAAAATTTGTTTGTTGAATTCAGTTAAACCTTACATTAAATAATTGCCAAGATGTCGTCTTCACGCATGATTAAGAAATCTTTGCCTTCAAATTTTAGTTCGGTTCCGGCGTATTTACCATACAACACCGTATCACCAACTTTAACGGTCATTGCGTGGTCTTGTTTTCCATTACCAACAGCAACAACTGTTCCTCGTTGTGGTTTTTCTTTTGCAGTATCTGGAATAATGATTCCTGCTGCAGTAGTAGTTTCTGCGGCTGCAGGCTCTACCAAAACACGGTCCGATAAGGGTTTAATGTTTAAAGCCATAATGAATTTATTTTAATTAAGTTATTTTAATGTTTGCCTTCGCTATTTCAGAAATTGTGCCAAGTCAATGTAGGCTGTCAATTTTTCAGTAGACTGACAGGAAGAATAAGAGGCAAAAAAAAAGTCCCTATTGGGACTCTTATTATTTTTTCTCCGGAGTAGCCGGGGTTTGTGCTGGTGCTGCTGCTTTGTCATCCGTTTTTTTCTCGGTCGCTTCAGCTTCTGTTGGAGCTTTTGACTGACTTGCATCGATGATTTTGTTGTTGTCACCTGTAACGCCTGAGAAGCTTAAACTAGATAACAATACCAATAAAATCAAAGCGCCACCTAAAAACCAGGTACTTTTATCTAAAAAATCGGTTGTTTTCTGTACACCACCTAACTGTTGAGTACCTCCGATAGAGGAAGATAATCCTCCACCTTTTGGATTTTGTACCATAACTACGATGATCAAAAGAAAACATACGATCGTAATCAATACCAAAAAGATTGTAAATGTGCTCATTGCTTATTAATTATTATTTTGTTGTAATTTTTTTATTTCTTCAATTCGGTCTGCAAAGAAACTACTTTTTTCTGGATATTTCAAAATTAAAATTTCATAGGCTTGGATTGCTCTTTGATATTTTTTTTGTTCCAAATATACTTTTGCCAACGTTTCAGTCATTAAATAGCTTTTGTCTTCATTTTCAGTAAGATTAACTCCTGGAACACTGTCTTTTTGAATGGAAGGAATTTTTGGATTGGTTTCAATAAACTTATCAATCAGATCTAGTTTTTTCTTTCTCTCCTCGGGCACTAGGAACTGGTCTTCTTTCAAGCTTGGGATTTCTTTACGCTCAATTGGTTTTAAACGAGAAAGCTGTAACCATTCTTGAAAACTATGCTTTTCTTGAACGTTGAAGGCTAAAGGTTTTCCAATTTCTAATTTTTCTTCGGGAGTTAATTCTTCACGGTTAACTTGTTCAGACTCTCCCGATTCTTTAATAGATGTCAATAAAGAGAGCTCGATGCTGTTTGGTTGATTAGTTCCTGTTTTTGGAACTTCTACCACTTCCATGTCAACAATATCCATATTCAACAATTCTGCTACTTTTTGATCGTAAAGTTTGTTGTCAATCGTGTTGAAATGATCGGAGGTGATAAAGTCAAAAAGAACACTGCGGTCGGTTGTGAAAGCTGCGGCAACTTTGAGTGCTGCATTATAACGAAAGCTATCTTGATTGTATAAATGTTTTAATCGTAATACTCTAGCGCTTTGAAAATAGGGGAAACTATCAAGAATTTGTTCTAATTCCTGAAATTGCCGATCATTGATTGCATGAGGCTTGTTGATTAAATACGTGTAATCGGTTACATTCATATTACCATTTAGCTAACGATTCATTCATGACATCTTGCACAATTTGAGAAAATATAAAGTCTACTATTTCATTCAATTTACTACCTGTAAGTTGAGCATCACCTTCGTAATCTCTAGAGAATGAAAATCTTTTTTCAAAGTTTTCTTCTTCTTTATTGGTGTTGGTGAATTTTACAAGTACTGTAATCGTTAGTCGGTTTTGAGCTGCGGTATAATTTGCAGTTGATGTCATTGGTGAAATGCGATAATCAACAATTTCACCTTCGTAGATTAAATCACCTTTGGTGTTGGTTAAATTTAAACTGGTCTGATTTTGAATCGTTTCTTGAAGTTTATTGGTAAATGTACGCTCAATACCCGGTTCTACAAGTGGGGCAGTATTTTGGAAATACTTTATCTGAACGGTTTTTGCGTCGGTTTGAATGCCAGAAAAACTATAACTACCACAACTAGAAAAAGTGAGGGATAGAAGGAAAATGCAAAGAAAATTAAGTGCTTTCATAGCCGAATAAATGGTCAGCTAAATTAGTTCAATTTTTCTAAAAAAGGGAATTAATTGGAGTAATAATACTGTTGGTACATTTCAACGGTACTAAGATTTCCATTTTCAAATTTTTCACAAGCAAACTCCAACAAACGATCACCAGGTGTTAAACCCACATTATAGCGTAATTGAGCTGGATTTCCGTTATCAATAGTAGTTGCTACATAATCAGAAGCGAAACCATAATTGAAGAAATCAACATCTACAAACGATTTTACACGTAAAACAGGTAGCATTAATTTTAATAATTCTGTTTTGTAAGCCGCGGTGGTGGTTTGGTATTCGAAATTTTTAGTTTCAACTGTAGTACCCGATGTTTTTGAGTAGGAAGTCATATTGCCATTTTCATACATCATACTAAAACTAACCGTTCCGTTTAATGTTGATTGCTCTTGAACAGCTGTGGCAATTAAATTATTGTTTAATTGAACATGTTTCGTTATTCCATTCAAAACAACCGAATAGGTTTGGGTAGTCGTATTGAAGGTTACAGGGATGTCATTAATTTTTGTAACAACTTGATTGGTGTTGTACGTAAATTGATAACTAGCTGTAGTTACACCATTGGTATATTGATTGTAGGAAACAACGTTGTTCATTGAATCATATCCAAATGTCTCTAAAGTTTGTCCCTGAGCATTGGTAACAGAAGTCAATTGACCTTGAGCATTGAAATTCCAAATTTTCTCCGCAGGTGTATTATGGGAAGTGATAAGCTTTTGTAAAAAAGGAGCTGTAGCATTTGCGTTTTCCTCATTGGAACACGATATACAACTTAAGCCGACAACAAGTAGCACTAATAATTTTTTCATTATACAATAGATTGGGACGGCTAATGTAGTAGGCTTGTTTGGTTTCAGTGCAATTTATAGGTCAAACTGCTTAATTTTTCGATAAAGTGTACGTTCTGAGATGCCTAACTCATCTGCAGCTGCTTTTCTTTTGCCTTTATTGCGCTCTAAAGCTTTCTTAATCAATTCGATTTCTTTTTGTTCCAAGCGTAAAATCTCTTCTTCCTCAACGGTTTCTGCAAAAAGATAATTTTGTTCCAAATCATCGTCGTGAAACTCTTCTTGCTGAGGCTCTACATGTGGTTGGTAAACCGCCACCGCTGGTTCAGCAGCAAATACCGTGTTGTCTTCCGGTTTGCCGTATATTTTTTGAATCAAACTCGGATTAATGTCTTGGACGTTCTTGCCGTTTTTCATCAACTCCAAGGTGAGTTTTTTCAAATCATTTAAGTCGCTTTTCATGTCAAAAAGCACTTTGTAAAGAATGTCTCTTTCTGTAGAGAAATCACTTTCCGATTTACTTTTTGAAACTACACTCGGTAAATTCCTATTGTCTAAAGGTAGGTAAGAGGCTAAGGTAGAAGCACTGATGTCGCGTTTGGTTTCTAAAACCGAAATTTGCTCAGCGGCATTGCGCAACTGGCGTATATTTCCACTCCAACGGTAATTTAGAAGATAGCGTACTGCATCGTCCTCCAATTTGATGGGCGGCATTTTGTATTTGTGAGCAAAATCAGAGGCAAATTTTCGAAACAACAAATGAATGTCTTCTTTACGTTCACGCAAAGGCGGCAGTCCGATTTCGACCGTACTCAATCGATAGTACAAATCTTCACGAAATTTTCCTTTTTCAATGGCTTCATGCATGTTGACATTGGTTGCGGCCACGATGCGAACATTCGTTTTTTGAACTTTTGACGAACCCACTTTGATAAATTCACCGTTTTCTAATACACGCAATAATCGAACCTGTGTTGTTAACGGGAGTTCGCCCACTTCATCCAAGAAAATAGTTCCGCCATCTGCCACTTCAAAATACCCTTCACGCGTATTAGTAGCTCCGGTAAACGAACCCTTTTCGTGTCCAAACAATTCACTGTCGATGGTGCCTTCTGGGATAGCTCCACAGTTTACGGCGATATATTTCCCGTGTTTGCGATGGGAGAGGGAATGGATGATTTTTGGAATACTTTCTTTTCCTACACCACTTTCACCAACAACCAAAACAGAAATGTCGGTGGGTGCCACTTGAATTGCTTTTTCTAAGGCACGGTTCAGTTTCGGATCATTTCCGATAATTTCAAAACGCTGTTTTATACTTTGAACACTTTCCATACTTCAGTGGATTAGAGCAATTTCTTTTTAATGGGTAACCCTTGAATCAATTGACGAATGGCAATGATGTCTTCCGGTTGTAATTTGTTTTTAAAAATGGGTAACGCGGCATTGCGTTGGACATAAATAAACAACCAACTTTTGGTTTCTTTGACTTTATGTATTTCAGACCATTGGCGGTAGACATGAAAAGAATCTCCTTTTTGGTCAATCCCTTTCTCATCAAAACACAAATGCTGTATTTCTCTGTTTTTCGGATTTTCTGTGAGATTGCGTTTCACACTCCACATGGTATATCCGTAGATGATTAACCAAATAAAAACTAAAATTAAGCCATGAAATGCCGATTCCCAGTATTCATTGGTTTTATAATAAATCGCTGAAAAAACGCTTAGTCCAATCATTCCAAAAACAAAGATCAACAATACCTTTACCAAGGGTTTGTTGAACAGCATATACCGCGTAGCAGCTGCCATTTCTTTGAGTTCAGGTTGATAACTAAAGCGAATTTCCATGGTTAGGATTGCATTTTTTCTGAATAGCCTACTGCTTCACCAATCAAGGTAGCCGAAGTACAATCGGTTACTTTAACCATCACAAAATCGCCGGGTTTGTAATTTTCTTTGGGGAAAACCACTACCGTGTTTTGCGAGTTTCTTCCACTCCAATGGGCATCGGAACGTTTCGATTCTTTTTCAATTAAAACTTCGACTTCTTGACCCACAAAACGGCGGGTGCGTTCCCAACCTAATTTTTGTTGGAGCGCGATGATTTCGTTCAAACGGCGTTTCTTTACTTCTTCAGGCACATCATCTTCCATTTTACGTGCGGCTAATGTTCCTGGACGTTTCGAATAAGCAAACATGAATCCGAAGTCGTATTTAGCGTGTTCCATGAGCGAAAGCGTATCTTGATGATCTGCTTCTGTCTCGGTAGGGAAACCAGAAATCATATCTTGTGACAACGAAATTTCGGGGATGATTTCATAGATTTTATCGACTAAGGCCATATATTCCTCGCGTGTATGTTGGCGATTCATGGCTTCCAATATGCGTGTACTTCCACTTTGCACAGGAAGGTGAATGTATTTGCAAATATTATGGTGTTTCGCCATAGTTTCAATCACCTCAATATGCATGTCTTGCGGATTGGAAGTGGAAAAGCGAAAACGCATTTTTGGAAATTGTGTCGCGCACATGTCCAAGAGTTGGGCAAAATCTACAGCCGTTGCTTTTTGCATTTCGGTCGCTTTGACAAAGTCTTTTTTCAAGCCGCCGCCATACCATAAATAACTGTCCACATTTTGACCCAATAAAGTCACTTCTTTAAATCCTTTATTCCACAAATCCTGAATTTCTTCAAGGATACTTTGGGGCTCCCGACTGCGTTCACGTCCACGCGTAAAGGGAACTACACAGAAGGTACACATATTGTCACAACCGCGTGTGATCGATACAAAAGCATTCACACCATTGCTATTCAAGCGCACAGGCGCAATATCGCCATAGGTTTCTTCTTTGGACAAAATCACATTGATGGCATCGCGACCGTCTTCCACTTCTTTTAATAGGTTCGGAATGTCTTTGTAGGCGTCAGGACCTACCACCATGTCTACGATTTTTTCTTCATCCAAGAATTTTTCTTTCAAACGTTCGGCCATACAACCCAAAACGCCCACTTTCATGGAAGGATTGATTTTTTTTACCGCATTGTATTGTTCCAAACGTTTGCGAACGGTTTGTTCGGCTTTGTCGCGAATGGAACAGGTGTTCACCAACACCAAGTCAGCTTCTTCCAGATTCTGAGTTGTATTGTACCCTTCATTCGCCAAAATTGAAGCTACAATCTCACTGTCAGAGAAATTCATCTGACAGCCGTAGCTTTCAATAAACATTTTTTTAGTGTTGCCTTTTCGTTCGTCCAGAATCATACTCTGGCCCTGAATGCTTTCATTAATTTCTTTTTCCATCAATGTAATACCGTTCAATTGCGTGAAACGGACTGCAAAGATAATACTAAAATCAAAATTTATGACAAGATGGCAGTGTTAAACTCGATTTAACTTTTTGGTTGTACATATATTATAGGTGTAACGTGTTCGGAAATTTTTGCGAGTTAATGACAAGATTAGATTTTTTAGTTGATAGAATTCTGTAGTTATATGCAGAATGTATAGTGTTCAATAATATTTTTTTCAACCATAAAAATGCTGTTTTTCAAGGTGTTTCACTAGTTTTTATACACAGTAAAAAAGGCCTGAATCGTGTAGCCTTTTAAGATTTATAAAAAAAAGGGCTACTTTTGCCCCAAATAAAAGTATAGCATGGCAAAGAATTTAGTGATTGTTGAGTCGCCTGCCAAGGCAAAAACCATTGAAAAATTTCTCGGGAAAGAATTTCAAGTGGAATCCAGTTATGGTCATATTGCCGATTTACCTTCTAAGGAAATTGGGGTGGATGTGAGTAACGGGTTCAAACCTAAATATGAAGTTTCTCCCGATAAAAAAGCATTGGTGAAAAAACTCAAGGATCTTGCTAAATCGGCTGAAGTCGTTTGGTTGGCTTCCGATGAGGACCGCGAGGGAGAGGCCATTTCTTGGCACTTGGCGGAAGAATTAAAATTGGACCAAAACAAAACCAAGCGTATTGTTTTTCATGAAATTACGAAAACCGCTATTCAAAAAGCGATTGAGAATCCGAGAGGAATCGATTATAATTTAGTCAACGCCCAACAAGCACGTCGTGTATTGGACCGTTTGGTGGGGTATGAATTGTCACCCGTACTTTGGAAAAAAGTGAAAAGCGGTTTGTCTGCGGGTCGGGTGCAATCTGTTTCTGTTCGTTTAATTGTGGAACGCGAACGCGAAATCCAAGAATTTAAACCCGAAGCGTCGTATAGCATTTCCGCTGAATTCACGAACGAAGACGGCAAAGTGGTAAAAGCGAAATTGTCTAAAAATTTTGCTACACGTCAACAAGCTGAACAGTTTTTGCAAAACAATATGGCGTCCACGTACCAAGTAGGCGACTTAGAAACAAAACCTGCTAAGAAATCACCTGCACCACCATTTACTACTTCCACACTACAACAGGAGGCCGCCCGTAAATTGTATTTGCCGGTGGGGATTACCATGCAAATTGCCCAGCGTTTGTATGAAGCGGGGTTGATTACCTATATGAGAACGGATAGTGTTAACTTATCCCAAGAGGCGATGGCTGCAGCTAAAGCTGAAATTTCTCGTTCGTATGGGCCTGAATTTAGTAAACCACGAAATTTCAATACCAAATCAAAAGGGGCACAAGAAGCGCACGAAGCGATTCGTCCTACCGATATGTCGCGTCATACGGTTGATATTGATCGCGATCAAGCCCGTTTGTATGATTTGATTTGGAAACGCACCTTGGCTTCACAAATGAGTGATGCCGAATTAGAGCGCACCAATGTTAAGATTGTTGCCAACAACCATTCCGAACAATTTGTGGCTTCAGGGGAAGTCATCAAGTTTGAAGGCTTTTTGAAAGTGTATTTGGAAGGTCATGATGACGATGAAGAAGAACAAGAAGGCATGTTGCCCGCTATGAAAGTCGGGGAACGCATGTTGAATCAATGGATTACAGCAACGGAACGTTTTTCACGTCCGCCGAGTCGTTACACGGAAGCTTCTTTAGTAAAAAAACTGGAAGAACTCGGAATCGGTCGTCCATCAACTTATGCGCCAACAATCTCAACTATTATTGGACGTAATTATGTTGAGAAAGGAAGCTTTGAAGGGCAAGAGCGCAGTTATCAGCAATTAACCTTGAAGCAAGGGAAACTTTTGGCACAAACTTTAACGGAAAACGTAGGTTCAGATAAAGGGAAATTAGTGCCAACCGATATCGGAACGATTGTGAATGATTTCTTGGTTAAAAATTTCGATACCATATTAGACTATAACTTCACGGCTAAAGTCGAACAAGATTTTGACGACATTGCTGAGGGTAACCGCGATTGGGCAGCCATGATGAATGATTTTTATAATCATTTTCATCCCAATGTAGTGGATGTAGAGCAAAATGCGGATCGCGAAAGTGGGGAACGCATTTTGGGAGTTGATCCCAAATCAGGGAAACCCGTTTCTGTTCGTTTAGGTAAATTCGGACCCATGGCGCAAATTGGTGATGCCGAAGATGAAAACAAGCAGTTTGCAAGTTTACGTCAAGATCAAAATATTGGTACTGTAAGTTTAGAAGAAGTGTTGAATTTATTCGAACTTCCCAAAA
The DNA here is from genome assembly GCA_964395965.1 of uncultured Flavobacterium sp. GTDB lineage: Bacteria > Bacteroidota > Bacteroidia > Flavobacteriales > Flavobacteriaceae > Flavobacterium. The sequence continues at coordinate 9,188 of CAYNDK010000080.1, forward strand.
AACTTGGTGTATATGAAGGAGAAGAGGTTGAAGTGAATAATGGCCGCTTCGGACCCTATGTTCGTTTTGGGAAACAATTCATTTCTTTACCCAAAGGAATGGATCCGATGGACACTACATTTGAAATCGCGCAACGTTTGATTGAAGAAAAAAATCAAGCGGATGCTCCTATTGGGGAATATGAAGGATTGCCGGTGCAAAAAGGAGTAGGGCGTTTCGGACCTTTTATTAAATGGAATGGCATGTTTATCAATGTCAATAAAAAATACAATTTTGATCACTTATCTGCAGCAGATATTAAAGAGTTAATTCTTGACAAACTTCAAAAAGAAGAAGAAAAGGTGTTGCAAGATTGGCCAGCTGAGGGTATTCGTATTGAAAAAGCCCGTTGGGGACGATCAGTGATTTTGAAAGGAAAAATCAAAATTGAATTAAGCAAAGATGTGGATGCTTCGAAGTTGTCTTTAGAAGAAGTAAAAGAGATGATTGAGAAAAAAGCACCTGCTAAAAAAGCGACAGCTAAAAAGACTACAGCTAAAAAAACAACTGCTAAAAAGAAATAAATTACATGGAATTTGACTTTCTCTCTCCGCTGGATACTGATTTAGTGATTGATATTAAACGATTATCATCACAACATTTATCGAGTAAAGTTGTTTTTCATACAAATGAAGAGTTTCCCGATATTCAGAAGATAGACATTGCAATTGTAGGAGTTCCAGAAAACAGGGGTTCACAGTTTTATGTAGAACACGAAGATTTGTCCTCTATTCGTATGGAGTTGTATAAACTTTTTCCTGGTAATTGGAGTAAAACCATTGCGGATATGGGTGATATTAATCCTGGAAATTCTACCGAAGATACTTATTTTGCTGTGAGTAAAGTTGTTTCTCGTTTGTTGAAGAATAAAGTGATTCCTATTGTAATTGGAGGTTCTCAGGATCTTACCTATGCGATTTACCGAGGTTATGATGATTTGGAGCAAATGGTGAATTTGGTTTCCATTGATAATCGTTTTGATTTTGGCAAACAAGATGATACAATCCCGGCGATGGCCTATTTGTCAAAAATGATTGTGGAAGAACCAACCAATCTTTTTAATTTCAGTAATGTTGGATTTCAAACCTATTACAATTCACAAGAAGAGATTGATTTGATTGAGAAATTGTATTTTGACGCCTATCGTTTGGGAGAAGTTTGCAACAATATTGCTATTGCTGAACCAGTTTTTAGAGATGCCGATTTAGTTAGTTTGGATTTAAGTTCGGTTAAGTCTGCTGATTCAGGAAATTTCATCAATTTTCAACCTAACGGATTTAACGGTAAAGAGATTTGTGCTTTAGCGCGCTACTCGGGCATTAGTGATAAAGTAAGTGCTTTCGGTATTTTTAATCATCAAGCTTCTCAACAAGAAGCGCCATTAATTGCGCAAATTATTTGGTACTTTATAGAAGGAGTCAATTTCCGTTCTAATGAGTATCCATTTGGCAGTAGAGAGCATTATTTAAAATACATAGTACCTTTTGAAGAGGAAGAAATCGTGTTTTTCAAAAGCAATAAAACCGATCGTTGGTGGATAGAAGTTCCATTTTTTTCAAACGTACACAATAAGCTTCATAAAAATACGTTAATGCCTTGTACACATGAAGACTATTTAGCTGCTTGTAACCAAGAATTCCCTGAACGCTGGTGGAAAGCACAACGAAAAAGTATCTTGTAGTATTTTAGGATATTAATTGTAAGAAAAATAATATAAAAAAAGCCTTTTTTGCAATTTAGCGATTAAAAAATGCATTTTATCGATAAAACACGATTGTAGATTCAAGTTAAATTGTATTTTTGGATTGCGTATCAAAATTTAAGAAATAAATAATTGTTTTTTTCAAAAATTATAGATAGGTTTACGGCCTCAAAAAAAATAACATAAATTAACCCAAATTATATGAAGAAGTTCATTGCGTTTGCATCTGTATTAACTCTGTTAGCTAGCTGTGGAAAGTCCAGTGACAAGGGCGAATTAGTAGGAGTGAAGGGTAAGAAGTGGCATCCAGAGAAACCTTACGGAATGACATTAGTTCCTGGAGGAGCTTATATCATGGGTAAATCGGATGACGATTTAGCCAATGTGCAAGATGCGCCTACTAAAACGGTTACAGTTCGTTCATTTTATATGGATGAAACGGAGATTACTAATAGTGAGTACCGTCAATTCGTAGAGTGGGTTAAGGATTCTATTATTCGTGTGCGTTTGGCTATTCTTGCTGATGAAGTAGGTGTTAAGCCGGGTGCTGGAAAAGGAGGTAAAGGTGGTGGAAGTATTGGTGACTTTGCTTTCAACGATCAAGATCCTGCAAAAATGACTCCATACGATAAATACATGTACGAGAATTACTACAGTGTGGGGACTCCTGATGATCCTTATGCAGGAAGACGTTTGAATCGTAAGGTGAAATTGATTACAGATACAAAAAAATATCCAGACGAATATTATGTTGAAGTAATGGATTCCATGTATTTGCCAGCAACTGAATCGTATAATGGTTTACGTACAATTGATGTAAATAAATTGGTGTTTAGATATTCTTGGATGGATATTCAAGCAGCAGCTAAAGCAAAAGTTGGAAAAAGAAGCAAGTTTATTCGTAACGAGAAAACTCCGGTATATCCAGATACTACAGTTTGGATTAAGGATTTTGCTTATTCATACAATGAGCCAATGCACAATGATTATTTCTGGCATCAAGCTTACGGAGAATATCCGGTTGTTGGAGTGTCTTGGAAACAAGCTAAAGCATTTTGTGCATGGAGAACCTTGAATAAAAATGCTTACATCAAATC
>CAYNDK010000081.1:0-12005 GCA_964395965.1 uncultured Flavobacterium sp.
AGCATTGGAATATTCACTTGGGAAAACATCTCCTGCGAATGTTGATTTTCCCCCACTCGGACCCCAACATGGCATTTTAGTATCCGTTGGGACTTCTCATAATAAGCCCAATAAAGAATGGAAAAAGCAATTGAATTTTCCAGAGACTGGGTTTACATTTTCATATGTACATCTTGGAAATCCAACGTATTTAGGTTCGGCATATACGTTTACTCCTTATGTGAGTTTTAATGTGTTTCGCTCGTGGTCATCTCGATTTAATTGTAAGGTAGGACTCGGAGCCTCTTATTTTACTCGTCACTTTGATTCCCTTACGAATCCCAATAATAAAGCCATTGCCACCGATTTTACGTGGGCATTTCGTTCCCATCTCTATTATCAATTGGTAAAAGGCGAAAAATTTGAGTTGAAATTAGGTTTAGGGTATTTTCATAATTCAAATGGCCATACGCGTCTTCCGAATAACGGACTCAATACTTTCTTAGTTAGTTTGTCGTCTCAAGTCAATTTTAAGAAAAAAGATTCTGAAAATCAGCAGTCTTCATCTCCAAGCACATTTACACGTCAGCGGTTTTTCGGTAGTCGGATAGGGCTAGGTCGTCGCGTACTTTCACTTTATAATAATGAACCTAAGGATGTTTATGCTTTTGCAGCTTCTTCGGGTATCATTTGGAATAAAACATTCAAACTGGGTTACGGAGTTTATTATCGTTTATACAAAGATTATTATGACTATATTCAGGAAAATGGAAAAGTAGTCGCTGAATTATACCCTCATTATCGAGATAATCCAGGACGATATGCGTCCAATATAGGACTTTTTGGTAGTGGTGAACTACTTTTAAGTCATGTAGGGTTAGAATTTGAAATGGGTTTAAATCTGTATAAACCTTCCTATGCTTTTGATTGGCAAATCAATGAAGAAAAGTACAAGGATGGTGCGATGCAATTGGGTGAACTCACGACCTATTATCAGTTAAAGAAGACCATCGCTACTCGATTAGGAATTAAAGGATATTTATTTGATACCGACAAGGCTCCCCGACACAATCTTTTTATTGGGGCTTTTATAAATGCCAATCTCGGACAAGCTGATTTTACTGAACTCACTTTAGGGTATCAGTATGCGTTGCCCTTACAAGTAAAAAAGAAAGCATAAAAAAAGACGGTTTAAATAACCGTCTTTTGTTGTTTGTATGGAATGATGCGATTAAGCTAATTTAGTATCTAAATTCACTTTTAACGTCTGTAAGAAATCTTCAGTTGTTAAATAATCGGCATCTGTAAGTCCTTCAGGTTTTACTAACATCGCCAAGTCTTTTGTCATTTTACCACTTTCAACCGTTTCGATACATACGGCTTCCAAAGCGTGACAGAAGTTGATTAATTCTTGGTTGTTGTCTAATTTACCACGGTGCTCCAAACCACGTGTCCATGCAAAAATCGATGCGATAGGGTTGGTCGAAGTTTTTCTGCCTTGTTGGTGTTGTCTGTAGTGACGTGTAACTGTTCCGTGAGCCGCTTCTGCTTCAACAGTTTTTCCATCTGGAGTAACTAAAACCGAAGTCATCAATCCTAACGAACCGAATCCTTGTGCAACCGTATCCGACTGAACATCGCCGTCGTAGTTTTTACAAGCCCAAACGAAGCCTCCGTTCCATTTCATTGCTGAAGCCACCATATCATCAATTAAGCGGTGTTCGTAAACAATTCCTAATGCTTCAAATTGTGCTTTGTAATGTTGTTGGTAAACTTCTTCGAAAATATCTTTGAAACGTCCATCATACGCTTTTAAGATGGTGTTTTTTGTAGAAAGGTATAACGGCCATTTTTTAGTTAACGCCATTTGGAAAGAAGAGTGTGCAAAACCATAGATCGACTCATCGGTATTGTACATACACATCGCCACACCGTCATTTTTAAAGTTGAAAACTTCCCAAGAAGTTGTTTCACCGTTTTCATCTGTAAAGGACATGGTTAATTTCCCTTTTCCTTTGATTACTTTATCGGTAGCTTTGTATTGATCCCCAAACGCGTGACGGCCAATAACGATTGGCTGTGTCCATCCTTGTACATAACGCGGAACATTACTCATGATAATTGGTTCGCGGAAAACAGTTCCTCCTACGATATTACGAATTGTACCGTTGGGAGATTTCCACATTTCTTTCAATTTGAATTCTTCCACACGTGCTTCATCAGGAGTGATGGTTGCACATTTAATACCAACATTGTATTGTTTGATGGCTTCTGCCGCATCAATCGTTACTTGGTCATTGGTTGCATCTCGGTGTTCGATGCCTAAATCATAATATTTGATGTCTAGATCAAGGTAAGGTAAAATCAGTTGTTCTTTAATAAAACTCCAGATAATTCGTGTCATTTCATCGCCATCCAATTCAACCACTGGATTAGCCACTTTAATTTTTGCCATATTAAAAGTTTTAGTTTGCGTAATTAAACAAAATCCCACAAATATAAGAAGATGCGACCGAAGGAACATGAATTTTGCTAGCGAAAACGATTGAATTACGAATTTGTGATTTAAAGGTTTGAAAAATAGAAAATTGATAATTTGAGGCGTAATTTTTTTTCAAAAAAAAAGTCCCGATAAAATATCGGGACCCTTTTATAGCTTCAGAACGAAGATTATCTTCTTCTTTCTTTGATTTTAGCTTTTTTACCAGTAAGCTCACGGAAGTAGAAGATACGTGCTCTACGAACTTTACCTCTTTGGTTTACTTCGATTTTTTGTAAAGCTGGCATGTTTAATGGGAAGATACGCTCTACACCAACAGCACCAGACATTTTACGGATAGTGAAAGTTTCAGTAACACCAGCACCTTTGCGTTGGATTACTACCCCTTTAAAGAACTGTGTTCTTGTTTTTTCACCCTCTTTAATTTCGTAGTACACAGTGATGGTATCACCTGCTCCGAACTCAGGGAAATCTTTTTTTGCAACGAATTCGTCTTGAACGAATTTTAATAAATCTGCCATTTTTAAAACATTTTATAGTTTAATCAGAACAACATTCACGGTTCTCGTCAGAGGTTGGTCCAATGCGGGTGCAAATGTAATTAATTATTTTAAAATAGAAATGAAGAAATTTAATTTTTTTAAGGATTCCTTTTTTAGAATTTTATAAGCTAATAGCTTATCGGTCAAGTAAATCGGGTCGGCGGTTTTTGGTGTGTTCAAAAGCTTTCTCTTCCCGCCATTCATCAATTTTTGCCGCATGGCCACTTAATAAAACCTCTGGAACTTTCCAACCGTTGTAATCGGCAGGACGTGTATAAATAGGAGGAGAGAGTAAATTATCTTGAAAGCTATCCGTTAATGCAGAGGTTTCATCACTTAAAACACCCGGAATCAAACGAATCAAAGCATCTGAGAGAATGATGGCTCCCAATTCGCCGCCCGACAACACATAATCGCCAATAGAAATTTCTTTGGTGATAAAATGGTCGCGTACCCTTTGATCGACTCCTTTATAATGACCACAAAGAATGATGATGTTCTCATACAATGACATTGCATTGGCCATACCTTGATTTAAGGTCTCGCCATCGGGCGTCATGTAAATGATTTCGTCGTAGTTGCGCTCACTTTTTAATTGACTAATGCATTTGTCAATGGGTTCGATCATCATCACCATTCCGGCACCGCCTCCGTAGGGGTAATCATCCACACTTTTGTATTTATTGGTGGTATAATCTCGAAGGTTGTGAAAATGGACCTCCACTAAACCTTTGTCAATAGCGCGCTTCATGATAGACGCTTCAAACGGACTGCGGAGTAATTCGGGTAAAACGGTAACGATATCAATGCGCATAACTCAATTTTGGGGCAAAGGTACACAACCTGAACGTGACAAAGCAATGTTTTTTTTACACGCCAAATTGCTCCAAGTGATGATTCAAATGTTTCCACATCAACATATCCCATTCGTCGATAGTAAGTGGTCCCCAAAAAGGATGATTGGGGAGCTGTATGCAGGTTGGACCCTCATTCGCAAATCGTTGAATTCTCGAAATCAATGCCGCTTGGGCTTCTAGGAAATCGGTGTGGTCTGTGATGACAAATTCTTTGGCTGTCGGACTGTTTTTGGATAATTCCCCTTTCACAATGACTTTGTTTTTTAAAAGTCGTCCCAACAGTTTGAATATGAAATTCACCTTTAAGGGTATCGTATTAAAGGCGACATCAATGGCTTTGGAGCAATGCACAAACATTTGGTCCACACTCATTTTTCCCCAAAGGGCTTTCGATTCAGGGGAGAGATGTTGGATACGCGCAACCATCTGTTGGTTGTCATTCGGATTAAAAATAGAAGGCATGGTGTTTTGGTTTGGTATTTCAAAGTTAAAAGAATAAGTTTACCTTTGCCCCGCAATTCAAATAAAAAAAACAATGGAAAACGGAATATATGCTAAATTCAACACCTCTCGCGGTGCTATTTTAGTGAAATTAACCCACGATTTAACGCCAGGTACGGTTGGGAACTTCGTAGGTTTAGCAGAAGGACAATTGGAAAATGATGCGCGTCCCATGGGAAAACCCTATTATGATGGGTTAAAATTTCACCGTGTGATTCCTGACTTTATGGTTCAAGGGGGTTGTCCACAAGGAATTGGTTCAGGCGGACCAGGATATAAATTTGATGATGAGTTTCATCCCGATTTAGTACACAACGGTCCAGGTGTATTGTCGATGGCGAATGCAGGTCCTGGAACAAATGGATCTCAGTTTTTTATCACACACGTAGCAACGCCATGGTTGGACGGTAAACATACTGTTTTCGGACATGTGGTAGAAGGACAAGATGTGGTTGATGCGATTCAACAGAACGATTTGATTGATAGTATCGAAATCATTCGCGAAGGCGAGGAAGCGCAAAAATGGAATGCGATTGAAGCCTTTCGTGTGTTTGAAGGTTCACGTGTAAAGCGTTTAGAAGAAGCCAAACAAAAAGCGGAAGCAGCGATTGAAAAATTAGCCGCTGGTTTCCAAAAAACAGAAAGCGGTTTGCGTTATCAAATTATCCAAAAAGGTAATGGAAAACAAGCTGAAAAAGGAAGAACGGTTTCGGTTCATTATACAGGAGCTTTAGATAATGGTAAAGTTTTCGATAGTTCGTACGGACGTAAGAAACCCATCGAATTTCCATTAGGGAAAGGTTATGTAATTGAAGGTTGGGATGAAGGTATTGCTTTGTTACAAGTAGGGGATAAAGCCCGTTTTGTGATTCCACCACATATTGGATACGGTTCAGCTGGTGCTGGAGGTGTAATTCCGCCGGATGCCATCCTTGTTTTTGATGTCGAATTAATGGATGTTAAATAAATGAGAAAGCGGTCTTCGGACTGCTTTTTTTGTGTAGTTTTACTTACCAAAACTAAATAAATATGAAAACAAAAGTACTTGCTTTGGCTGTAATTGCAGGTGTTGTCTATGCTTGTGGTTCAAGCAAATCAGCGCCAGAAGCCGCAAAGCCTGCTCCCAAAAAAGAATTAACGCCAGAATTGGCTGAAGGGAAAAGTTTATACGAAGGCAGTTGTGCCCGTTGTCACCAATTGTACAAACCGACGGATTACAATGCTGAAGCGTGGAAACCAATTGTGTCAAGAATGCAAAAGAAAGCCCGTTTGAGTGATGAACAAGGGATGAAAATATACAACTATTTGACTTCAGGTGCTGAATAAAAAAGTGAGCATAAAAAAATCCGAAAGTGAATTGCTTTCGGATTTTTTTATTGTTAAATATCATCGAAGTCGATATCAGTAAAACTTCTGTCGTTGTTTTCAAAAGAATTGGAAGGATATTCCTTCTTAAAGTCCTTTTGATGACGTTCAGAAATCACCTCTTCTCCCTTAGACGACAAAACAAAGTTGGTCATCTCGTCTAAAATTTCATGGAAGGCAGCAAAATCTTCTTTATACAAATAGATTTTATGTTTTTTGAAATGAAACGACCCGTCTTCCTCTGTAAATTTTTTACTTTCCGTAATCGTGATATAGTAGTCGTCTGCTTTTGTCGAACGTACATCAAAAAAATAAGTTCTTCTACCGGCTCTTAAAACTTTGGAAAAGATTTCATCTTTTTCCAACATATCATTTTCTCTCATAATTCGTTCTATCAATTACTAGGTTTCTACTTACGAAAATGAAAAAAAAATGAATATAAAGCAAGTATTATTGTACTTCTTTTTCAGAAAGTTGTTTCTCATAAAGCTCCTTATAATACCCTTCTTGGTTTACTAATTGATTATGAGAACCTTGTTGTATAATCCTTCCTTCGTCTAAAATGATAATCTGATCTGCGTTTTTTGCAGAAGATACGCGATGACTCACAATGATAGTTGTTTTGTGTTGCGCAATCGTTGTTAGGTGGTTTAGAATTTTTTCTTCAGTTTCTGTATCTACAGCCGATAGACAGTCGTCAAGTAATAAAATCTGTGGGTCTTTTATAATGGCTCGGGCAATGGATACTCTTTGCTTTTGACCGCCAGATAATGTAATTCCTCGTTCTCCTAAAATAGTTTCATATTGCTGTGTAAATTGAACAATATTGTCATGAACTACTGCTTGTTTAGCGGCAGTTTCAACTTCTTCTTGAGTTGCATTTTCTTTACCAAAACGGATATTGCTGCTTATCGTGTCTGAAAATAAAAAGGCATCTTGAGGAACAATTCCAATTGCATCACGAAGACTTACCAAATTAACTTGGTCAATAGGAAGGTCGTCAATTAATATAGCCCCTTTTTTAATATCATGTAAGCGGGTCAGTAAAGTGAGTAGGCTTGATTTACCCGAACCTGTTTTACCCAAGATGGCTAGTGTCTGTCCTTTTTCAACGGTGAAAGAGACATTTTTTAAAGCTTCAATTTGAGTGTCTTCATAAGTGTAGCTTACATTTTTAAATTCAATTCTTCCGTGAATAGTAGTTGGGTTTGTCGCTTTATTTTTGATTTCAGGTTCTGTTTTCAAAAATTCATTGATGCGTTTCTGTGAGGCTTCCGCTTCTTGAACTAAGGAGGATACCCAGCCGATAGTGGCAACAGGCCAAGTCAACATGTTTACATAAAGAATGAATTCTGCAATGACTCCAATATTTTTTATGTGTGGGTCACCTTGAATGTACATCATCCCACCAAAATAGATTACAGCCAAATTACTCACGCCAATTAAGGTGATCATTAAAGGGCCAAACAACGATTGTACACCAGCAAGTCGCAAGCTTTTCGCTTTACTTTCTTCTGCTAGTTTTGTCATTTCCTCTTGATTTTTATTCTCAAGTGCATAGGCCTTAATTACACGGACTCCAGAAAAAACCTCTTGACTGTAACTCGATATTTTAGAAAGGAATTGTTGAAAAGAAGTACTACGTTGGTTGATCATCACACTCAATCGGAAAATAACATAGGATAATAACGGTAACGGAAGAAGTGTGTATAAGGTCAATGTTGGCGATACATTATACATGTAGATAATAACCACCCCAAATCGAATAACAGTGTTGATCGTGTACATTACAGCTGGTCCCACATACATGCGTACTTTGGCCACATCTTCCGTAATACGGTTCATTAAATCTCCTGTGCGGTTTCGCTTGTAAAATCCTTGGTCCAGCACTTCGTAATGATGAAATACCTCGTTTTTTAAATCAAATTCAACATGCCGCGACATTACAATTAACGTTTGACGCATCAAAAAAGTAAGGAATCCCGCAATTAATGAAGTGCCAATAGCTAAGAGTATGTTTTGAATCAAGAGCTGTAATACATCCGATTTACTCAAGCCGTTACCGGGGTAGTTTTCAATGATTTTGAAAGAAGCACTGATTAACTTTGGGGTATAGGAAAAGAAGATTTGAGCAATAATCGTAATGAAAATACCTAATAAAAAGTGGTATTTGTATTTGATAAAATATTTATTTAAATATTGAAGTTCTTTCATGAGTTGAGGTATACTCTTTGGTAATTTTTAATTATTCTGTTAATATTTTTAAATATGTTTAATTTAATAAATTTCAGCAAAAACTAATTTTATTAACAATATGCTAATTAAAATATAATTCGATGAAATATCTTGAATAAAACGTTAAATTTGTCTCGACTTATTGATAAAGTCGCAACACAAAATTAATTTTATGACTGCAGAAATCACTACAGCACAGGAGCTTCAAAAAATGGACCCTGTATTTGGCCAACTTTCGTTTGACAATCACGAGCAAATCGTTTTTTGTCACGACAAAGATACTGGTTTAAAAGCAATAATCGGAATACACAATACAGTTTTGGGTCCGGCATTGGGCGGTACCCGTATGTGGAAGTATAATAATGAATGGGAAGCTTTGAATGACGTTTTGCGTTTATCTCGTGGAATGACATACAAGTCAGCTATTTCTGGATTGAATTTAGGTGGTGGTAAAGCCGTAATTATTGGAGATGCTAAAACCGACAAGAACCCAGAATTGATGCGTAAATTCGGTGAATTTGTAAATTCTCTTTCTGGAAAATACATCACTGCTGAGGACGTAGGAATGGTAACTGCCGATATGGATACTGTACGTGATGTGACACCTTATGTAACAGGTATATCTGAAGCACGTGGAGGCTCAGGGAATCCTTCTCCTGTAACCGCTTATGGCGTGTATATGGGAATGAAAGCCGCTGCCAAATACCAATTTGGTTCCGACAATTTAGCCGGTAAAAAAGTATTGGTACAAGGTATCGGTCACGTGGGTGAAACCTTAGTAAGTCATTTATGTAACGAAGGAGCTTTGGTTCAAATCGTAGACTTGAGCGAACAACGTTTGGAAGAAGTGAGTAAAAAATACGGTGCTTCAATCTTTACAGGGGAAGATTTATACAGCGCTGATGTAGATATCTATGCACCATGTGCTTTGGGAGCAACCATCAATGATGATACGGTTTACCGTATTAAAGCAAAAGTAATTGCAGGTGCGGCGAATAACCAATTAGCCAACGAAAATGTACACGGTCCTATTCTACAAGAACGCGGCATCGTGTATGCCCCTGACTTCTTAATCAATGCGGGTGGTATCATCAATGTATATGGTGAAATTGCCAACTACGGTAAAGAAGAAGCGATGCGTCGTACCGAAAATATCTACAATACAACCTTAGAGATTTTCGACTATGCAGTGAAAAATAACTTGACCACCCAAAAAGCAGCGATGGCCATTGCCGAAAACCGTATCGAACAACGTAGAAAAGAAAACGCGAAATAAGCGTGTTTCCCAAAAAATAATTTTATTTTTGCAAAGCGAAAGAGCACCTCTTTCGCTTTGTTATTTTTAAACCCAAAAGTTCTTATTCCGTGTTAAACAGAAGACATATCCGAATTAAAGTGATGCAAACCATTTACGCTATGCATCAAAGTGGAAGCGATGACCTTACCAAACAAGAGAAATTTCTTAAAGCGAGTTTGGACAACATCCTCGACCTTTATCTCATCTTGTTGTCTTCGTTGGTTGAACTCCGTAAAAAGGAGGAAACCTACATCGAATTGGCCAAGAACAAACACTTAGCCACACCAGAAGAACGCAATCCCAATACTCGTTTTATCAATAATACCGTGTTGCTCGCTTTGGAAAATAATCCGTCCTTGCAACAGGCTTTGGAATACAACCACATCAACAACTGGCAGAATAACGATGATACCATCATCTATATGTTGCAAGATGTGAAGAACAGTGCGTTGTACCAAAAGTACATGGCCAAGCCCACGGTGACTTTTGAAGAAGAGCGGTTCTTTGTAATGGATTTATTCACCGAAATCATTGCGCCCAATGAAAAGTTGTATGCCTATTTAGAAGACTTCAAACTGACATGGGTGGATGATATTCCCGTGGTGAATACTTTAATTCAAAAGCAATTGCGTCATTTTACAAACGAAGAGTTTCGTGTACCAAAGATTTTCAAAGATGCTGAAGATGCTGGTTTTGCTATAGATTTATTGCGCAAGACGTTATTAAACGAGAAAGAGTTTGGGAAAGAATTTGAAAACAAAACCCCCAATTGGGACTTGGAACGGATCGCCGAATTGGATACCATTATTTTAAAAATGGCCATTTGCGAATTCATTAAGTTCCCGTCCATTCCAGCCAAAGTAACCATCAACGAGTACTTGGAATTGGCCAAAGAATATTCAACCCCGAAGAGTAGCCTCTTCATCAACGGAATCTTAGACAACTTGGTCAAAGAATTCCAAACTAATGGAAAAATGAAAAAAGCCGGTCGCGGTTTATTATAACAAACAAATTATTCAATTATGGGTCAATTAACACAAATGTTGCCGTTTTTATTGATGTTCGTAGTCATTTATTTTTTTATGATACGTCCACAACAAAACCGTATGAAAAAAGAAAAAGAATTTGAAACAGCCTTGAAAGTCGGGGACCGCATCATTACCAAAAGTGGTATCCATGGTAAAATTGTTGAGCTGGCCGAAACCACAGTAATCATCGAAACCATGTCTGGGAAATTAAAAATGGAACGTACTGCCATTTCGATGGAATTGAGTGCTGCCTTGAACAAAAAAGCATAACTAAAAATCCCGATCTCCTCGGGATTTTTTTATTTCCGGTACCGATCGTTCAAACCGCGTCCTTCCAGGATGAGCGGTTTTATTTTTTCCATCCGACTCACTTGCGTTTTTTCCTGTTTCGCTGTGGCGATGTATTCCAAAAATTCATTTTGCTTCGAAAGCGTAAACCCTTCAAAAGCCGTGCGTAAGGCAGCATCCTTAGCGAGTTCGGCGTCGAGAAAAGCACATTCAATACGGACTTTCTTCTCGGGTTTGATTGCAAGTCCGGCGCGTTCATTGGCGATAGCTTCGTTCACATAATGCAACACGTTTTTTGCGTTGACGTCCTCCCAACATGTAAACCGCCATTGCCGGAGGCCTTTCGTGACCCCTTCGTTGGCATTCACCAGCACACCCAATTCGTCCTTCAAAAAAACACCGTTAAAAAACCAAATCGTAAAGTAATTTTTGAACCCGCCCAACCCCAGCACATTCTTTCCGTTGAGCGTATACACAATCCCGCCCCATTTGGTCGTTTCCACCAATTCAGTCGTTGCAAGAATAGCCTTTAAGCCCTCAAGTTCCTGTTGCCAAAAAGCATTGCGATTCCACGTTTTTTGTTCACTCATAACTCATAATTCATAACTCATAATTCATAATTTCTTTTGGCCCCCGGCAAGCCGCCGCGCTTTCCGCTATACCTGCCTGCCGGCAAAGGCAGGTCCCCGATAGCTATCGGGGGATGCTCCCGACACTTCGGGGCAATCGCTGGTGCGGGTCACTGCGAAAATACAGGTTTTTTAATAAAAGCTTTCTATTTCGATGATAACAAGCAAGTAGAACGTTAACCAAAGTATAAACGGTTTTTTGCTTAGGTTGATTCAGTAATCTGATTTAGTTTGTGTATAATAAAAACGCAACGACTTGAATCGTTGCGTTATATGTTATTTCCCTTATAGATTTTTATAATTACCTCTTTTTTTTCAGCCATCCTTTCTTCGGACTCACATTCAAACTCAAACCATAAAAGTTACTTTGAATGACGAAATTCCCCGTTTTGGCAGGACTATTATTCAAATTGACTATTGAATACTGTCCGCTTGTATAATCAGGAAATAAGGAATTATTAATAAAGAAGGAAAGATCCAATAAAGCCCACTTGCTTTTGTATTGAATTCCAGTTGATAGTTCGTAAGAGAAGTTAATATTGTTTTGAGAATCTGATTTTGAATAAAAGATATCTTTTCCTTCCACACTGATTGAGGTAATTATTTCTTCATTCATTCCAGTAATCAAATTTAAGTTTAACCCAGCACCAAACGTTAGATCGAATTTTTGATTCAATTTTAAATAGTAATCTGTTTTTATGGGAATAGAGATAATAAATTGATTGTAGGGGTCGAGGCGTCGTGGTTTTGGCCTTCGCGTTGTTCACCCTCTATAACGACTACC
>CAYNDK010000082.1:0-11880 GCA_964395965.1 uncultured Flavobacterium sp.
CTACTTCACTCCTGTCTACTGTCAATACTGGACCGGACCATAGTTTATCTATCCCTATTCAAATGCCGTTTTATAATAATCAACAAATCCAATATTCATTTATTATAACAGATGCTTGTGGGGTTTTACATCAATCGGTAAATTATATTTTAAATACCAAGTTGACTGCAAGCTTAGCTCAAAATTTTGATGGTTGTTTACCTTCATTGAGTATCAATGTTTGTAATTTTAAACCTCCCTATATTATTGAATTTTTACAAGCACCGTCGGGTTTTAATCCGTTATTATTCAATAGTAGTCACCCAGGCCCTTTTGTAGATTCAAGTGTTATCTATGCTTCAAATACATCCAATAGCATACCGTTAGGGGATTACACCATACGAGTTACAGACTCCTGTGGTCGAGTCGATATTCAATCGTTAAATTTACAGTACACAGTTCCCTCGTTTTCGAATAGTGTTAATATTTTCAATTGCCAAACTTTTTCTGATTTTATTTTGGATTTAGGGAGTAATGCCCCTGGTGGGACAATAATTGTAACCGAAGCACCTCCAACTTTTACACCTACATTGCCATCTGATTTGTCTAGTTTGATTGTCGGAGGATATTTTACTGCTAATTTACCTGTAGGGGAATATACATTTACAGGTGTTAATGGGTGTGGAGTTACCTTTTCTTTTTCTTTTCAAATTTCAACTATAATTCCAAGTGTTAGCGCTTTTCCTTTGAATTTAAACGGATGTGGAAGTCAAGGAATTGGTGATGTAAAAATTATCATTGAACCCAGTGCAACACTACAAACCATCCAATTGGTTAGTGCGCCACCAAATTACCCAAATCCATTACCGTTTGATTATTCTTCTACAATACAACTTCCCGATGCGATAATCGCACAAATTGATGATGTGCCTTTTGGAACGTACACCTTTATCATTACAGATAGTTGCGGGAATAGTACAACTAGGATTGTAACTTTAAGCACAGCGGTTAATACGGGGCCTTCATTTCAGACAGCGCTAACAGGTTGTGGAGATGGTTATGTGTCAATTAAGTTGACTACGCCAAATGTTCAATATTATTCTTGTGAAATTATTGCTGCACCCAGCACTTATATTTTTCCGTTGCCTCATAATTTGAATGCGGGGATTGCAATAAACGGAGCCATTTATTTGAATGACATTCCTGAGGGTAATTATACCATTAAAACTATTGATCAATGCGGTATCATTCGGGAAGAAAATTTTCAATTTACAGGTTATCATTATTCAGAACAAAGTCAAATAATACCGCAATGCAACTCTTTTTCTTTGCAGCTTCAGGTTACAGATAATAATCCCACTCCACATCGTTATTGGTTGCAAAAATGGAATCCAAATGCAGGGCAATGGATGCATCCGTTTACGGGTGTTGTCTATCCCATCGGGTCGAATCCCAATGCGGCAAATTCCCTCGGATTGGTTCTTGGATTAAATCCGAATATTATGTCAGAAGGGCATTTTCGAATTTTATCGGTTTTTGAATATTATAATTTTGGAATTATCTCGAATAGAAAATGTTACCAAACAATCAAAGAGTTTGATTATACAGATGATTTATTCATTATTAATGCTGTCGGAATCAATTGTTTGAATGCCAATTCTGTAGTAAAAATTTTTGCACAAGGCATTCCTCCACTTGAGTATTCGATTACCTCGTTTAATGGGACTCCTTTTGTATTTAATAATGGGACCAATAATGAGTTTATTGGTTTACAGCCTGGTATTTATAATTTCACGGTGGAAGATAGCTGTGGAAATATTGTGAACAGGGATTATGACATCACTCAATTGAATCCTCCATCGATAACAGCTCAAAATTTATGTGAAGGTCAGGCCGCTCAATTGAGTATTGACCTGTTGAGTTTTTATACCTACAAATGGTGGAAAACAACGGATCCCTCTTACATTTTAAGTACATCTCATGTCTTAAATTTAAATCCGTTTAACAATGCAACAACACCTGGGACTTATGTTGTCGAATTAAATACAACCGTCCCCAACACCTGTACAGCGCAGCAATTTACATACGTTATACATCCTATAGTATTGCCTTATGCAGGAAATGATACCGTAGTAGAATTTTGTGATGCTGTAACAACACTCGATTTAGCAACGCTTTTGCAAGGAAATTTCAATGCTGGTGGAAATTGGAATCAAGTGGTGCCAGGCGGTAATTTGACAGGGGCGATATGGGATGCAACTGGAGTATCATATGGAACGTACGTTTTTACCTATCAGGTTGCAGGCGTTTGTAATACCCAAGATGAAGCGCAACTAACACTAATTCTCAAAGAACCTATACCGGATTTAGTTGGAACCGATTTTATCGAAGTCTGTTCAGGTACACCCGTAGCGTTTTCAATAACAACGGTAACCAATGCACAATACCTATGGACGGGTCCCAATGGATTTTCATCAGTAGTTCAAGAACCCAGTTTTTCGACGACTTCACTTATAGATTCGGGAATATATCAATTAGTAGTTACGCGAAACGGTTGTCAAAAAACAACATCCGTTGAATTGGTCGTTCATGCTTTGCCCGAGTTTACGTTAGTTCAAGGCTGTTTTGGTGGACAATACAAAGTGGAATTGCTACCGATTAACAATTCGTTTGATCCGACTACGGCCAACTACAATTGGACAGGTCCAGCAGGTTTTTCCTCAATGGATAATCCAATTTTCTTGCAACAACAACCCGCAGGGAATTATTCGGTGACGGTAACGGATAATAATGGATGCACCGCAAATTTGCCATTTGAAATCACGTCTACAATGTGTGATTTTCCCAATATAATCACGCCCAATGACGATGGAAATAACGATGCTTTTGATTTGACGGGATTTGAGGTGAAATTACTCGAAATTTACAATCGATGGGGAAGAAAGGTGTATGATAAATCAAATTATATAAACGAATGGCATGGGCAAAACCAACAAGGAGGAGCATTACCCGATGGTGTATATTATTATTTTATTTCTTTAGTTGATGGAGAAATTAAAAACGGTTGGGTGATTATACATACTGGGAAATAAGATAAAGGAACAAAACGAGAAAGTATATGTTAACTATAAATTAGAATTTAAATAGTTCAAATAAAGTATTTTATATATTTTAGTAAATAAAATATATTCTATGCCACGACAATTCTGTTCTCGACTACTTTTATTTTTAATTTTACTTATTGCAAGTCCTGATTATGCACAACTAACAGATTTTTCGTTTTCGGTAAGTGCTTCCAATGAGACTTGTACAGGCAATGGGTCGTTAACATTTACTGTAGGGAATACAACACCGGGTGCCATTTTTACTTTCGCTATTTATCAATTACCAAATACCACCACCCCAATAACTACAACGAGTTTAACGACGTATAGTGGTCTGTCTGCAGGTAATTATTTGGTTGTAGCAACGCAAACATTGGGGGTGCTTTCAAATACAAAACAAGTTACTTCTCAAATTATTGATCAGCGAGTTCTTTTAACGTATCAATTAAATGCAGTCCCTGTAAGTTGTACAAATGTCAATTTAACGGTTAATGTGCTTACTGGAACAGCGGTAACGTATGAAATAATTTCAGGTCCTCAATTGTATCCGCCACAAACATCCAACCTATTTCCTAATTTAGGACCGGGCGTATATACCATCCGAGCTAATGATGCATGTGGAGAGGGGGTGGCTCAAACCTATACGGTTAATTTGCAAAATCCACCCAATTTGACCATTTTTAGTTTTAACCCCTCTTGTGAATTGGTAGAATGTGATCGGATGAAAGGAACAATGGTAGTTTTATCCAATTTGGCCAATTCGTCTATTCGTTACCCTCTAACAATAACTGCAACAAGTCAGTTAGGAAGTGGTGGTACTCCTCAAAATTATGTGCAAACCATTTCTAATGGTAATCCAACGTCAACATCAATTTCTTTACAATTTCCCTTTTTTCATGGGCAGAATTTTAATTATCAATTTACAATTGTAGATGCTTGTGGAAATTCATTGACCTCTTCAAATTTTGTAATGAATCGTACCTTTTCAGTCAATGTTAATGCTGTTGGAGTGAGTTGTAATCGAAGAATATCAATCAACACGTGTAATTATAAATTGCCGTTACAAGTTGAGTTTTTAGTAGCACCTCCAGGGTTTAATCCAACCGACTTTAATGCAGGCCATCCAGGTCCATTCGCAACTTCGACAATTCAATATGCTCCCTCTGGGTCGAATGCATTACCTTCAGGAAACTACACCATTAAAGTTACTGATGCCTGTGGGCATTCTGATACAAAGTCATTAAATTTGGTACCTTCTCAGCCCAATACAAGCGCTAATCCGACAGTGCAAAATTGTAATTTAATGTATAACTATACCATACCTGGTAATGCAGGAGGATTGGCTGAAGTGATTGTAATTAATGCCCCTCCGACTTATTCTCCCAATTTGCCATTAAATATTACAGGTCAGATCACCGGAGGAAATTTGGCAATTGTTATTCCACCAGGATCATATACTTTTCAAGTAACCGATAGTTGTGGAAATGTTTTTACAATTTCAGAATCGTTACCAGTGATAAATGGTTCCATTGAAGCTACGGTCTATAATTTAATTGGCTGTGGCTCTTCAGGTCAAGGACCGATTCGGTTTGATGCAGTTGGTGCGGTTATGGCAAGTATAACAATGACAGCAGCGCCTTCTTATTATACTGGGACATTACCTCAAAATTTTAATTCTTCAATTTTAATGCCTAATGGGATTGTTGCTTTTCTTTCAAATATCCCAATGGGAACGTATGAGTTTACTATCGAGGATACATGTGGTAATACCTATTTAAAAACAGTTACTTTGACATCGATGTTTAGTCAAGCGCCTTCGGTTTTTCAATTTTTATCCGGTTGTGGGAATTTTGGGTCTTTTAAAATGGTAACTCCAAATTCGGGTTATTCTTCGGCGCAGATTACAAGCGCCCCCTCTTCGTTTTCGTATCCATTACCTTATAATTTAGCTTCAAATATTGATCCGGTGTCTGGTGATGTTTATATAAATTCATTGCCAGCAGGAAATTATACAATTTCTTCCCAAGATAACTGTGGCGTTCAACGACAAGAAAATTTTACAATCGAAGGTTATTCCTATACCGATGCAACACAAGTAATCCCTCAGTGCAATTCTTTTTCACTGCAAGTGAATTTTACTGACAATAATACCTCTACACATCGATACTGGCTACAAAAATGGAATCCACAAACCAATGAATGGGTACATCCGCTTACTAATTTTGTGTATTTACCGGGTTCCCTTTATTCTCCCATCAATGCGGTACAATTGCAATATGGGATTAATAACAATTTAGCTTTTGAAGGTCATTTTCGAATAATTGTAGTCTATGAAATTTATGGTGTTAATGAAAATAGTAATGAAAAATGTTCCTTTGTCTTTAAAGAATTTGATTATTCTGATGAGGTGTCTATAGAAAATGCATTTTTACTTAATTGTGCTGGAACTGGTAATCAAGTTTATATTGAGGCCAATGGTATACCTCCGTTGCATTATTTTATCACAGCATTCAATGGAAATCCACTTTCAGTTGATAACGGTACAAATAATATTTTTACAGGATTATCTCAAGGATTGTACAACTTTATGGTTCAAGATAATTGTGGGAATATAGTAAATCGCGATTTTGATATCGGACTATTAGAACAACCTTCCATAGCGTCTCAAAATTTATGTGAAGGTCAAATCGGTCAACTGTCAGTAACAGCTACCAGTTTTTATACCTATCAGTGGTGGAATGCAGCGAATCCCTCTGAGATTTTGAGTACGAGTAATGTCTTGACATTTGCCCCTTTTTCAAATGCTACCACTCCAGGAACCTATGTTGTACAACTCACAACTGCTTTGCCTATTACCTGCTCAGCTATTCAATTAACGTATGTTATTGGGCCAAACACAACTCCAGAAGCTGGAATTGGAAAGACACTTGAGTATTGTTCTGCCGTTCAGTCGATTGATTTATTTTCCGCATTAGAAGGGAACTATTCAACCAATGGGACATGGACTACATCTTCTGTTGGTGGCATACTTACCGATAATGTCTGGAATGCTACAAATGCGCCTTATGGGACGTATACTTTTCTTTATCATGTGACAGGACAATGTGGCGCTTTTGATGAAACTGAGGTTGTGATCGTATTGAGAGAACCTTTGCCGCCCTTACAAGTGTCATCGCCCGTAACAGTTTGCGAAGGAGATACTGTTCAACTTTCTTCTACTTCGATTTCAAATGCGAGTTATCTATGGACAGGACCAAATGGATTTTCGGCTTCAAGTGAAGAAGTAGTTTTTCAAGATTGTACCCTAGCTCAGTCAGGAAACTATACTTTAGTGGTTTCAAGGGATGATTGTCAAGAAACTATTGATATTCTACTCAATGTTAATCCTAAGCCAGAATTTTCTGTAGTTCAAGGTTGTTATGGAGGTAGGTATAAATTGGAGATTGTTCCAAATGCGGGTTCTTTTGACCCTTTATCTGTTACCTACAATTGGAGTGGACCCTCAGGATTTAATGCAAATACAAATCCTGTTCTGTTGACACAAGAGCCCGGAGGTAGTTATCAAGTAACAGTTATGAATCCCGAAGGCTGTTCCACAACCCAGATCGTACAAGTGCTTTCCACTCAATGTGAAATACCCACAGTAATTACTCCAAATCAAGATGGAGCTAATGATAGTTTTGATTTAACCGGTTTTCTTGTCAACCGATTGGAAGTTTTTAATCGATGGGGACGAAAAGTATATGAGCAGTCGCAATATACTAATGAATGGCAGGGTCAAAACCAACACGGGGAGTCGTTACCCGATGGTGTCTATTACTATTTTATTGACCTGCAAGATGGACAGACAAAAAGGGGATGGGTGATGCTAACGAGAGGGCGTTAACTATTGTCCCGGTTTTGAGCTTTTCTAATTTTCTTGAAAAGATTGGAAGAATATACGAAATCGGTAACGGCTTCATTATCCGTTTTGAAAATGTCTTTTTTCGAACCTTCCCAAGCAAGAATACCTTCTTTTAAAAAGACAATTTTTTCCCCGATTTCCATAACTGAATTCATGTCGTGGGTATTTACCACGGTAGTAATATTATACTCAACCGTGATTTCGTGAATTAAATTATCAATTACAATTGAGGTTTTTGGGTCCAATCCTGAATTGGGTTCGTCACAAAATAAATACCGCGGGTTATTCACAATAGCACGAGCAATTGCGACCCTTTTTTGCATACCTCCAGATAATTCAGAAGGTTTTTTATGGTGTGCATTAACTAGGTTGACACGATCGATAACAAAATCAACGCGTTCTTTTATTTCTGAAGCGGTTTTAGTTGTAAACATTTTGAGAGGGAACGCTACATTTTCTTCTACCGACATACTATCAAATAATGCACTTCCTTGAAAGACCATTCCAATTTCTGTTCGAAGTTCTCTGCGTTCATCGGTGCTCATTTCGGATAAAATTCGTCCATCAAAAGAAATGATTCCTGCATCGGGGGAGTGAATTCCTAATAATGATTTAAGAAGGACTGTCTTGCCTGAACCACTTTGTCCAATGATCAGATTTGTTTTTCCTGTTTCAAAAGTGGTTGTGATTCCTTTTAAAACCTTGGCACCTCCAAATGATTTTTCTACCGCTTTAACTTCGATCATGCCAATAGTAATTGAGTTAAGATATAATTAGTTAAAATGATCACCACTGAAGTCCATACAAAGGAAACAGTACTCGCTTTACCTACTTCTAAAGCCCCGCCCTTCATGTAATAACCATGGTAAGACGGAATTGTTGCTAATAAAAATGCAAACATTATAGTTTTGATAAAGGCATAAGCAATATGAAAAGGAATAAATTCGGTTTGTATACCTTGGATAAATTGTGCGCTCGTTGTAAATCCACCATAAACACCACCCATCCAGCCGCCAAGAATTCCTAAAAACATTGAAATACCAATTACGAATGGGTATAAAATCAAAGCCGTCATTTTTGGGAAAACCAGATAATTTAAGGAATTGACACCCATAACTTCCAAAGCATCTATTTGCTCTGTTACCCGCATGGTGCCAATGCTCGATGTAATGAAAGAACCCATTTTACCCGCCATAATAATCGATATGAAGGTTGGGGCAAATTCTAAAATTACCGATTGTCTTGTGGCAAAACCAATAAGGTATTTTGGAATTAAAGGGTTGGTTAAGTTTAATGCGGTTTGTATGGATACTACACCGCCTACGAAGAAAGAGATGAAGCAAACAATTCCCAAAGAATCAATCACTAAATCGTCAATTTCTTTATAAATCAAACCCCGCATTACCGACCATTTGGTGGGTTTTACGAATACTTCTCGAATCATCAAGAAGTATCGTCCAATATGAGTAAGGTAGCGCAGTAGAATCATAAGAAAATATAGGCACAAAAATAGCGCTATTTTTTAATGTAACAAAGGGTTAGTTTTTGTGTGATTTCTCTAAACAAGTGAGGCTGTATTCGCGCCAAAGAGTTTAGCTTTCATTTTTTTCCAACGGTAGGATCGTATAAAACGGGCTTGTTCAGCGGTGACTAATAAAGGTTTTTGGGCAATTTTCGCTTTCCAGTATCCTCGTAAATAGTCCATGAAAAGGAGTGGTTTTTTTTTGCGAAGTGCCAATTTAAGTCCGGCAATAGCAGTAATCCAAAAGCCATAACCTAGGGTGTAAAAAGCTTCCCCTTGTTTAAAACGAGCCGCTTGATTGTAGCTGGCTCCTGTAGGCTTTAAATGTTTGACCTGTAAGTTTTCGTCGGTTACAATTTTCCATCCATAAAAATGGCAAAGTAATTCGTCCACAGTATCCCATCCCATTTGTGGACGCAAGCCACCAATTTGTTGGAAGGTTGATTTACGGTAGGCTTTTAATGCGCCGCGTATGTGATCTTTATCGGTTAAATTTTCTAAGATCCAAGTTCCATTTTTTTCGATATAACAAAACCCTCCGGCCATTCCAACTTTTGGATCATATTCAAAATGATTGACAATTGTTTCAAAATAATTGGAGGGAAAAATTAAATCGGCATCAATTTTAACTAAAATGTCATAATCGGAGTTGAGCTGTTTTTCACCTTCATGAAAAGCTTGGATGATTTTACTTCCGGGTAAATGAACGGCATCCGACGCTTTGTAAACTTGCTGAATGAATGGGTAAATTGTTGCAAATTCGTCCACAATCGTTGCCGTCGCATCGGTAGAATTATCATTTACTACGATAAGTTGGACAGGCAATAGTGTTTGTCTGACAAGTGAGTCTAATGTAGCAGCGATAAAAGCTTCTTCATTGTAGGCCGGGATGATTATTGCATAGTTCATAGTCCGTATTTCAATCACAAAAGTAACATTTCAGCCTAAAAAGAAAAGGATTTCCAACACGGAAATCCTTTTTAAGATATAAATTAGTTTAAGGGGTTACAAATTAATCTGCATCAGCGATTTGAGAAGTTTTCTTTTTTTCAAAAGCTTCAATATTGTCATAGACAACAGGAATTACTTCTTTACCTGTTTTGTCAATAAAACCTAATTTTTCTTTGCGGTCTTTTACTAATGCCCAGTTTTTACGAACATCGTCAAATTTAGCCACATCTACATACTTAACAGGAACTACCACATTTCCTTCGCGGTCAATGAATCCTTTTAAACCTTGTGATTCAACCATGGCCCATTCTTTAGAAAACTCACCGAACGATCCAATTTTGTCATATATAGGCGGAACAACTTCTTTACCAGCTGCATTCATGAATCCAAATTTGCCATCTTTTTCAATCAATGACCATCCTTGATTGTACACATCATAGTTGCCAACCGATTGGTATTTGGTTTCGACAACAATTTTACCGCTCTTGTCGACAAATCCGAAAAGTCCATTCATTTCAACTTTAGCCCAATTTACATGTAGCTTATCAAATTCTTCAATGGCAGTGTACTTTGGAGGAACAATTTCAATTCCAGATTCACTAATGATTCCAAATTTTTCATCCGATTTAACAATAAATAATTTTTGAGCAAATGCAGAAGATACTGCAAGAGTTAATGTTAGGGTAACTAGTTTTTTCATAATAATAGTAGATTTAGAGTTGAGTTTAACTTCGGGTCAAACATACAACGATGCTCGACAAAGTGACAAAAAAAATCGATGAAATGCATAAAAATCACCAAAAATGACCTAAAAAGAAAGTAAAAGATTACAAAATATACGTTTAGTAATAAAAAGAAATTTGGTTAACTTTATGTTGATATGACAATCATTTTACTAAAATTGTAGGAAAATTTGATAAAAATGTAAGAATTTAAGAAATCGACAGGTGGGTGCGGACTTATGAAATAGGAATAAATAAAAAAAATCATCCAATTGGATGATTTATGTGTTGACTATTGCGTAAAAAATTATTGAATTCGCTCAGCATATACTAGGTAATAGCGTGGGGTTATCCAGCGTAGTAACGGACGTAACCCTATTTTTTTTACAGGATGCGTAAATTGAATTCGATCAACAATTTTGAATCCCGCTTTTTCGAGCAACCAATCTAATTGCCAATCTTCAAATTCATGATAATGACGGTCCCACATGTCTGTTTTACTACGATAGGCTGGTGAAAACCATAAACGTAGTGGGATTGAGATTAACACTTTGTCTGCTGTAACATTTTTTAAAACGGTGTAAGGATTTAATAAATGTTCAAATATTTCAAAAGCTGTAAATACATCATAGGATGCATTTTGAAGTGCACTTTGATCGTTATCTATATCTTCACCTTTGGTATTTTGAACAGCATAGCCCTCTTCTTCCATAATTTTTGAGAAAGGATTGGGAACTCCAAGATCAAAAATACGTTGGTCTGTAGGAATGTGTTTTTTCAAAAATTCAAGCGTAATGCGGAATCGTTTTGAAGGATAGGTTTTCTCGTACATGAAATGGTTGCCTCAAGCCTTATATTGAAGCGGGACAAAATTATAAATAAATTTGAAGTATTACACGTGTTCCCGTAGGCTTTCCTTGATCATCTTTTAAATCATAATAGTTCATTAAAGATTGAGAGGAATTTCCATCTGCTAATAACTCCAAGCGTTGGGCAATTGATTTTGTAGAATAGGAGTTGTGCTTGTTTTTATTTTGAATTTTTGCTGATTGTTCACGGCCAATACCATTGTCTTCTATGGTACATAGTAACTGTGTTTCTTCAGTATTTAATGCGAAATGAACGTGAATTGTTTTTTGACCACTTTGGTGCAAAAGTCCGTGTTTAACACTGTTTTCTACAAAGGGTTGAATTAACATCGGTGGGAGTTCAGTGTATTCTTCATCGATATTTTCATCCAATGTAATTTGGTATTCAAAATCGTTGTCAAAGCGCATTTTCTCTAATTCAAGGTATTTGGTTAACACTTCTATTTCTGTTGATAAGGGTATTTTCTTTTTACCAGAAATGGTTAATATTTGCCGAGTTAAATACGTAAAATTCCCCATTTGTTCATTTGCCAATTGTTTATCGCCAAACATGAATTGTTCTTGAATTGAATTGAGGGCATTGAATATGAAATGAGGATTCATCTGACTTTTCAGCGCTTTCAATTCGCTTTCGGCCGCTTTTTTTTCGGCAAAAAGGCGCTTTTCGGTTTCCTCTAGCTTTACACGAAGTAATTCATTTTGTTGGTTAGATTTATAGCGTTTGAATAATAAATACACAACAGTAGCTATTGAGATAATTCCAACAATTAAAAACCATAGAAGTGATTTTTGTCTTTGATTTTCAAGGGTACTAATTTTTTGCTGTTGG
>CAYNDK010000083.1:0-11835 GCA_964395965.1 uncultured Flavobacterium sp.
GCTATTTACCAATCTATCTGGGCCCCGTAATTATAGCGCCCACATGGATAATTATTTTGCGAAAAATTATTCGAATTTCACGCATCAATAAAATTTCAAGTATTGCCGATTTTATATCCTTACGTTATGGGAATAGTCGTTTTCTTGGAGCTGTTGTAACTGTAATTTGTCTCACCGGAATATTACCCTATATCGCACTGCAACTGAAAGCCATTGCTGAAACCTTTCATATCGTTTCAAATACAGCTGTTCGAACAAATATTTTTGAGGATAACACAACACTTATTGCAATTGCGTTGGCTCTTTTTGCTTCCTACTATGGAACACGCTATGTGGATGCATCAGAGAAACGAAAAGGGATTGTTACCGCAGTTGCCATGGAAAGTGTTTTTAAATTAGTATTTTTTGTTGTCATCGGAATCTATGTAACATATAGTGTTTTTAACGGATTTGGTGATATTTATGAAAAGGCTTCCAAACTGCCCAATTTTATAGAACGCAATACAATAGGAGGGTTGCCGCAAGCAATCAATTGGGGATTACTATGCATTTTATCAATGTTTGCTATTTTTCTTCTTCCCCGTCAATTCCAAGTGGCAGTAATCGAAAATAACCGTGAAAACCATATCAACACCGCCGTTTGGTTGTTTCCATTGTATTTGTTGATTTTCAACCTTTTTGTGTATCCTATTGCTTGGGGTGGGAATATTTTATTTGAAGGTAAAGAAGTTAATTCCGATGCCTATTCCCTTTTAATTCCCATGCATTTCAAGAATGTAATACTCACTGTGATGGTGTTTTTAGGAGGGTTTTCAGCAGCAATTTCAATGATTGTTGTTTCTTCCATTGGATTGGCAACTATGGTGACCAATAATGTATTGATTCCTTATAATTTAATTGGCCAACTTAAAGGTGCCGAACAAACAATTAGTAGTAAACGAATTTTAAATAGTCGTAGAATTGGTATTTTTTCTTTGATTATTATGGCCTATTTAATTTATCGCTTTTTTGGGTTGGATTATAATCTTGTATCCATTGGTTTGGTCGCTTTTGTTATCATTGCACAATTGGCTCCCGCTTTCTTTGGTGCTCTTTTTTGGCGTAGGGGATCACGCTTAGGTGCAGTTTGGGGAATTATTATCGGATTTATGTTCTGTATTTATACATTACTACTCCCTTATGCTTTTGGAACAAGCAATGCTAGTGCTAATTTTATTACCGATGGATTATTTGGAATTCATTTGCTCAAACCCTTTCAGTTGTTTGGTTTAGATTATTTACAACCTGTTCCACATGCATTGTTTTGGAGTTTGCTTTTCAATTTTATCACCTATTTTGCGGTATCAGTGAGTTTTAAAGGTAATTATCGCGAACGAAATTATGCAGAAATGTTTGTAGATATTAATAAGTACATCACCAATCATGAAAATGCATTTATCTGGAAAGGGACTGCCTATCGAAATGATATTGAAAAAGTATTGATTCGGTTTTTGGGCGAAGAACGAACCCGACGAGCGATGAATATTTTTAATTTAAAATACAATGTTGATAAAGACCAAGAACTGGCAGACGCTCGACTGGTTAAGTTTGCAGAAAACTTACTAACGGGTCATATTGGAACAGCATCGGCCCGAATTCTAATCTCGAGTGTCGTCAAGGAGGAAAAGATTACGTTACCCGAAGTGCTTAAAATTTTAGAGGAATCAAAGGAAAATATTATCATAAATAAAAAATTGACAGAAACTTCCAGAGAACTACAGGAATTGACCGCCAAATTGAAAGATGCTAATGATTCCTTAATTCAGAAGGATCAACAAAAAGATGAATTTTTGGATACTGTTACCCATGAAATTCGAACACCCATTACTGCCATTCGAGCTGCTAGTGAAATATTGATTGAGGATGAAGATATTCCTGAGGAACTTCGAAAACAATTTTTACAAAATATCATTTCTGAATCCGATCGATTAAACCGACTTATCGATAAAGTTTTGGATTTAGAAAAATTTGAAACTGGAAAACAGAAGATTAATGTGTCTGAGAATCGCATCCTAGAAACAATTGAAAATGCGATTGAACCGTTACAACAATTAATCGCGAATAAAAGCATTTCTATACATATTGAAGGGAAAGATACTATTAAAGCTTGGTATGATGAAGACCGAATTTTTCAAGTAATCACCAACTTGATTTCAAATGCCATAAAATTTTGCCCTGAAAATAATGGATTAATTATTCTTGCGGTTCAGGATAAAACAGACTATATTGAAGTTCAAGTTAGCGATAACGGAAAAGGAATTGCAAAAGGTGACTTCGAGACCATTTTTGATAAATTTTATCAGTCGACCAATCAAAATTTTAAAAAACCAATTGGCAGTGGACTTGGATTAGCAATTTGCAAACAAATAATTGAAACTCATAAAGGTAAAATATGGGCCACAAATGGTTCAAATGGTGGTGCGTGTCTTTACTTTACTTTACCCAAAAACGAATGACCATGAAAAAAATCTTAATCGTAGACGACGAACCTAACATCGTCATGACGTTGGAATATACCTTCAAGAAAAATAATTTCGAAGTATTCATCGCGCGCGATGGTCAAGAAGCGTTAGAGATTTTGAAAACTCAATATCCAGATGTTATAATTTTGGATATAATGATGCCTTTGGTGGATGGTTTTGAAACCCTTGAAAACATCCGTCAAAATGAACAATTGAATCACTGCAAAGTGATTTTCCTTTCGGCCAAAAATAAAGAAAGTGATATCGAAAAAGGATTGGCTCTTGGGGCTGATGCTTATTTGACTAAGCCTTTTTCTTTGAAAAAAGTGGTTGAAAAAGTACATGAATTATTAGCGTAAAACAACAACCAACATCAATTATGAATTACAATCAATTTTACCAGGAAAGTCTTGGTAACAAGGAAGCTTTTTGGCAAAAACAAAGTCAGGAACTCCCTTGGTTTACAGCACCCAAAACCATCTTATCCACTGATTCCCACGGCTATCCACTCTGGTTTGCCGACGGAGAAACAAATGCATGTTACCTCGCATTAGATCAACATATTGAAGCCGGATACGGTGATCAAGTTGCTTTGATTTATGATTCACCAGTTACCCAAACGATTCGAAAGTATAGTTTCAGTGAAGTTAAATCAGAAGTAGCCCGTTTGGCTGGAGGACTTTTAGCCTTAGGATTAAAAAAAGGAGATACTGCGGTAATCTATATGCCCATGATCCCACAAGCAGCATTTGCCATGTTGGCTTGCGCACGCATTGGCGTTACCCATTCAGTAGTTTTTGGCGGATTTGCACCACATGAATTGGCGATACGGATAGATGACTGTAAACCTCGTGTAGTCATTACTGCTTCATCAGGAATAGAAATTGACCGTTTAATTGCCTACAAACCATTGGTTGATGAGGCGATTGAATTGGCCGAACACAAACCTAAAAAAGTGGTAGTATTAAATCGTAAACTCGGTGCTCGGATTCCCTTCAAAAAATATGATGTCGATTATGATGCATTGGTTTATGGATCTGAAGAAGTAGCATGTGTCCCAGTACAATCTTCTCATCCCTTGTATGTGCTGTATACCTCAGGTACTACAGGTAAACCTAAGGGAATAGTTAGAGATACCGGTGGTTATGCAACAGCATTAAAATTTTCAATGCAATATATTTACGGAGCACAACCCGGTGAAGTGTTTTGGGCCGCTTCTGATGTGGGTTGGGTTGTTGGACACAGTTATATTGTTTATGGCCCGTTAATAAATAGAAATACTACAGTCCTTTTTGAAGGAAAACCAATACGAACTCCTGACGCAAGTACTTTTTGGAGAGTTATTGCGGAGCACAATGTTAGTGTCATGTTTACAGCACCTACCGCTATTCGTGCGATAAAAAAAGAGGATCCCAATGGTGATTTTATTAAAGAATACGATTTGTCATGTCTCCGTACACAGTTTTTAGCTGGTGAACGTTGTGACGTAGCTACATTAGAATGGTATAACCAACATATTCCTGTCCCTGCTATTGATCATTGGTGGCAAACAGAATCGGGGTGGCCCATGATTTCAAACATGATGGGAGTAGAATACCTTCCTGTAAAACCAGGTTCTGCCTCAAAAGCAGTTGCGGGTTATGATATTCGTATTTTTTCAGAGAATGGGGAAGAACTCGGACCTAATGAAGAAGGGTATGTTGTTATTAAATTGCCGTTACCTCCGGGAACTTTATTGGATATTTGGGAAGATCATCCCCGTTTTGAAGCGGGCTATTTATCGAAATTTCCGGGATACTATTTTTCTGGAGACGGCGGATTTAAAGACGAAGACGGGTATCTCTTTATCACGGGTAGAGTAGATGATGTAATTAATGTAGCGGGACATCGTTTGTCTACTGCTGAAATGGAAGAAATTGTGGCTGCACATCATTCCGTTGCAGAATGTGCTGTGATCGGAATTAATGATGAATTAAAAGGTCAAATTCCATTAGCTTTAGTGGTAACTAAAACGGGGGAGTCTATCGAACATTTTCAATTGCAACATGAAGTAGTTCAAAAAGTGAGAGAACAAATAGGTGCTGTAGCTTCACTGAAAGATGTCATGGTCGTGCAACGATTGCCTAAAACCCGTTCTGGTAAAATACTGCGAAAACTATTGCGTAGTATTGTTGATGGGGTCGATTATCAAATTCCCTCTACCATTGATGATGAAGCGATTATTGATGAAATTGTAGAAGTGGTAAGCCAACATAAAATAGGAAGTTTTAAATAAATAAAAAGAAAACCGGAACGGTATAAGGTTCCGGTTTTTTTAATTACATTTGTTGTAGTGAATACTCACTAACATTTAAGAAATGGCTTCAAAACGACAAGAAGAAATAATAACTGCAGCAGGTCAATTGATTCGTTCCAAAGGAATTAAGGGCTTAACAACGAAAAATCTAGCACAAGAAATGGGTTTTTCAGAGAGTGCTTTGTACCGACATTTTAAAAATAAAGAAGATATCATCGTCTTTTTATTAAATCATTTGGCAGATAATATGCAAAATCGTTTTATCGCCTATCCCAATAAAACCGAATCTGCAGTTACACAATTGGAAGCCATTTTCACAAATCAATTTCATTTTTTTTACCACCATCCTCATTTTATTGTTGCCATTTTATCAGAAGGTTTATTGGACGAAACGGAAGCAATTAAAAATGCTGTTCAGCGAATAATTTCCATCAAAAGTCAATTGTTACAAACTGTTGTGGAATATGGCAAAGAACAAAAGGAACTTAAATCAACATATTCAACCGAAGAGTTGGTTCATATACTTATGGGAAGTTTTCGTTTACTCATGTTGAAATGGAAGTTTTCCAACTTTACTACTGATATTTTGTCGCAGGGTAATGCGCAAATGCGATCAACGATTCAATTACTTCAATTATGAAAAAAGTTATCTATTTCTTGATTCTAACCAGTTTAGTTGCTTGTCAACAAAAGGAAGTTATTCATCCCGTTCGCAAAGACATTGAAGCTTTAGTTTTTGCATCAGGACAATTAGAATGGGACAATACATATAGTATTACGGCCCAAACGGAAGGTGTGCTTCAAGATTTTCAATTAGAAACGGGACAATCGGTTCGTAAAGGTGAAGTTGTTGGTAAAATTGACAATCCAACGAATCGTTCAAACGAAGCTGCTGCCGCGGCTCAAATGGAAATTTCAAATTTAAATGTAACAGCCGTTGCGCCCGCTTTGTTACAATTGGAACAATCACTTCACATTGCAGAAGCTAAATATAGTCAAGATCAAAAAATCGCCGATCGTTACACTCGGTTACATCAACAAAATATAGGTAGTACAATAGATTATGAAAATGCACAATTGGCAGCCAAGAACTCACTAGCTACTGTCAAATCATTGCAAAAACAGTATCAACTTTTGAAACAACAAGCCCAGCAGCAACAAATCAATGCAAAAATGCAATACCAAAATAACCGAATTCAAGTCAGTTACAATTCGGTAGTTGCTTCCGAAGCAGGTACTGTACTCCAAACGTTTAAAAATGCTGGAGATTTTGTTAAAAAAGGAGATGTTTTGGCCAAAGTTGGCAATGCTCAAAAAATAGAAGCCATTTTAAATGTTGATGAAAACAGTATTGGTCAAGTGAAAGTTGGTCAACCGGTAATCGTAAAATTAAACACCAATAAAACGATAACTTATCGTGGTATACTGTCGGAGATTGAGTCTTCTTTTGATACCCAAACGCAATCTTTTTTATGTAAAGTTCGTTTTCAACAACCCATTTCAAATCCTTTGTTTGGAACTCAGTTGGAAGCCAATATTATTGTGGGCAAAAAGAAAAATGCCTTGTTGATACCCCGATCTTATTTAGGATATGGTAATAGCGTCTCCGTTAAAGGTTCTGATCACCCTGTAAAAATTAAAACAGGAATAGTTTCTACAACCTATGTTGAAGTGCTCTCTGGAATTGATGCAAACACCGAACTCCTTCCTTTAAAACCTTAGCGTTATGAATATCAATGGTGTCATTGCAAAAACGTATATCATTTCTAATAAAAAATTAACCGCTGTTGCCGTACTTGGTGTTTTATTGGGGATGTCGATCTATATATTTATGAATTGCCTAATGGTGGGATTTGATAAAAGTTCGAGTGCTTCTATTTTCAAAAGTACCCCACACATTCGAGTATACAAAGATGATATCATAAGTCGGCCTCTGGATTCAACAGCTCCACTCACACCTGTAATTATAAATCCTAAGGTAGTACCTGTCTCCAATACGATTAGTAATCCGAAATCGGTTATTCAAACTTTACAAACCTTGGAATCCGTTCGTATAGTTACTCCTCAAGTAACCGCTAATGTCTTTTACAACAATGGTAAAACTCAACTTTCAGGTTTGGCAATTGGTGTGGAACCAGAAGAGGCCAATGCGATGTTTTCTATTCGTTCATTTATGGTTGAAGGTGATTTTGATTTATTAAAAACCAATCCCAATGGGATCGTTGTTGGAAGTGGGATTGCCTCCAAAATGAATTTAGCGCTACTAGACAATTTGAATTTAACATCGTCCAAAGGAGTAAACCGTACGTATAAAGTTTTAGGTATTTTTAAAACTAATAATTCAACTGTTGACAAGACAAAAACATATCTAAATCTAGCCGCTGCTCAACAACTCGTTAAAGAAAGTTCAAGTTATATCACCGATATAAATGTTGCCATTGAAAATCCTGAGGATGCAGCCCAAGTGGCATCAAAAATAGAGCAGGTGAGTGGGTATAGAGCTGAAGGGTGGAAGCAAGCAAATGAAACCTTTATGGCAGCTAATAAAATGCGTAAAATTATCATCACTTTTGTTTCACTCACCATTTTAATTGTTGCCGGATTTGGAATTTACAATATTTTAAACATGACTGTTTCCCAAAAAATCAATGATATAGCCATATTAAAAGCGATGGGATTTAAGGGAAAAGATGTAATTCGCATTTTTGTAACTCAAGCCATAACTATTGGACTGTTGGGTGTAATTGGAGGAATACTTTTAGCCATTTTATTAATTACATTACTTAAACAAGTATATGTGGGAGGCGATATTGGATATTTTCCAATTGATTATGAAGTTAAAAAATTTGTTCAAGGTATAGTCATTGGATTAGTCATCACTTTTTTTGCAGGGTATATTCCAGCGAAGAAAGCTGCTAATGTTGATCCTGTTTCCATTTTTAGAAAATAAAATGAATATCGTAGAAGCCAAAAAAATCGTAAAATACTTTCATGAACCAACAGAATTTCAAGTGTTGAAATCACTTTCTTTTGATGTAAAAAAGGGAGAATTTTTATCACTTATTGGAAAATCGGGGAGTGGTAAATCTACATTATTATATATACTTTCCACTATGGATACCGATTATTCGGGAGAATTGTATTTAGATCATGAAAAAATGACCGGACTTACCACAGATGCATTGGCACAAATTCGCAATGAGAAAATCGGATTTGTTTTTCAATTTCATTATTTACTTCCTGAATTTACATGTCTTCAAAATGTAATGTTACCCGCATTAAAATTAAATCGGTTTTCAACGGCTGAAATTGAAGCGAAGGCCTATGCAAAACTCGAAATGTTAGGATTGCAAGATCAAGCTTTAAAATTGTCGAGTAAATTATCAGGTGGACAACAACAACGTGTAGCTATTGCAAGAGCTTTGATAAATGATCCTGCAATAATTATGGGTGATGAGCCTACAGGTAATTTGGATAGTAAAAACACAGACCTTGTTTTTGATATTTTTCAAGAATTAACACATCGTTATGGTCAAACCATTATCACGGTGACTCATGATGATGATTTTGCAAAAAAAAGTGATCGGATCATCGAAATGAAAGATGGTATTATCTTAACCTAAGTTCAAATATCTCATATATATCTATTTAGCAAGAAAATTTATTGGCACAGCCAAAGAATGGCTATATTTACATAACCAAAAAATTTAAAACTAGATTAACAATGAGTTATTATAAAATAAATAATCTCGAGCATTATTTTAAAATGTATAAAAAATCCATTCGCGAACCCCGAAAATTTTGGGATCGTATCGCGGATGAGAATTTTACTTGGTACCAAAAATGGGATAAAGTTCTTGAGTTTGACATGCAGGAAGCAGACTTTAAATGGTTTGTAAATGCGAAAGTAAATATTACTAAAAATTGTATCGATCGACATTTAGCCAAACGCGGTGAAAAAACAGCGATACTATTTGAGCCTAATGATCCCAATGAAGCTGCGCAGCACATTTCCTACAATGAATTGTATGCTCGTGTAGCAAAAATGGCTAATGTTTTACGTGATCAAGGGATTAAAAAAGGAGATCGCGTATGTATCTATCTTCCGATGATTCCCGATTTAGCAGTTGCTGTTTTAGCATGTGCCCGTATTGGTGCGATACACTCGGTTGTATTTGCTGGTTTTTCCGCTTCGGCTGTTGCTGCGCGTATTCAAGATTGTGAAGCGAAAATGGTAATTACTTCAGATGGTGGCTATCGTGGTGACAAAACCATTAATTTAAAAGGAATCGTCGATGAAGCATTGGAAAAATGCCCGACAATTGAAACGGTTCTTGTTGCTCGTCGCACCAATCAAGAAGTACCAATGAAAGAAGGTCGCGACTTATGGCTACAACCCTTAGTTGATGCAGCTGTACCAAACAATGTTGCTGAGATTATGGACGCTGAAGATCCGTTATTTATCTTATATACATCAGGTTCGACAGGAAAACCTAAAGGAATGCTACATACTACGGCTGGTTATATGGTTTATACCGCTTATACTTTCAAAAATATTTTCAATTACGAAGAAAACGATGTGTACTGGTGTACTGCTGATATCGGTTGGATTACTGGACATTCCTATATATTATATGGTCCACTATTAAACGGTGCAACCACTGTTATTTTTGAAGGAGTTCCGTCTTATCCTAATTTTAGTCGCTTTTGGGAAGTGATTGAAAAACATAAAGTTAACCAATTCTACACAGCACCAACTGCAATACGTGCATTGGCCAAAGAAAGTTTAGACTATGTTCAAAAGTACCCACTATCTTCTTTAAAAGTAATTGGATCTGTTGGAGAACCTATTAACGAAGAAGCATGGCACTGGTATAACGATCACGTTGGCGGTAAACGTTGTCCGTTGGTAGATACATGGTGGCAAACTGAAACGGGAGGTATCATGATTTCTCCAGTGCCTTTTGTAACTCCCACAAAACCAACTTATGCTTCGTTACCTTTGCCTGGGATTCAACCGGTGTTGATGGATGAATTGCGTAATGAAATTGAAGGAAATCAAGTGACAGGAAGTTTGTGTATCAAATTCCCTTGGCCAAGTATGGCTCGTACCATTTGGGGCGATCACCAACGATACAAAGAAACTTATTTCTCGGCATTTCCAGGGAAATATTTTACAGGAGATGGTGCTTTAAGGGACGAAGTAGGGTATTATCGAATCACTGGTCGAGTAGATGATGTGATAATTGTTTCAGGTCACAATTTAGGTACAGCACCAATTGAAGATGCAATTAACGAACATCCAGCTGTAGCCGAAAGTGCAATTGTTGGATTCCCTCATGATATTAAAGGAAATGCAATGTACGGTTTCATTATCTTAAAAGAAGTAGGTGAGACCCGTAATCGTGAAAATTTAGCCAAAGAGATTAATCAATTGATTTCAGATCAAATTGGTCCTATTGCAAAATTGGATAAAATACAGTTTGTGAGCGGATTACCAAAAACGCGCTCTGGAAAAATTATGCGTCGTATTTTACGCAAAATCGCAGAAGGAGATTTCAGTAACTTCGGTGATATATCAACGTTATTAAACCCGGAAATCGTTGAAGAAATTAAAAACGATCGAGTTTAGTTATTAGTTTATTTAGTTTATTGGTTGAGAGCTGCTTTTGAAAGAAAGCAGCTTTTTATTTAGCAATAATTGCTAATAAAGCTTTTTCCATGATTTTGTACCCTTCAAGATTTGGGTGAACTCCATCATCACCATATTTTGAATCCAATCCAAATTCAGCATCTTTGAGTGGTGTAAAATAATCAACAAGCGGAATGTTATTGGAATTGGCATAGTTTTTAATGAGATCATTCAACTGTGCTATTTTTTCTGTTGGTACTATTTCTGGACGCCAAGGAAAACGATTTGCGGGAACAACCAAACATAGGATAGGTTGTATTTTATTTGCTTTAGCCAAATCTACCATAGATTTGATGTTGTCAAAAATTTGAGAAACTTCAATTGGCCCTGCATTTTGAGCTATATCATTTACTCCAGCTAGAATCACTACTTTTTTTGGATGTAAATCGATAACATCTTGTCGAAAACGCAACAGCATTTGTGAAGTTGTTTGCCCACTTATTCCTCGATCTACTAAGTTGTTTTGGCTAAAAAAAAGAGGGTCGTTCACCTTCCAAAATTCAGTTATTGAATCACCCATTAGAACGGTTTTACCTGAATAATCTTTTTGCATTATTAATTCTTTATTTTCTTCATTATATTTTTGAATATTAATGAATTGAGTGATATTATTTTGAGAAAACATCGAGGTTGTTACAGCTATTAAAAGGCATGCGAATAATTTCATCTTACTATAATTTTAGTTCTTATTTTAAACCTAATTTTGATTTGAGTTTTAAAAACATTAATGCAATATTGTAAGCATCGTCAGAAGAAGAAACATGTTCGGTAACAGGAAGCTTATATTGGTTTGCAAGTTCGTCCAAAGCGAAGTTTTTATCGGATATATCATGAAGTTTTTTATACATAATTTCAATATCCAGCGCTTCATTTTTCAAACGACCGCAACCTAATTTCTCCAGAACTTCATTAATCATTTCAACATCAAAGTAAGTTCGATGACCTACCAAAACAGCATTATCAATAAACTTTACAAAATTTTCAATAGCAGCGGGTTCAGCTAATTTAGGCTGTTTACTTTCTAAGCCAAACTCATGTTGTATTCCGTTGTCATGAAGGTATTTGTATTGAGGTATTGCAATTTCGAACATATCACCTACAATAACTTGCTCGTTGATAATTGCGATTGCGCCTATAGAAAGGATTACATCTTTTCTAGGGTTTAAGCCTGTAGTTTCAAGAGAAAATGCTACGTATCGATTTGATTTTTTATCAAATTTCGATAAATAATCTTTCCAAAATTCGGGATACTCTTTATTGATATTTTTAAGCCAATCAAGCATATTACGAGAATTGTGTGAGTTGATAAGTGTCCTTAATTAGTTCTTCTAATTCACGCATTGGAA
>CAYNDK010000084.1:0-11790 GCA_964395965.1 uncultured Flavobacterium sp.
TTTGAGCTATTGCAATACTACTTAGAAGAATTGATAAAATAAGTAATTTGAATTGCCTGATGCACAATCTTTAATGGCTATTTTGTAAATTAGCGAAATAGTGTCGCTGTAAAAGAGTTGGTTACAATGCTGTATTGAAAATTGATTTACCATTCTATCCAAACTCTAAACCATAGCTGTAATGAAAAAAATTTTTTTACTCCTTTCACTTTTGAGTCTATTTTCGTGTCAAAACAAAGAGGTTCGTTCCCTTGAAACCCATAAATGCAATGACGCTTCAATGACAAGTGACTTAGAAACACGCGTCACCCAACAAATCGAGAAAATCCAACAGTCGACGCCAGCCCTCCGAAGACAAGAATTACTCCGTTTTATTGAGTTGGCCGACCAAGTAGATGGCGCTTCTGGAGAAATCTATGGGAATTTTGCATTTGAGTATGTGGAAGAACATCCCGCCGACTTTTTCAGCGTCTTGCAAGTTGGCGACAGTACATTGGTTAAAGAATGGGCCAAAGCCAGTGCATCCGAAGTGCAAATCCTTGGGGATACGCCAGAGGGAATTGATAGTGTTCTAGTAGAAGTGAATTCCAATCATTTGAAAAAATTAAAAGGAAGTCGCCCGCAAATCCAAGCTTTGGACCAGCAGTATCGCAATCAATTAAAAATAAATCTTCCCCAAGAATAAAACCCGTAAGTGAAATGAAACTCATCCATTCAAAACAATCATGGAAAGGCTTTTTTGAATACCCCGAAGATGACAATGGAAGTTAGAGTTTAGAGTTTAGAATTTAGAGTTTAGTCCTATTCATTTATAATAACAAAATCCAAAATTTATAATACTAAAAAAAGCCGGCTGCTTGCACAACCGGCCCCATGGGTTGGTAGGGTTACTATTTGTCGCTGTATTGCCCTACCAATGAATTACGGCTTGGAAAGGATTGGGCATCATGAAACCTAATGCTTTTCCCACCCCTGGGTCTTGCCCCCAATCCTACTCGTCACGCTTTCCAAAACCCATTCCTTTACAAATCACCACCACGCTGTAAAAAACAAAAAGAGCGAGTGTAGTACTGTAACGCAATAAAACTAAAGCAATGCTACCATCGATTATCCATCGCCAGCATGCTGCTCCTGCTACATAATGAAGTTTCAGTGTAATCAATAGCGCAAGTAGCACTACAATTGCAAATGGTTTTATTACGAATTTATCTTGTTCCCAATTCACTGGATGAAATTTATTATTTCCAACCCCCTCCCAACGCACGGTAAAGATTTACAGTGGCGGCAAATTGTTGTTTTTTAGTTTCTATTAATTCCATTTTGGATTCTAAAGCATCCCGTTGGGTCAGCAACACTTCCATATAATCGGCACGAGCCGACTTGAACAACAGCGTCGATAAATCGATCGACTGCACCAAAGCTGCCACTTGTTTGTCTTTTAATTCGTAGCTCTTGTTCAAATTCTGAATGCGCGCCAGTTGATTGGCCACTTCGATATAGGCATTCAAAACAGTACGCTCATAGCCAAAAGCGGCTTGCACCTGACGGTTGTTCGCCGAGAGGAAATTGGCTTTAATCGCATTTCGATTCAACAAAGGCGCTACCAAATCACCCGCTAAGGAATACGCCAACGATTCGGGGGTTTTCAAAAAATAACTCGGATTAAAAGCACTATAGCCTATACCACTGCGAATGGCAAACGACGGATAAAATGCCGCACGAGCTGCTTTAATATCCAATTTGGAAGCCATCACTTGTTGCTCCGCCTGACGGATATCGGGACGGTTGGCCAACAATTGGGAAGGAATACCACTGTTCACAAGCGCTGGCGTACTTTCGGTAAACGCAGTTGTTGTGCGCAGAACAGGTTGTGGAAAACGACCTACCAAATAATTAATGTGGTTTTCAGTTTCTACAATCTGCTGTTGGATTTCATATTGACGACTTTGGTTTTTCAACACTTCCGCTTCAAACTTCCGTACGGCGAGTTCGGTAACGCGCGCTGCTGTTTTTTCCAATTTTACTACTTCCAAAGCATTTTGTTGGATGGCAATATTTTGTTGCAACATCTCCAATTGGGCATCCAACGCCAAAAGTTCGTAATAAGATGTCGCCACCTCAGCAATCAAATGGGTCACCATAAAATTTCGCCCTTCCACAGTTGCCAAATAGCGGTGCAAGGCAGCTTGCTTGGCGTTGCGCAACTTTTTCCAAATATCAACTTCCCAATTGATTTGTACGCCCGCTCCATAGTTGGGTAACGGATCGGGGAATTTCTTCCCGGACGCGATTTCGTTGGCTTCGTCACTTGCTCCTTGGCTAGTATAGCGACCCACTTTGTCGATTCCAGCAACCGCACCCGCAGTCACAAACGGTAAATATTCTCCTTTTCGGGCTTTCACCTCGTTTTTTGCAATACTAATTTCTTGCAAAAGAATGTTCAACTCCTGGTTATTTTGCAAAGCTTGATCGACCAAGGCCGTCAAATTGGGATCTTTGAAAAAAGTGTTCCAATTGATTTGTGCCGAAGTCAAGGTATCGGTACTTCCATTGGCAAACGATTGCGGCACGGAAGTATTCGCTTCCCGGGTGGCCGTTTTAGGCACACCACAGGAAACGTAGAGCAGCGTAGCCAAAGCTGTCGCTGTATATAGGGCATTTTTTTTCAACTTATTCATCGTCTTCATCATTTTGAGGGAAACTATCTAATTGGTGGGCAATGTCTTCGGTCAGCGGACTGTTGTCTTCGTTTTTGATCAATTTACGTCCGGCAGCTATCGAACCGAAGATGTAATACAATCCGGGGACGATAATCACACCAAACACAGTTCCGAACAACATTCCTCCCAAAGCAGAGGCTCCGATGGTTCGGTTACCTATGGCTCCTGCACCGTGTGCCATTACCAATGGAATCAGTCCGGCAATGAACGCAAAAGAAGTCATCAAGATGGGACGAAAACGTACGCGTGCTCCTTCAATAGCGGCTTCGAGTACCGACATACCTTCTTGTTGTTTCTGTACGGCAAACTCCACAATCAATACCGCGTTCTTACCGAGGAGTCCGACCAGCATGACCAAACCGACCTGCGCATAAATATCATTGGCCAAGCCCAATCCTTTGATCAATAAGAAAGAACCAAAAATTCCAGCCGGTAACGATAAAATTACCGCCAACGGAATAATGAAACTTTCGTATTGTCCTGCAAGTACGAAATACACAAACACCAACACCACCAAGAAAATATAGATGGCTTCGTTGCCGCGACGCGTTTCGTCATACGACAATCCGGCCCAGTCAATACCATAACCGTGCGGAAGGGTTTGCGCTGCAACTTCCTCTACTGCTTTAATGGCTTCACCACTACTGTAGCCTTTGGCAGCACCACCACGAATGGCAGCGGTGTTGTACATATTGAAACGGTTGATTTCATTGGCTCCTTGCTTTTTAATAATGTGCATGAAGGCGGAAAACGGTACCATTTCACCCCGATCATTTTTCACATACAGATTCATAATATCCGAGGGCAAACGACGGTATTCAGGGGAAGCTTGAACAAAGACTTTAAAGAAACGTTGGTATTTGATAAATCCTTGTTCGTAGGTACTTCCCACAAAAATGGACAAGGTATTCATCGCATTACCAATCGAAACGCCTTTCTGCATGGCGGCTTGGTTGTCAAACTCAATTTCGTATTGCGGATAATTGGCACTAAAGAAGGTAAACAAACCGGTGAGTTCTTTGCGTTTACCCAATTCACGCATAAAATCGTTTTTCACTTTCTCGAGTTGGTTCAAGTCGCCCGAGTTGGTTTTATCCAATAATTGTAGGGCAAAACCTCCAGCAGCCCCAAAACCGGGTACAGCGGGTGGATCAAAGAATTCGATGGTTGCTCCAGGGATTTCTTTGGATTTTTGTTCCAATTCTTCAATGATTTCGTGTACGCTATGTTTGCGATCTGACCAAGGTTTAAGGTTAATCAAACAGGTACCGGCATTGGAACCGCGTCCTTCGGTCAAAACTTCATAACCTGCGATGGAAGAAACGGACTGAACTCCCTCCACTGAATTGATGATTTTCACCAATTTATTGGACAAATCATTGGTTCGTTCCAACGTTGAACCCGGTGGCGTTTGAATGATGGCATACAACATTCCTTGGTCTTCACTCGGAATAAATCCGGAAGGCAGACTGTTGCTTACGCCAAAAATCCCCAACGCAAACACGACAAAGAGTCCGATAGTGAACACTTTACGGTGCGCCACCAAACGAAGTAAGCCAACATAGCGACCGGTGAGTTTGTCAAATTTGGCATTGAAAGCATCGAGGAAACGATTCATCAACGACTTCTTGCGGGGTTTACCGTGGTTATCTTTCAAAATCATTGCACACAATACGGGAGTAACGGTCAACGCCACAATACCCGACAGCACGATAGACGAAGCCATCGTAATGGAGAATTGACGGTAGAAGGTACCTACGGGTCCGGTCATAAACGAAACTGGAATAAACACCGACACCATCAACAAGGTAATCGCGATTACGGCGCCCGAGATTTCGCCAATTACTTTACGTACGGCTTTATAAGGTGTGAGGTGCTCCTCCTCCATCTTGGCGTGAACCGCCTCGACGACGACAATAGCATCATCCACCACAATTCCGATGGCTAGAACTAGGGCAAATAACGTTACCATATTGATACTGAGTCCGAACAATTGGATACAGAAAAAAGCACCAATCAACGAAATGGGAACGGCAAGGGTTGGAATCAAGGTCGAACGCCAGTCGCCCAAGAAAATGAACACCACTAAGGCTACCAAAATAAAGGCGTCGCGCAGTGTATGGATAACATTTTCGATAGAAGCATCCAAGAATTTGGACACGTCGTAACTGATTTCGTATTCCATGCCCGGTGGGAAGGTCTTTTTCAATTCCTCCAACTTCGCTTTCACATTTTTAATCACCTCACTGGCGTTACTGCCGTAAGTTTGTTTGATGACCAAAGCAGCAGAGGGATGGCCATTCATGTTGGAATAAATATCGTAGTATTCACTGCCAAGCGATACGGTGGCTACGTCTTTCAAACGTAAGGTTTCCCCGTTAGCATTGGCGCGAATGATGATGTTTTCGTATTGTTTGGGGTCGTTAAAACGGTCGTTGTAGGTGAGCACATATTCCAGAGCTTCTGCTTGTTTACCGTCACCGCGCCCGATACGTCCGGCTTTCCCGATGATACTTTGGTCGTTCATGGCTTCCATGACTTCGTCGGGAGAAACCTTGTAAGCTCGCATGCGATCGGGATTCAACCAAACCCGCATGGCATATTGACGACTTCCGAGGATACGCACTTGACCAACTCCATTGATCCGTTGAAGTTCGGGCACCATATTCACCCCAGCATAGTTGAACAAGAATTTCATGTTGGCATTCTTGTCTTTGCTATACAGATTCACATACATCAACATGGACGGAATCACGGGCGTAATCACCACCCCTTCGCGTTGTACGAGGATGGGCAAACGGTTGGTTACTTGTTGCACACGGTTGGAAACCTGCACTAAAGCTTGGTTAATATCGGTTCCGGGTTCGAACACTACTTGGATATTCGCTTCCCCAGCACTCGTAGCATCC
Organism: uncultured Flavobacterium sp.; assembly: GCA_964395965.1. Taxonomy (GTDB): domain Bacteria; phylum Bacteroidota; class Bacteroidia; order Flavobacteriales; family Flavobacteriaceae; genus Flavobacterium. Next base: position 5,630 of record CAYNDK010000084.1, read on the forward strand.
GAAGACATATAGCGCATGCCCCAAGCACCGTTGATGGATTGTTCGAGGGGAATAATTACTGATTCGGCCAAGGATTTGGCACTGGCACCGGGGTAAGATGCACTCACCATCACTACGGGTGGTGCTACTTCAGGAAACTGAGAGGTAGGTAATTTTTTGATGGCTAAAGTCCCTAAAAACAGGATAATCAAAGAGATGACAATAGCCAATACGGGCCGTTGAATAAACTTATTAAACATAATTTCAGCGTTTTAAGGTTATTCTACGTACACACTTAGTTTGGGCAATACTTGCTCGGGACGTTCATAGGTGAACTTGATTTTGTCACCGTCTTTCACTTTACGGATACCTTCAAGTAGGATTTTTTCGTCGCCTTTCAATCCGCTTTCAATCACATAAAGGTCCGGTAATTCAGTACCCACTTTGATTTCGCGGGAATGCACCACATTGTTTTTATCGATGACGAAAATGTAGCGTTTTTCAAGAATTTCGAAAGTAGCTTTTTGGGGTACAATAATGGCGTTTTTCAACGGAATGGACATTTGAATATTTCCTGTTTCCCCGTGACGCAAGAGTCCTTTGGGGTTGGGGAAAGTCGCACGAAAAGCAATATTTCCGGTTTCATTGTTGAAGTCGGCTTCAATGGTTTCTACTTTTCCTACGGCACCAAACTGTTGGTTGTTGGCCATTAACAATTTTACTTGCGCCATATTCTCCGTGGTCGTGTGGGTTTTGTAGTTCAAATATTCCGCTTCGGGCACGTTGAAGTACACCCACATTTTGGAGTTATCGGAAAGGGTAGTTAGCAAATCGCCTTCATCGACCAAACTTCCCAAACGCACTTGAAAATGGTCCATATAACCACTAAAAGGAGCGCGGATTTGCGTGAATTGCAAATGTGTTTTGGCGAGTGAAACTTCGGCACGGGCTTTATCCAATTTGGCTTTGGCAAGTGCGAGTTCGTTGGGAGAAACAACATTACGGTCGGCCAACTGTTTGGTGTTTTGGTATTCGATTTCGGTGTAGTTGGCTTCAGCCTTAGCCTTTTGGAATTCGGCGTTGTAGATCATGGGCATGATTTCAAACATCAATTGTCCTTGACGTACAAACTGACCTTCGTCTACGAATATCTTTTGGAGGTAACCCTTTTCTAAAGCACGGAGTTCGATGTGTTGTACCGAACGAATTTGTGCCACATAATTACGGGTTACTAAAGTGTCTTTTTTCAGCGGACTGGTGGCAATATAATTGACCGCTTCTTGTTTTTCTTCTTGGTGTGAATTACAGCTTAGGGCCATTACTGCAAGGAGTAACAAGCTGCATCGCATTACTATTTTCATGATATTTTACTTAAATTTTGGGAATGGGAAATGGGTAGGTAAACGACCTACGGCAAGCCAAAAAAGAAGTAAAAATCACAAACGGTAGTTACACAGCTGAATAAAGAGCGGTGTAGTTTTGGGAAGTGTCCAATTCAATCGGTGTGACTGAAGGGCTAATGGGGTTTGATTTTGAGGTATAAACGATTGTAAAGTAGGCAATGAATTGGCTACAGGTACATACCAATCATGACTGGACTGTACATCATCCTCGGCTTCATTATCAAACTCGACCAACTGAAAAGCAGTATATTTTGCAGCTTTGTTGTAGTGCTCAATCGCTCCTCCAGCAGTAGTCATCACTTTTGTTTGTCCCAATGCATAACTCATCGGCATACGACCGAAGGAGAATAGCGCAGTTACAAGAAGTAGAAAAGTGATAAAACGTTTCATATTTAACTCATTTGGTACAGAAAATCGCAAAGGTTTCTGTACATCGCAAAGTAACTACGGGTTTTGAAGTGATTTTTATTTAATCAAATAATGATATTCATAAAATTTATTTATATATAAAAAACTTTTTCAATTTCAATGCTTTACAAAAATCGTTAACAACTCTATTTGCAATTCATTAGCATTTATTTAGAAAATATTAAGGAAAATAAGGGGGTTCGCAAACGATTTAGGATACCAATACTGGAGTTGGCAAAAAAGGATTTCAACTGTAAATTAGATTTTAGAGTAGAAAAAAAGTGTTACATAAACGAAATGTGTACATTTGCTTATTATCATAAAAAATATTTATGAATTACACCTTACACCAACTTCAGGTATTTTTGAAAGTTTCTGAGACGAAGAGTATTACCAAAGCAGCTGAGGAGTTGTACCTTACCCAACCCGCGGTTTCTATTCAATTGAAAAATTTTCAGGAACAATTTGATATTCCGCTGACTGAAGTGGTGGGACGCCAATTGTATGTCACCGAGTTTGGGCAAGAAATCGCGCGTGCGGCTGAAAACATTTTGAACGAGGTACATGCGATCAATTATAAAACGATGGCATTTAAAGGTCAATTGTCGGGAAAATTGAAGATTACTTCAGTTTCTACGGGCAAATATGTTATCCCCTATTTGTTGGCCGATTTTATGAAACTCCATTCAGAAGTTGAATTAATGTTGGATGTTACCAATAAAAATCGGGTTGTCAAGTCACTAGAACGCAATGAAATTGACTTTGCGTTGGTTTCTGTCTTGCCCGATATGAATATTCAAAATATCCCGTTAATGGAAAATCAATTGGTATTGGTAGCCAATCGCAATTTTGACAAACCCAAACGTCCGTTGACATTGGATGAGATTCAGCAATTGCCTTTGATTTACCGTGAACCGGGTTCGGGCAGTCGCCATGTGATGGAGCGTTTTTTGGAACAGCAAAACATCAAGATTACCAAAAAAATGGAATTGACCAGTAATGAAGCGGTAAAACAAGCGATTATTGCAGGTTTGGGTTGTTCGATTATGCCGGTGATTGGTATCAAAAATGAATTACAGAACGGCGATTTGCAAATTATTCCTGCAGAAGGATTGCCACAATTTTCGCAATGGAATTTGATTTGGTTAAAATCCAAAAACCTTTCACCCGCGGCTGAAGCTTTTAAAAACTACTTATTAGAGAATAAATCGGCGATTATTCAATCCCATTTTGGTTGGGCTACCCAGCTTTAATACGTTATTCATTTACCTGTATTCCAAACCCATAGCTATTGTGTTTACCTGTTGTAAACCCGAATTTAGTCTTGGGTTCAACTGATTTGTCTATTTTTGAGGGAATGAAAAAAATGCACCTCATCGTATTGTTACTTTTTGGGATCGGAATTTCCGCTGCCCAAAACCATAATGCGTTAATGCGATTAGGGTGGCACCATTTGGCTCAAGATCGGGATGATTTGGCGTATGCCCAATTTTGGAAAGCCCACCAACAAGCGGTAAAAAAACACCAAACTGCGGCCAATGCAGAAGCCCTACTCCACTTGGGAATTTGCACCTACGGATCGAGTTTGGAGCGCGGATTGCAATTTGCACTTCAAGCATTACACGAATACCAAACGCTTGAAACCACCCAACCGGAAGTCAGTACCCTGGGACGTGCCCGTTGCTTGCAATTAATCAGTACAGTATTCAGTCGGCAAAAAAACTACACCAAAGCCCAAAAATTATCGCGTGAGACTATACGATTATTAGAGAATACGGTCGATACTACGGGAACATTGGGATTGGCCTATATGAGTTTAGGCAAGTTAAACATTCAATTGCACAAAGGCGACTCGGCTCACTTTTACTTCAATCAAGCAGAAGTACTTTTTGAACGCCATAAAACTAACATGTATTTACCCGGAGCGCTCATAGCTCAAGGGGATTTGTATGTAAAAAACAAGCAATTTCAAGAAGCCGACAAGGTCTATTCCAAAGCGTTGATGCTTGCCAAAACTACACAAAACCAACAAGCGATAGTAAGTGCGTTATTGGGGCAAGCGCGAAGTTTACAGACCACTAGTCATTATCGTGAAGCCATTCAGGTTTTACATCAAGCGGAAATGTATAGTCAACGGCTATCCGATAAAAGTTTCGCCATTCAGGTGTTGGAACAGCAAGCGGCAGTTCATGACCGTTTGGGTGACTATGCCGCTTCAAGTCGTTTTCGTCAAAAATTAATTACCTTAAAAGATACTTTTTTTACCGAAGAGCGTGAACGCATGGCGCGTAGTTTGGCCTTACAGTTTGAGTTGGGCGAAAAAGATCGGCAATTGCAAATGGCAACACGAGAAAAAGAATTGACGAATCAAACCAATTATATCCTTTGGGCCTTATTGGGCGTCATTGTGCTTGCCTTCAGTTTGATTTATTTTTATCTAAAACGCTACCAAAAACGCGATCGGGAGTTGTTGCGTGCTAAAGAAGCCTACATGCAATTGTTGGAAGAACAAAAACAATTAAAAGAACAACAATTTTTGTTGGACATGGAACACCAAGAGCAGCAACTGAGTTCGATGACCCTCCAACTTCTTGAAAAAAATGAATTATTGGAAAATATCAAAGGTTTGGTACAAGAAAAACAAAATGGTTTTGAGGGACAGTTGCTTCGTTTGGTTCAACAGCAAGGAATTCAAGATCGGGTTTGGAATGATTATGATACGGTATTAGAAAATGCGAATCGACATTTTTACGAACGATTGAAACAACGCTTTCCTGAGATTAGTGCCAATGATTTAAAACTGTGTGCGTTGATCAAAATGAATTTATCCATTAAAGAGATGGCAGCGATATTGAATATTTCACCGGATAGTGTGAAAACTGCGCGGCACCGTTTGCGTAAAAAATTGCAAATGCAAACCGAAGACAATCTTACAGAGTTCTTATTAAACCTTTAAAAAACAAGCCATTACACATGTTGTTTACCTGTTGTTTACCTTAAAAAAGATACAACATATGAAACTAATTGTACATTTGAACAACCGATCAACAATCAAAAAACGAGAAAATCAAATCCTATGAAAAAAAATTACCTTATTTCCAGTGTAACTGCCTTACTTCTTAGTTGGGGTGGTTTTGCCCAAGTAACCAATGGCGATTTTGAATCCATTAAAGAAAATTTGTTACCCACGAATTGGGGAATGGATTTTGTGCAAATGATTAGCATTAATCCGACAACAGGCGAGACAGAAATGGATCAAATCCAATACCCTTGGTGCATACCTTCGTTTGTCTTTTCAACTACAGAAAGTCAGGCAGGTCAATATGCAATGGAGTTATCCAATGGCTTTAATATAACGCGAAATGAAGCTATTATGGCTCAGGCTTCAATCTTCAACAATCCCGAGTTGGATAGTCCGGGATGGAATGCGGGAGTGCCCATTGAACCAGGTGCTAATGTCACTTTGTTGGGCTTGTATTATAAATTTTTACCCGCTGGAAATGAAACAGGTGAGGCCAAAATTACGGTACTCAATGATCAGGGAGAAGAAATTGGTTCGACCTCCATTGATTTAGTCCCCACGGGAAACAATTTTGAATACTTATACAGTTTTATTCCTTTCAATACGGGAACGACGCCATCCTACATGTACATTACATTGAAAACAGCAAAAGAAGGACAAACTCCCGTATTTGGCACCCGCTTAGTGGTGGATAATGTGGTGACAAATTTTGCTGCACTCGACAATGTTGTCGTTGACCCAATTGCGTCTCCAAAATTTGCAGTAATTTCTGAGGTGGTCAATGGACAATTGGAAATTCGTCCCGGCGATTTAGTCGGTTTAGTGACGTACAACTTGTTTGACACTTCGGGTAAACGCGTGCGAACCAATACGATGGAGAGTTCGGGACCATACTTATACACGCTAGACATCAGCGACTTGGAATCGGGGACCTATATTTTAACCGCTCAAGATGCACATCAAATAATTACTCAAAAAATCATCAAAAAATAACGAACTATACTAAAGTCGAATAGTGCTTATTCGGGCCGAACTTGGGAAACTGGGTTCGGTTTTTTTAGTTATGAATGATGGGTGATGAATGATGAGTGTGTGGAAAAGTGGAGAAAGTGGAAAAGTGTATGGGGTGTAAAAAAGGGTGTAATGAGTGTAAACTTATCGTTTATTGCTCACTAGCGTGCAGGCAAATTGACTCATTGACACATTGACTAATTGACACATTGCCACATTATCTCACCTACCTACCGGCAGGCAGGTTGACACATTAACCCGCGCCAGGGGTAGTAGTGGAAAGCCCGGATGGCGGACGAAGGGAGCCAACGGACTTGCAACGGATGACCCGGCCGACG
>CAYNDK010000085.1:0-11653 GCA_964395965.1 uncultured Flavobacterium sp.
AACTTCCGGCTGTATCCCATATACTTCGTTTAATTGCTCCATGACAACAAAAGCACCTAAACTATTTCTGTAGTGTATGATTCGATCGGCAAGTACTTCGCCAATCCCTCTTATCGCAATAAAATCGTCTCGAGTAGCCTGATTGACATCGATTTGTACAATTTTCTCAAGCGGTGCATTCTTCTTAATATAGCGATTATCGGCAGGATTTTTCGCGTACTTTACCCATTCGGGAAATTTAAAATAGGGAGTCATTTTCTGCAGCAATGAATCCGAAACACGAGTCACCTCCTGAAATTCCTGTGCCGAGTTCACATATTTATTCAATTTACGAAAGGCCACCAAGCGCTCAAACTCTTGAGTACTCATACCCCATCGATACGCTTTATATGCCGTTAAAAAATTGGGATTAAAAGGGTATACGGTGTACTTCTTTGGTTGATCAACAAGTGTATCGACATCTGTGGTAGCAGCCAACCATTGTTCAATATCTTTAGGAATAGGCTGTGGATCTTTTACCAAAACAGCCTGTAGATAGATCCCTTGAAGTGTACCTATTACCGCTACTAAACTAAGAATTCCAAGGCGTTGACTTTTTGTAAAATGAGTGATTTGGCGTATAAAATTAGTATTCATTGGGATTTACAAGTCGAAAACAGACGATCGTTTTCCTCGGACTAAATCTTTTAACTTTAAAATAAAAGCAAGTGTGAGGTACAATCCAAAACCTAAGCCAGCCGTCACAAATGAAATGTAAATAAAAAATAAACGAACATTTGTTGCACGCATGCCCAGTTTATCGGCAAAACGGGAGCATACATAAAAGCCATGTCGTTCAAAAAAGTGACGTAAATTGGTAATCATTAGGTACAATTGTTTTCTGGTTCAAAATTACATATTTCTTTTTAACAACTCCATGCCGATAGCACAATTCAAACATCTTTTCAAGTCGCAATATTCTTTTTTTAATTCCAATAAAGCTTGCGATTGTTGCGCTTGAAGTGCTTGAACACCAAAGTGCTCGAATTTTTCAATTATTCCATTCATTTCAGGAGGGATTTGTTGTAATACTACCAATTGTTCTTCAGCATCAAATTTACCTACATGTTGTGCATAGGCAAATTTAAGTGGCACAATGGTATTGATTATAAGTAAATGAATGAATGATACGGATAAAAGTTTCTTTCTCTTTTTCGAAGGTTTATCAAACATATAATGGGTTTCCCAATAAGGGCTCACCCCTATATGAAATAAATCTTCCAATTCATAAACAGAATTGCATTGTATAATCGATTGAAACAATTGTTTCCTTTGGTGATAAACCATTGCCAATTGTGCCAATCGTAAAGTGGGAAAATTATCAGGGCGCAGCTTAAAAAACCGAATAGCTACCGATGGTTTTTGCAGTTTGTATTTTAAAACAAAATAGTGGTACCAAGAATACAAGTCTTGTGTGTAAGTATCCAAAGCTTCTTCGGGTAGTAAACCAGCTTGCCCAAACAGGAGTGCTTCCAAATAATGTACTTCTAATTGTTCCTTTCTAAATACTGAAAACTTCAGCGATTGTGCCACCTGTGCAAATGCTTCACCATTGGTGTTGAGTCCAAAATTTTTAGCCAATAAAACAAATAAAACAGATTCCCAATCATTTTGGTAAAGGTGGAGTAATTCCATGATGGGTAGTGACTTTCGAGCTAGCCGTTCAAAATACAAACGCTCCAACCAATTTTGAAGTACAAATTGAGGAATTGACTGTAATTCGCGATCACAAGCTATCCACTCTTTTCTTTGCATTAAATAGTTATAGCGTTGTACCAATTGTACCTCTACTCTATTATGCAATTCTAAAACTGGTATTTCAGTATTATTTTGACGATAAACAGGCATATCATGCTCCCAAACTACATGTAAAATCACATTATCGTAATTGGCATCTTTCTCATGGTGATGTGCATACCAATCCGAAGACTTTAGATGGATTTCAACCATACCTGCCCATTTTTGGGAACCTATGACGAGCTGTGCATTAAAAAAATCTGGGCCCTCGGTTTGTAAGTAATCACCAGTGTGGAGTAATTGTATTACTTCTCCCGAAGTTGTGAATAGCTGGTTCACGTCAAAGCACTTAAAGCGCCAAACATGGTGCAAAAAATCTTCTTTCATAAGGCGTATAAAAATCTAAATGGTCTCGAAACCACGAAGTTAAAAAAAATCTATTTGCAAAACCAATTTTTATCTTTGTAAAAAATGATATACATGCAAAAAATAGCTTTCTTCTGTTTATTAGGCCTTCAATTGGTAGGTGCCCAATCCTATAAAATCACCTATCAAAAAGCATCTAATGGAAAAGTAATTGAACCCCAAGATTTACAACTGGTATTTACAGACAAAAATGCCACTTTAATCACTTCTGAAAATATAATAGCGCACAAAGCTGTATTTCCTTATGAGGAAACTTGGGTCAATCACACCAACCTTAAAATATATCAAAAAGGCTATTTAGGAGAAAAAAGTTCTGCGTTGACTATCGACAGCACTTCCTTGGCTATGCAATCATTTGAACTGTTACCTGACAAAAAAATGATTCTTGGTTACCCTTGTAAAAAAGCAAAAACAATTATCAACTCCAATACTATTGAACTATGGTATACTGATACATTAGGTGTAAAAGGTTCTCCTTCTACATTAGGCCAACATCTTGGTTTAGTTTTGGAAATTGGACGCAATGGAAACTTTTTCACCACAGCCATTAAAATCGAAAAGCAAAAAAGCAACTCACCTATAACCCTAGATATCGCTCAAAAACCTTTAGACCTTTTGAGCTATCGCGATAGGTTGTGGAAAAGTCGGTTCATCACAATTCCTATTTTCAAGGAGCAAATTCTAAATTTCTCAGATACTTCACAATCCAACGATAGTATTTTTCGATTTGCAAATGGAACGATAGCCGTTCGTAAAATCAAATTCCCAGAAATTAAATCCGGCAGTCAAGTATTTTTGGATTTAGTCGAACAATCGAACGGTGATGCCTATGACCGAACCGGTTCAGTGTTTATTATTCCTATGGACAAAAAGCAATCGTTATGGGACGGATTACAGCAGGGTGCGAATACCTTACCCATCTATGAAAACGGTAATGGTAAAAAATACCAAGGTATTATCGCAACAGACCAATTTCTACCCTTAATCGAATTGATGCGCTTTTTCACTCCATTTGGAATTCAGAAGTACAATCATATCGAATTGAAAGACAAAACGTGGCACACACAAGTTCCTTACCGCCAAGACATCAGTGAATTGGTTTCGGCCTATTCAGGGAAAGAAGTGTATGTGGGTACTTTTATTGGGAATTATGACAAAGGCGGTCATAAAATTTCGATGAATATTACTATCCACCCTGAAGAGGAAGCTACGAACCGACACGGTGTGGTTATGCCATTATTCAATACGGTGAACATTATGGAAATGGCGGGTCAAGAATACGGTACCTTATTCAATCACGAAAAAGGTTTGGTAGTAGAATTCACCTTAGAGAAAGACCTTAACAACGCGCGTTTGCGTTACCTCACAACAGGGCATGGCGGCTGGGAAAATGGCGACGAATTTGTTCCGAAAAAGAATACAATCCTTTTGGATGGAAAGGAAGTCTTTCAAGTAACTCCTTGGCGCGAGGATTGTGGTTCGTATCGCTTATTTAATCCGGCTTCGGGGAATTTCAACAACGGACTTTCTTCTTCAGACTACAGTAGATCCAATTGGTGCCCTGGTATGGTTACGTATCCCTACTATATTGATTTGGGCAATTTAAAAGCGGGAAAACACACCCTTCAGGTTATTATCCCACAAGGCGCACCCGAAGGCAATAGCTTTAGCGCTTGGAATGTTTCGGGGGTGTTATTAGGAAAATAAAAAAGACTGTCGGGATAGACAGCCTTTTGTTTTTATTTAATCGAACCGATAATATCGTGTTTGGTAATGATGTGGAATTTTTTGTTGGGCAATTCTACTAAGACCGCTTGATTGTCTTTCGAGAACAACTTCGATACTTCCTCAATGGGTGCCGCAGCATTCACAATAGGATACGGCTGACTCATCACTTCGCGAATCGGTTTGTTGGCTACATCTTTGTCGGCTACATAACTACGGAATAAATCCGTTTCGTCAACGGAACCCACAAATCCTGTAGTGTCAATTACCGGAATTTGAGATATTTTATATTTACGCATACGATCGATAGCATGCGAAACCAATTCCTCAGTACGAACGGTAACCAAAGGTTTATCTAAATGATCTTTGATGACATCTTCGGCTTTGGTGATTTCTTCATCTAAGAAACCGCGCTCGCGCATCCAATCGTCGTTGAACATTTTCCCAACATAACGACTTCCCGAATCGTGGAATAAAACAACAACCACATCTTCAGGTTTGAAATGTTCTTTCAACTGATGTAATCCTTTGATACAAGAACCTGCCGAATTCCCAACAAAGATTCCTTCTTCCAAAGCAATTTTACGCGTGTAGACTGCAGCATCTTTGTCGGTCACTTTGGTAAAGCCATCGATTAAACTGAAGTCCACGTTTTTAGGTAAGATATCTTCGCCAATTCCTTCGGTGATGTAGGAATAGATTTCATTTTCATCAAAGATGCCGGTTTCGTGATATTTTTTGAACACCGAACCGTAGGTATCGATTCCCCACACTTTGATGTTGGGGTTTTTCTCTTTTAAATATTTTGCTACCCCTGAAATCGTTCCGCCGGTACCTACACCTACGACAAAATGAGTTACTTTCCCATCGGTTTGCTCCCAAATCTCTGGACCTGTTTGTTCGTAATGCGCGATGGCGTTGCTGGGGTTGTCGTATTGGTTGACATACCAAGCGTTAGGTGTTTCTTCGGCAAGGCGACGCGAAACCGAATAATACGAACGCGGATCATCGGGTTCAACGTCAGTTGGACAAACGACTACCTTGGCTCCAACGGCACGTAGGATGTCCATTTTTTCTTTGGATTGTTTGTCAGAGATTACACAAATCAATTTATACCCTTTAACGATGGCAGCTAATGCCAATCCCATTCCGGTGTTGCCTGAAGTTCCTTCGATAATTGTTCCTCCAGGTTTTAAGCGACCGTCGGCTTCAGCGTCTTCCACCATTTTAAGTGCCATACGGTCTTTTACGGAATTCCCGGGGTTGAAGGTTTCTACTTTGGCTAAGACCAAGGCATCAATCCCTTCCACCACTTTGTTCAATTTTACAAGCGGAGTATTCCCGATGGTTCCTAATATATTTTCTGAATAGTTCATTGTACAAAAAATTAAGCGAGCAAAGATAGGAATTTGCCAATAGTTTATGCAATTAGTCGTCTATGAATTGTACAGCCCTACCCTGACCAACCTAACGGCAGGCAAGTAGGAGCGGCATCCCCGCAACGGAGTGGAGGGACATGCCTTCCGGCAGGCAGGTATAGCGGATAGCAGGAATTAGGTCCTTAAAAAAATTATTGGAAAAAGTTCCACACGAAGCCGAAGCGAATAATAAAATCGCGGTACGGCATGCTGGGGGAAGCGTAGTAATTGTTTTTCCCGAAGAGCGAATTCACGTGTTCGGCAATTAAGAAAATTCGGGTTTGACGTACACGGGCATTAAAGAATACATCGACCACAGGAAAATTCCCGATTTCCTTTTGGGTTTGCACAAAGAATTCGCCAAGGATTGGGTTATAATCATTGGCAAAATATTTGGTAAAATAATTACCCGTAATACCGGTTTGAACAAACATGGCTTTATTGAACCAATATCCATGGTAGTAAACACTTGTACGAGCGGTCAGATCAGGCACATTGAGTACGGGCTGACTTTGATCTACTTTTTGATATAAGGCAGTGATATCAAAACCTAGCTTTTTAAATTTAAATTCACGATCAACTTTTAACGATAGATAATTGATGCTACCAGAAAATTGGTGAGGAGTAACCAGCTGTTGATTTGCTACATTTTGAGTATCTTGAAAATACAATTTATCAGTGATATTGGTTACCTGCAACGTTGCGTGAATCCATTGTGTATTGGCTTCTGCTTTTAAGGTGTTGTATTTTTCATTTTTAAAACTTGTAAACCAATTGTAGTTGTTGTAACTACTTTGTTGCAACGTATAATTATTGTCGGGAAGTTTACTTTGATTTTGGTATTGAAAAACAAAATTATTTTTTGGATTAAGAATGTAGGAAGCTTTTAAATCTAAATTACGAATGGATTGTGTTGAAATGGCATTAGTTAACGAAGCAAAACCTTTCCAAGCTCCTTTTCGGTATTCGTATTCCCCACCTACAGTATTGACTGTTGCTTTAATTCTTCCCGGAATTACAAGTGAATTTACCGTTCGAGGGTTTTCATAACCAAAGCCATAATTATAATTTTCGATATAAAAACGCAAGGCTCCAAGTGTTTTATTATCATATTGAATTCCAGCCCGATTATAAATTTTATCGTAAGTGGCTTGGTCGTTTATTGACGCTGTAACTTGTGAATCGCCAAATCGATTAAATGTTGTTGACGTTTCATTTACTGTAACAGTTGTAGCTACAGTGGCTTGATTGTATTCAAAATACTTATGCTCGTAGTTGAATCTATGTATAACCGAAAGATTATTGGATGCCTTTTTAGGGTTTACGCGAAAAGAATGATCAAAAAACAAGCGTTTACTTTTAAGTATAGTTTGCGCATCTGACAAATAGACTTGGAGACGTGCACGGTTATTATAAATTGCGTCTCCTCCTTCAAAATCAGAAGGTGTTGTGAGTCCGCCATTTTCATAATTTAAGAAATCCTGACCTACATAGTGTGCATTGAGAATATAGCGTTCACTGGGCATTTTATATGATGCTGTTAATCGCAGATTACCATTACTAACTAATTGATTGATGTATTTACCTAAAGATCGAATCCCTTTATAGGCTATGGATAAATTAAAATTTTTAGAGGTATTTAGTGTGATTAAGGCATCTACGCTTTGCCCTTGTTCCATTACGGTTTTAAAATAAATATCTGATAATGGTGTAGGTACATGATAATAACGAATATCTTCTGCTTGCATAAATGAATGGTGCTTCCCTTGATATCCCATTTCTGGAAAAAGTGAATAGCGTTGCTGACCAAAATCTAGATAATTGTAGGTTTGCCCTTCATTAGGATATTGAAGTTGTCCAAATCGATCCTTACGCAAATAATTGAATTGATAAAATCGTTTTAGCGTTAGTGAAGTATCTACTACAGTGGTGTCCTTTTCGATAGTATAAATTTTATACCAAGCAATTGGGGCTTTTCGAGCGGCTTCTTTAGCTTTCTCTTCCGAAGATTTAATCATACTTTTGGATGGTTTGTCGCCAGTTTTTTGGGCGGTACCCTTCCAAGTGAATACGATACAAAATAAGATAAAGGCCAATCTCTTTTTCATAGTAAATCAATTACGGAGCAAAAATAGACAATGTTTGTGAGTGTTATTCGATTTAACAAAAAATTGAAACAAAAAAAACGCCCTCAGATTTGAAGGCGTTTTTGTTATTGAGAAAAAGAATTAGTTTTTGGTAAACTTACGCATAAAACTTACCCCTTGTGAATTTATCTTAACCATATAGACACCACTTTGTAGTGCACTAACATCAAGAGTGTTATTCATTACTTTGGAAGATTCAACAACTAACTTCCCAGAAACATCATAAATCGCTACATTATCCAAAGAGAATTCTTTAGGATTATTGAAATGAATTTCGTTTGAAGCTGGACTTGGATAAACAAAGAATGTATTATCGTCTTGAATAGTATTAAGCCCCAAAGCCAATCCTGTAGTTGCAGAAGCTATTAAAGAATAGTCTTGAGAACCACCTTGTAACGAACCTTTATGTGTTACTTGAATGGTATATACACCGGGTGTTGCATTAAAAATTTGCACTTTTTCTATATTATCCACATTATTATCAGCTGTATTTGTTGCTGCATCAGTAGGGAATTCTGGATCTAATTTCCAAGGATAATAAGTAGTACCATCTTTTAGAATTTTTAAATCTAAATTATTTCGTAAGCGTGGAGAACGATTATCTACATCATTAGTTTGATTGGCAGTTCCTGTAGGATCTGTCCAAGACACTACTACATTGATATCTTGTGTTGTATTAATTTGAATATTTTTTGTGTATGTAGCTCCATTCAACAACGTATTCTCTTCGATTAGAGTTGATGTACCGTTATTTTTAATCACATTCGATGCATTGAACCCATCGGCAAGACCCCAACCAAAACTATAATCGGGACCTGGATTATCACCAGCTTCTCGAGCAGATTGACATAACAAACCACGCACAGTAGCTGAACGCATAAATTGTGCATTTAAATCATTATAATAGTCTTGTAACAAAACAATTAATCCGGTAATGGCAGGGGAAGCCATAGAAGTCCCCGAAAGAGCAGTATAAGCTGTATTCGAAGAAGAGCTGCAAGAACTCACATCGACACCCATTGCTGAAATATCGGGTTTTACTCGACCATCATCCGTAGGCCCCCAATTACTGAACGAACTCATAACAACACTTGCAGGAGAGGTATAACTTGTCACTTGCTCAACTGCAGCTACTGTAAGAACATTTTTTGCAGTTGCTACACCTGTTAGCAAATCATAACCTCCCTTATTATTTACTTGATTAATTGTAAAAGTACTTCGGTCGTTACCTGCAGATTTTACAATTTGATAGTAAGGAAAAGTATTCATTAAATCATCCGCCTCAATAGATTGGGCATTATAATTCCCAAAATAATACTCTTGTAATGAAGAAGCGATATTACCATAGGAATGATTTGATACTAAAAAACCATCTGTTGCAAAACCAAACATTTCGGTTTCATCACCATTCCAGTCATAGGCACGAACGTAAGCTTGATAAGCAAACCCCTTACGTGAAGGAGAAACCCCTTGTGCGCAGATTGTTCCTGTAACGTGTGTTGCATGTGTACTTAGTGTTGAAGCCACATCTCCTAAAATAACACGACTTGTAAATTCTTGGTGAGTATTTAATACTTTACCACCATCCCAAACTCCAGCAAACAGCTCTTGACCGGTAGCATTGATCCCAAGCGTTCCTCCTGGATACATGGTCTCCGCACGAAGCGTACGAACTGAAAAAAAATTGTCCGTTGCAAAATAGATGGGTCTACCATCAACAAAACGCTGGGGTTGAAGAAAAGAAGGCGACAATCGATTCATCATAGAAAAAACTTTTGCCTTCTGCTCTATTTTTTGTTTTAATTGGGCAATAACTTCAGGATTGGAATGCTTTTGAATCTCCAAGCGTTGTTGTAGTGTTTGAGCTGACACACCGAAAAACAACGAAAAACTAAATAGTAAGTAAATCTTTTTCATGAGGTAAATATAAAAAAAAAGCCTCTCTTTTCAGAGAGGCTTAACTTATTTTTAAAATCTGATTAATAACCAGGATTTTGTTGTGAACGGATAACGTTGTTCGCATTCAATTCCGATTGTGGAATAGGTAATGTAAAACGGTAATCGTTGTAAGGGATTGTTAAATCATTTACAATGATATCATCTGTAGCATCACGAGTGATTGAAGCATTTGCTTTACCACCTAAACGTTTAACATCGATATAACGGTGACCTTCAAAACATAATTCGTAACGACGCTCATCCATGATAGCTTTCCAAGCTGCAGTAGCATCTGCATAAGTTGGTAACGCTTGAGCTCCTTGGTAATTACGTGCATCGCGAATTTGTTTGATTACAGATGCAACTGAGTTAGAAGCACCGTTGATGTTACCTGCATTAGCATGACACTCAGCCAAGATTAAATACATTTCAGACAAACGGAATACTTTAACATCGTTACGCAATGGGTAACCTGTTTGACCAGGATACTTATCGATAACGATAACATCAGTATCTAAATAATCAGGTGTTGTAGCATAACTTGGATTAATCAAAGAAGTTGGGTCAACATTCGCATAACGACGAATATCACCAGGAATAGCACTCAATTCATTGAATAAATTTCTTCCAACTTCAAATAATGGACTACCTGCAACATTGGTTGTATTAGTAGTAAATTGAGAAGCGATGTTTTCCCAAGTACCAGCAGCAGGGCGCAATAAAGAGAAAATGATTTCTCCACGTCCTCCAGTAGCTGCATCAGCAAACATTCTTCTATAAGGGTTTGTAGAAGAAGCACCGTAGAATGCAGTATTCCATGAAGCAGAACCTACTGTACCTCCAGGAATTGGTGTAGCTAAAGTCAAACTCACACCTGCATTAGCAATTACATACTCTGCATATTGTTTAGCTAAAGTATAATCACCTCTGTACAAGTAGAAACGTGCACGTACTGCATTAACCATGTTTTTGGTTACATATTTGTATGGAGTTGTACCCGCATTAACATTATCTGTAACATTGTCAAAAGCATATTGTAAATCTGCTTCCATAGCCGTGTAAATAACATTATTTGCTACACGTGGATATTCATCAGAAGCTTCAGCAATATTATCACCTACAAACATTACACCTAAAGCATTAGGATCAGTCATGTCAGTAGAGAAATATGTTAACAACTGTAAGTACGAAAACGCTCTTAAAGCACGTGCTTGTGCAATTGCTGAATTGTAACGCGCTAACTCTGTTGGATCTGTTGGAACTGGTACTTGCGTAGCAATTTTCAACAAACGGTTACAACGGTTAATGGTTTGGTATTTGCTATACCAAATAGCATCAGCGAATGGATTGGACGTATTGATTATATAACGGTGTGTACCGAAATTTTGACCACCACTACCACGACCTACACCTGTTTCATCGGTAAAAATACCCGTAAAACCAATTTCGTTAGCCGTAGAAACTGTTCCATAAACACCGCTCAAATAGGATTCCATTTGACCTAATGTTTTGAAAGACTCTTCATTTAACTCACCATCCTGCACTATTTCATAGGCATCTTGGCATGAAGAAAGCGACAACAATGCTACACTAGCAAAGGTCAACGCTAAATATTTTACTTTTTTCATATTCTTTTTTTTAATTAAAAGTCAACGTTAACACCGAATGAAACCGTTTTAGGCGCTGGGAATCTACTTAAGTTAGAAGAATCACTAGCATCTGCATCAAATCCTCTCCATTTTGTCCATGTGTACAAGTTTTCACCTTGAACAAATAATTTCAAACCATTGATTCCAGAACCTTTCAATACTTTCTTATCAAAAGTATATCCGAAACTTACATTACGTAAACGTAAATAAGAAGCATCTCTTAACCACATGTTTGACAAATCACCACCTTGAGAGTAATTTACCGCATCTAAAGAAGGAATGTTCGTATTTGTGTTAGTTGGAGTCCAAGCATTCAACACATCAACAGACATATTATTATCTGTTAAATAAGCAGGCTCATACAACCAGCTTAACGCATAGTCAAATCTCCAAACATCTTTCACCCAGTTCCATTGTGCATCTAGGAAGAAACCTTTGTAATCCATATTGAATCCAAATCCTCCTTGGTACACTGGCACATAGTTTTTACCAGACATTCTACGGACATCTAAAGTTGTGTTTTCAGTTAAGTTACCATCTTTATCCACAAATAACAATTCACCGTTTGCTTGTT
>CAYNDK010000086.1:0-11612 GCA_964395965.1 uncultured Flavobacterium sp.
AAGAAGCAAAAGGAACAGATACTTACGTAGATGTTGTAGAAGGAATGCAATTTGATCGTGGTTATTTATCACCTTACTTTGTAACCAATGCTGAAAAAATGGAAGTGGATTTAGACCGTCCCTACATTTTATTATATGACAAAAAAGTTTCTTCCTTAAAAGAATTATTACCGATTCTTGAGCCAGTTGCACAATCAGGCAAACCTTTATTGATTATTGCAGAAGATGTAGACGGTGAAGCATTGTCGACGTTGGTTGTAAACAAATTACGTGGCGCATTAAAAATTGCAGCTGTAAAAGCTCCAGGTTTTGGTGACCGTAGAAAAGCCATGTTAGAAGATATTGCCATTTTAACAGGAGGTACTGTAATTGCTGAAGAAAGTGGATTCACTTTAGAAAACGCAACTTTAGAAATGTTAGGTACTGCTGAAAAAGTAACTATCGACAAAGACAATACAACATTGGTAAACGGTGCTGGAAATGCCGACATGATTAAAAATCGTGTGAACCAAATCAAAGCACAAATTGAAACTACTACTTCCGATTACGATCGTGAAAAATTGCAAGAACGCTTGGCTAAATTAGCTGGTGGTGTTGCCGTTTTATATGTTGGAGCAGCTTCTGAAGTGGAAATGAAAGAGAAAAAAGACCGTGTAGACGATGCATTACACGCGACTCGTGCAGCGGTTGAAGAAGGAATTGTTGCGGGTGGTGGTGTAGCTTTGTTACGCGCTAAAGCCGCTTTAGCCAACCTAAAACCCGACAATGCTGACGAGGCAACAGGTATTCAAATTGTATCCCGCGCTATCGAAGCTCCTTTACGTACCATTGTTGAAAATGCTGGATTAGAAGGATCAGTAGTGGTTGCAAAAGTTGCAGAAGGCAAAGGTGATTTTGGTTATAATGCAAAAACAGACGAATACGTAGATATGCTAAAAGCGGGTATTATTGACCCTAAAAAAGTAACGCGTGTCGCTCTTGAAAATGCAGCTTCTGTGGCAGGTATGATATTAACTACAGAATGTGCTTTAGTTGACATTAAAGAAGAATCGGCTCCTGCTATGCCAATGGGAGGCGGTATGCCAGGAATGATGTAAAATACATTAGAATTATAAAAACAAAATCCGACTTTTTCAAGTCGGATTTTTTTATTTGCGTTTGCGTAAAATCTTTATGAGAACGGGCACTGTAGTCACCATTACAATACCAATAACTATATATTCGATGTAATGCTTTAAATCGATATTGAATTTTAACTTAAAGAGCTCATACAAATAATGTCCAGCGAAAATCATCACTACAGCCCAAAGCACAGAACCCAAGACATTATAGAACATGAATTTTTTACGATCCATTTCAACGATACCAGCAATTACAGGCGCAAAGGTGCGTACAATAGGTAAAAATCTAGCAAACACTACCGCTCTACTTCCGTATTTATCGAAAAAGTCTTTGGATTGGTACAAATATTTCTTTTTGAAGAACAAACTATCTTCTCGTTTATAAAGGTACGACCCACTTTTTTTACCAAACCAATAGCCAAACATATTACCAAATATTGCCATCAAAGCAATTAAAAAGGCTAAAAATGTAACATCGAGAAAATCATTTCCTGTGGTAAAATCTTTCATTAATAATTCGCTGTAAATCCCGCAAAGGAAAAGCAAACTATCTCCTGGCAAAAAGAAACCGGCTAATAAACCCGTCTCTGCAAAGACAATAAACAACACGACGTACAAACCAATTTTTATTCCTCCTATTTGAAGTAAAATATAAAACTCAGGATTGAAGAGTTGCTTCCAGTCAAAATGATTCATGTAGTATAAATTTCAGTTGGTGAAAATAGGCATTATTTTCGAAAGGGCATCTTAATTTTTTCTTATTAAAAAAGAGACCAGCAACCAAACAGGAAGTCACTGGCCTCAAAACTAACACACTCTTTATTAATTCAAAAAAACTTGATATTGTGCGACCCACGCTCCCATATGGTCCGTCAAATCACCATTGGTGGTATACAAAGGTCGATTTTGATAGGAAATGGTAAATTTAGAATTATGACCTGCCAACAACCAATTCACTCCAATATCGTAATAATTCATTGCATCGTTAAGTCGTTCGTAATTGGCATGCTGTACTGAAACATAAGGCATTAATGTGGTTGCTCCAATTAATTTATCTTTAAACTTATAGCCAATTTGCGCATAAATTACATTTCCTGTTCCAAACATTGGGAAACCATTTCCAGAACCATTCAATAAATTGGCATTGGTTGTTCCATTAGTAGGATTCATTATCGCAGAATTTCGAATGTAGTTTTGACCAAAATTATAACTTACCAAAGTCCCATAACAGGAAACTGCAGCACCTTTAGTTCCTATTGGCGCATCATAAAACACATCCACAGCATAATGTGCCATATTTTCATGTACAACAGAATTTGGATCAGCTGAATTAGATAAATGCCACATGGCATCTTTTTGGAATACAAAACCAGCACCAATATTGAAAACCTTTTTCTTCCCTAAATAGGTTCCTGTTGTATAAGGTGTTAAATTACTCTCTTGATCCAAAAATTGGTATTGAACATAGCCATTCCATTGAATTTTGGGAGGTTCTGCAGAGAAAGTCGTTGCTGTTGTCAAAGCTGTAGCTGCGTTATAAGAAGCACTTTTTTGAATTGCCATGGGTTGCGCCCATTCAAAACGATAATCAACTTTACCCAATTTCCCCTTAACAAATACCGACAATTTTCGCAAAAACTGATCATTTACATCATTTGTCGATTGCAAAAAAATAGGTGAATCCAACCCCATTATCGAGGTTACTGAAGCCGCTGAAAAGCGAGATAACCCACTCCATCCCGACAAACCAGTTCCTAGTTGAAGTTTAGTTTTGTCAATTGCATAATCTGCAAACGCATCGTGTACAAAGAAACCCTGTTTCCGATCGGCAATATTGTTAAAATTATTCTCTCCAAATTGGCTGTAAAAAAATACGCGATCTGTGACTTGTGAAGTCAGTATTAATCGATAGCGTCGAATACCTATATCTGTCCCTGAGTTCTTGGCATATCCGTATATCGTTGAACCAGGATTATATTCCATATTCCTTACCCAACCTTGAACAACACCTGATAATTTTATGTAATTACTCCCCGACTCATTCAAGTTTAATTGATGATTTTTCCAATAATCTTGAGCAAAAATCACATTATTAGTCATAAGCAACAGTAAACTTATAACCCCAAATAAACATTTTTTCATGTTAAGCTATTTTTTTACGAGCTGCTAATTTATGTTCTGACAAAGGTTCGTGCTCTTCTAAACCAACTATTATCACTTTCCCCCCATCAATTGACTCATAATCATGTTTAAAATGTTCTAAACTTTCCATCACGGAGTGGTCGACCATCTTAGTATGTTTCAGGTCAATGGTTACCTTAAACCCTGTCGGAATTTCTTCCAACTTACGTTTAATCCCCAAGAAATTGGTAAAAACAGCTGCTTTACTTATCTCTACTAAATATTCATCTCCTTCGAAAGACACTTCAGTAGGTGCTTTAAAAAAGGATGAAAAAGGCGTTCCATTAAATCCATGAATAATCATTTTTAACAGAATACCCGCTGCAATTCCAACCAACAAATCCTCATACAAAGTGAAGAAAATAGTGATTAAGAAAATGGACAATTGCTCTTTACCAATATGAAACGTGTGCATGAATTCTTTGGGATGTGCTAAACGAATTCCTACTGTAATTAACATTGCTGCCAAAGCCGTATTGGGTATCAATTCAATTAAATGAGAAGCTAAAAGTACAAAGGCCAAAATGAAGAAACCATGATAAAAGTTAGCCCAACGTGTTTTAGCACCATTAGCCACATTGGCAGAGGAACGAGCTACTTCTGAAATCATTGGTAACCCACCAAAAATTCCAGCCAATGTATTCCCTACTCCTACTGCAATCAAATCCTTATTGGCATTCGATTTACGTTTATAAGGATCCATTAAATCTATCGCTTTCACTGTCAACAAGGATTCTAAAGTACCTACTAACGCAAACATAATCACGTATTTAATAAAAATACCTGTTTGTGCCATACCACCAAAATCAACATTTACTTTTACATTATCCAATAGATTTCCAATATGTACAAGAGCATACGTGGGTTCTGTCGTTTGAAAATCCATCATCAATTCGGCTGGAATTGCAACAAACAAGACCATAAGAGGAGCCGGAATCATCTTGATGTATTTATTTTTAAGATATGGCCAACCCAACATGATGATTAAACTCACCACTCCAATTGCAGTTGCTTTAGGATCTAAATGCGCAAAAAATTCGGGGATCTTTGCAAATAAACCTAATGGACCTACACCCTTAGTCATGGTTGGATCGACGTCCAAAAGTACCGGAATTTGTTTGGCAATAATAATTAAACCAATAGCAGCAAGCATTCCATGAATGACTGACAACGGGAAGAAATCAACTAACTTTCCAAACTTTAAAAATCCGAATAAAATTTGAATTACTCCCGCAACGACTATAGCTCCAAGCGCTAAATGCCAACCTTGCTCTCCGCCTCCAAATTCAGCTACAGCTCCGGCTACAATTACAATTAGACCTGCAGCAGGACCTTTAATCGTTAGACGCGAACCCATAAAGAAACTCACGACTAAACCACCAATAATTGCAGTGATTAAACCCATTAAGGGAGGGAATTCAGATGCTTTTGCAATACCTAAACTGAGTGGTAAAGCCAATAAGAAAACAATGAAACCGGAAATTGCATCAGATTTGAAATATTCTTTTAAGCCGGCTAATCCGTCGGCAGGGATATTTTTATATTGTGACATAATTGTTTTTTTAAGATGATTTATAAGGTAATTCGTGGTAGGTTTTTACATGAGGACCTAAGAAAAGTCGCGCATATAAACGGATTCCGGCAATACCCGAAACAATAAAACTTGAGGAAATCAAAAACGCAAGGATATATTGATGACTTTCAATGTGACTGAAGATTAAATCTTCTCCAATGAATGTGGTTGTAATTGGAAATCCGGTAATTCCTAAAGTGGCTAATAAAAAGAAAAAAGCAAACTTAGGATGTTCATAAACATGTCCAAGATATTGACTGATAACTATGCGTTTTTCCATTTTTTTTAACTTCAACAACGCCCAGTAGCCCACAATACCCGCTATTACGACTCCCGATAAGTAAATGACTAGTTCGTTCCAATCCACTTTTTCATTAAAAGCTATCGCTAAAGCAATCCAAAAATGATTGAGTACGACTAAGGTCCATGCGACAAACGGACTTTTGCGCTCAGAAAAAGCTTTGAATACGAATATGAGTCCGAACAATCCAAAAACCTCGGGTAAATTTCCAACAATTTGATAGGGAAACTGCGCACGAAAATAGAAACACACAATTCCTAGGAGGTATACTGGAAGAAAAACTACATATACACGATTCAAGTTTAAAAAATCCAGCACCTTCCCTATGGATTTCAAAGGATGCCATAAAACAAGACTCAAAAAGCCTTCCAAATTAAACTCTTTAATACCCAAAACGTAAAGGGCATAATTCCATTTTTGTGGTAATAAACCTTTACGTGTATGATCTTTTGGTTGAAATGTATAAAACTGTTCCCGAATTAAATAGCTCACAACAGACGGTGACACTAATAATTGATAGGTACGAAGAAAAGCATTACCAGCAAAGTGGATTAAAGCTAAAGTATCCCATCCCAAAGCAATTTCGATAAAAATCAATCCAATTTGTGAAATCGAACTGTAGGCTACCTGACTCTTCACAGTCGATTGCACATTGGCCATGACGGATGCCGCGATACTAGTTACTAAGCCCATTAATCCGATGGCTATTCGCATGGATGTTTGGTGTTCCCAGAAAGGGAAAGTTCGCAACATGAGGAAAACACCCAAATGAACCGACAATGATCCATAGAAAATTGCACTGGAAGGCGTTGGACCTTCCATCGCTCGCGGCAACCAAGTGGAGAAAGGGACTTGAGCCGATTTTGCAGCGGCAGCACAAGCTAAACACAATGCGATAAATGCACCAATAAAGGTATGACTTTGTAGATGTTCGCTCACCAAGTCGGCATTCGCCAATTTCATAAATGTAATATTTTCATGAAATAAATGATGGCTCGCCCACATCGCTAAAATCAAACCTACATCGCCTATGCGGTAAACCGAATACACTTTAAAGGCATTACGTACTGGCAAATAGCGCTCACGGTAGAATCCAATCAACAAGAAGGATGAGATCCCGATAATTTCCCAACCGATAAATAGTGTCTCAAAGTTTCCAGATAAAATAGCTAAATTATACCCAAAGAAAAAGAACAATACTGTATTGAAAAATCGTTTATATCCTTTTTCTCGGTGTAAATAATACCGACTATATGTCGTGATCATACCCGTTAAAAGGGTGCCAATAAAGAGATAGACTGCTGTTATTTTATCAAAATAAAAGTCAACAAAAAACTCATAGTGAGCCGTTTTCAACAGCGTAATTTCATTCAAATTTAATGTTGAATGCCCCGCCAAAATCCAAGCTACTAAAAACACTGACAATCCAATTAACTGAAGAACTACAGTTCCAAATGCCCAATTAGAAATCGTTGCTTCACGTCTTTCAGGAAGCACTAAACTCACTACAAAACCCACTAAAGGAAGTAGAATAAAATATTGCAATAACTCATTCATATCCTTCGTATTAGTTCATTATGTAAATAGGAAGATTATCGATGGTCTCAACCACTTTTGGCATTTCATCATCAATCACTTCTAATTGAGGGGTGAGTGGCAGATAGGACTCAAATTGTTCATTCTCAAAATGGAAAATATCATGCGTTTCTGGATGTACTACAACCAATTTCACCCATTGATTTTTGAACCATTCATAAGTCGCTGGATTTTTGGTTATCGCATATTTGGCAATCTCAGGATAATGTTCGACCACTATTAAAATGCGAACAGGATCGTGTACTTCAATCATCTGACTCGGTAATCCTGGTCGTAAATCGCCATCGATACCATTGGCTACACCAATCAATCCCATAACATTGTGAGGTAATTTGGTTCCTGCTCCCAATTTATGATTGTCAACGCGAGAGAAATAATATTCCAAATTGATTCCTCCTGCGACAGGAGCTACTGCTCCCAAAATACCCGACAAATAATCACCTGTAGGATCTACTTCATAATCATAGGAATTTAAAAACGAACGACGGTCCAAAAACAATTGTTTGGATAACGTTCGACGCCCAACTATGGCCATAGCATTGGTTGCATGATTCAATTCAGGACGTGGCTCAAATAAAGAAACCGATCTTCGTTTGATTTTTTCATGAATGGTTTTGGGAGCCGCCTTAGAATCAATCAAATCAAAACGGCGCGAGCGCTCAATTGCATTGGTTTCAAGCGCTCTCATAAAAGTAAGTTCGTTGTGCTCATGCAAATGACGATTGTGTTCCGTCAAGGTTTCTTCGTCATAAAATGTAATCTCATCGCGCGTTGTATCATGCAAAGCGGGTAAAAACTGCGTAGTAAAAGGAATGTGAATGCCACGTTTCTTTAACTCTTCCCGTACTTTTGGATGATTGGCTGCAAAACAGGCAACTTTAGCATTTACCGAACTCGGACGACCGCTACATGCACCACAGTCGTAACCCGCATAATGTGTATTGTTAACACTGGTAGCGCCATGACCTACTACATATACTATTGGCGCAAAATGATCAACTAATCCGATACTTTTTAAAAGTCCTTCAAGACGATTCGCCATTTCTTCTACGGTGAATCCCACTTGCAAACCATCTACTTGATCCTCCAAATTTTTATTTTCAATATGGAGTTGTGATTTTTTATGCAAATGTTTGAAAGAGGCACTGGTTGCCGGAGTCATTTTTGGATTGAAAATATTCAAGAACAGTTTCAAAGCGGCACTAAATCCGAGTGTTTGCGAAATTATCCAACCGAAAAACAAATTGTGCGAACCTTTATGATAGGTTAAATCTACCGCTTGCTTTTTCTTACGGTCCATTTCTTTGATCAAATACTTAGGCGTAACAGGAGCAGGACAGAGTTTGGTAAAAAACTTTCCATTCACCGGTTGGTAAAAGAATTCGAAATTAAAGAATGCGGCCGTTCCAAAAGTTACTGCATTTTTATCCAGATGCTCGACATGGCGACGGAATGAACATTCACGATCATCCATACAAAACAATCCTTGAAATGATGCATTTTCATTTTTCGGTTCTGGAGCTACCCATTTAATTCCCGCAAGAACTTGATCGTACAACGTCCATTCAAAAGCTTCTTGCCACAAATGATAGACTTCAAAAAGTTCATTTGACTTTACTACTGAAAATAAATCAAGAGGCGGTTGTTTAATTTTAAATGATAACGGCGCCCAGATTTCATTAAATTTTGAATCTAGAGCGTCAATTTCTAACAGTAATTCCAATTGGATTAACGCTTCCAATGAAATGGTTTTTTTATCCAATAGCGAAGCGGGATTGCTTTCTATTGTTGCTACCATTCCACTCCAACCAGGATGTCCAAACTGTTGGTCAAAAAGGTATTGTTCATAATATCTTTCGTCGCCAACAACAATATGTAAAAGCTCCGTTATTGAGGCTTTTTTGAAAAGTAATTTACGAGCACGTGGTGAACGGAACAAACTTACTGGGCTTTGTTTCTCAAGTGCTATAATCCCTTCAATCAGTCCATGGGACTCCATGGGAAAAGGGCTCACAGAAACACCTTGGTCTAAATAGCTACAAAGCAACTTAAAGAGTAAACTATAGGTCAATTTTTCTAAATTAACAGCATATTCTTTTCGCCAATGCGCCCGTAATGCCCCTATTCTAGGGTGTGAAGATTCATCATAAGTAGCTTGCACTAATTTTTGCTTCCAAACTTCTAAATCCGATTCTTTTTTATGTTTCAATATAACCCGTTGCACTATATCGGGATGGATCTCTCCTTTTTCAAATCGACTGCGAAAATCGGCTAACGACAAATAGGTATGGTACCCAAACAATGTCGCTGCTTCATGTAAAGCGGTATGAAAATTTCGATCCTGAAACGCATGTAATGTATTGTGATGCACGAAATCTTTGAGTGGATTTTGTGCAGGCAAATAGTGCTTGAGGTGATGAAGAACATGTTGTTCATCAAAACCTTGTGCGGTATGTTTCATGATGTATAAATAAAAGTTAAACGATTGACTTGTGTCGGATGAACCGAAATCAATACGAATGCCCGGGGTGGGAGCAATTAAATGTCTTAACTTTTATTAGCCTATATGAATCTTGAGTTTACAGAAAAGAATATACAACGGTTGGGGTGAAGTGACCGTCGTGTCTGTTGTCGTTTGAAGATGATCGGAGGAAGATTTGAAAAAATGAAATAGGCGTTCTTGGATACCAAAATCACAACAATCAAAAACATCATCACTTTCCGCTTCTTCAAAATCGGATTGATCATCTTTTTCGGTCAATACACTTCCTTTATATACCGAAGCATTAACCCCCAACTTTTTTAAGGAGTTCTCTTGCTTTTGAAGGAATTTGGAATTGGAAACCGAATAATTAAAATTGAGCTGCGAGAATAGAATCGACAATAGAAAAAGTGCCGAAACAAAGTTTCGGTTCCAAAAGGAAACACGGTATCTTTTTGTCAATTTGCTCATAATCGGGAACAAAGTTATTGGAATTTCAACACGCCAACTCTTTTTTATAGAAATTTTTGCAAAAAAAATCCCGAAAACAATTTCGGGATTCGTCCATCATTTGCGCTCATACTTGCAACAGTGATGTAATTTATCATAAACGGCATCGTCTGCTTTTAATTCGCCAACATCATGTCCCACGGCTACAATCGCTTTTTTCACAGCCGCCACATCCGTCTTTTCTTCATTGATAATAAGCTCTAATTGATGTGTTTCAATATTCCATACGGCCGATTTCACCCCTTTTACGCTATACGCCGCTGTCTCTATGCGCTGTTTACAGGTTTCACAATTGCCGTTTACTTCAAAAGTATACTTCGCATTTTTGTTTTTCTTTTCTTGAGCTTGTAACCCTACACTAAATAGAGCCAACACGAGAATTAATAACTGTTTCATTTTCTTATTTTTTTAGATAATTTTAAATCGTAATCCTGCATAAAGCATCCTTCCAAATACGGGCGCAAAAATAATGGTAGAATCAAAATAATTCCCAAATGGAGTATCTGTTCCCAAAACTGCTCGCTCTTGACGGTAATTAAACAAATTTTCACCTCCAACATACAATTCAAATGTTTTGGAAAACACTCGTGTTACTTGGGCATTAATTAATGAATAGGCCGGTGATTGATTCCCCAATTGCTCCGAAACAGGATTGCCTTGAGTTGTTGGTAATTGTTGCTTTCCCAACCAATTATAGGTCACATCCATTTTCCAAAAACGGTTTTTGTCAGTCGTTTTTGTTTCGTATTCAACATTGGAAAAAAAACGATAACGAGGTTGAAGGGGACGTTGATAACGACCCGATTGATAATCTGTTGCTAAATCGTAGTACTTAAACGAATTTCGAATATTCAACTTATGAATAGGTTCGATGTTGAAATCCAATTGAACACTATTGGCGTAGGAACGTCCTTGCAAATTATAAAACAATACTTGTTGGGCATTTTGCATGACATCAACAACGACTTGGTTTTGAAAATCTGTGCGATAAACATCCAAAGTAACTTCAGTGTTTTTATTGAAAATACGAAACTTTTGTGTAAAACTCACTCCATAATTCCACGCAATTTCAGGATCTAACCCGTACAATTTCCCACCGCTGTTTTGAATAGCAAATTGTCTCGAACTCCCAAAATACTGCTGGTTTTCGGCAAAAATATTTGCAGCTCGTTTGCCTCGACCTACAGAAAATCGGATAACACCCATTTCCCAGGGATTGTAGCGCACATGCAATCTTGGTGTCATAAAAATGCCCAAGCGATTATGGTAATCGACACGACCTCCGATGATATAACTGAAGGTTTTTCCATTGTCGAAAGTATATTCAAAAAAGGTACCGATTGAATTATCGATCCGACTATAATCAGTTGTATTGACCCATTCGGTGTAACGATCCAACGTAAAATTGAGTCCGGTTGAAAATTTATTCCGCGTATTTTGAATAATCGAATTAAAGATAAAATTGGAATAGGCACTTTGTTGTTTGATATGGTAGGTGCGTAATCCAAAATACGATTCCTGATTGTGGTACGAAAACGCATTTTGCCAACCCATACTTTGGTAGGGCATTCCCTTAAAAA
The DNA here is from genome assembly GCA_964395965.1 of uncultured Flavobacterium sp. GTDB lineage: Bacteria > Bacteroidota > Bacteroidia > Flavobacteriales > Flavobacteriaceae > Flavobacterium. Next base: position 11,345 of record CAYNDK010000086.1, read on the forward strand.
CATAACCCGTTTTGGTCGAAAAGTCCAATCGTTCCGTATTGATTTCCGAACCCCAAAAAGTGGTTGTCCCTCGATGCTTATGGGGGTCAAAATCTACTTGACCGGATTGCTTTTGGTCGTTTAAATATTTGACATTAAAAAAAGAAACCCAACCTTTTTCAGCATTGGTATATTGCCAACGGTTAGTGAGATTAAGTTGTTTTCCCAACGGATTATCCAAAAAACCATCGTTATTCATGTCATTTTTACCTATTCGGGCATTGCCATG
>CAYNDK010000087.1:0-11472 GCA_964395965.1 uncultured Flavobacterium sp.
GGATATTCTTTTAAATTGTTTGAAAATACTAGAAATAAACATATCGAACTATACAAAGAACTCATAAAAGATATTAGAAAGTATTTAGCAATTGATGAGAAGTGGTAAAGAATGTTTCTTCCCCGCCCCGATCGCGCGGATTTGCAATCCGTGCACACCACTTGAAATTCTCTCTAGTTGGTAATCCCACTCTACAATGTCTCCTGACTTCGTAGTCATTACATTCCATTGCTCCCGATACCTTAAGGCTGTCGCTTGGATTGTAAGAATGCCCATTGCCTACTGTAACGTGAAAATTGGGATGGGATTTCTCCTATCGTCGAAATGACAACATGGCGTAGTAAAACTGCCAAAAAAGTTAGCTCTTGAATCCCTGCTGCGAGAATTCTCTTTGCTTTGTATTAGGACGTTAATTGTGTTTAAGGTAGGGGAAAACGGATGTAGTTTACTTGTAAACCAACATTACCTTTTAATTAACGCAATTCGTTCCATGATGATTTCGACTTTATCGGGGGCCACAGGGATGCATATTTTATTTTGGAATTCTAGATTACCACCATCAGATTTGTTGTATTGTACCACATAATTAATGTTGGCTATATAGGATTTCTGCACCCGAACAAAATGGTTGTGTTGCCCGAGGATATCTTCAAAGTTTTTTAAATAACGACTGCAGATGATTTTCTCGCCATGGATCAAAACAATTTCAGCATACGAGCCTTCGCCTTTGATGTAGAGGATTTGGTCCATTTCCAAAAACAGTATACTATTTCCTGTGGGAACGGCTATCTTGTTTAATTTGTTCTGCTCCAAGTTATCGCGGAGCACTTTAAGGTTTTGCGTCTTAAGTCTGGAAAATCGTTGGACAGCTGTTACCAATTCATCGGGATTGATGGGTTTTAGTAAATAATCAATGGCAGAAAACTTGAAGGCTTTCACGGCATATTGGCTATAGGCTGTAGTAAAAATGATAGAAAAATGGATGTCTTCTTCATTAAAAAAATCAAACAATTCGAGTCCACTATGACCGGGCATTTCAATATCTAAAAAAACCAAATCGGGTTTGTGTTTGTGGATGGCTTTGATTCCGTCAGCGAGTACTTCACATTGTTCGACCAACGTTACTTGGGGACAATATTCTTCCAAAAGCAGTTGGAGTGCCATTCGGGCCCGAGTTTCATCATCAATAATTATTGCTTTTATTTCCATTTCATGGGGAGATTAAGGTAAACCGTTGTGCCTGTAGGTTCGTCGTATTCCATTTTGTCGATATAACAAACGGTTATTTTTTGCATTTTATTTTTATTCAAAATTTCAAGTCGTTTTTCGATGGCGTGAGTCGCAAAAGAAATGTGGTCTTTGCGGTTGTTTAGGTTAATGGCTTCACTGCGCTTTCGTCCAATACCGTTATCATCGATGACAATTTGAAGTTGTTCGTCCTTTTTAAGAAATTGAATGCTTACTTTTTTACTGCCCTTGCTATGGAGTAGACCGTGTTTGATTGCATTTTCAATAAAGGGTTGGATCAAAAGTGTGGGAATCATGATGGACTCTTTGTCCAGCGAATCGGCAATTGTGATTGTATAACTAAAGTCGTCATTAAAACGGGCTTGTTCTAAATCCAAATAAAGAGTTAAGGTGTTCACTTCTTCTTGAAGTGTCACATAACTGCGTTCCGTAAGTTCCAATATTTTTCGGGTGAGTGAAGCAAATTTATTCAAATAGGAAATCGCTTCTTTTTTATCATTGGTAAGAATATAGGATTGTATAGTGTTGAGCGCATTGTAAAAGAAATGCGGATTCATTTGCGATTGTATAGCGGTCAATTTTGAGGCATTCAAATTGTTTTCCAATTGGATACGATTGAGTTCGATCGCGTTTTTCTGCTCTAATTTTTTTACATGGTATTTGCTAAACAGAATCACCAAAATGGAGAAGAGAAGGCAATACAGTACGACAAATATCCAACTGAACCAAAAGGGCTTTTGAATGGTACATTGATAGGTGATGGGATTGCTTTTTGTTTTTTCTAAATTTTCAATTTTGAATTGAATGGTATAGTCTCCCGCCGCCAAAGACGATAGTTTTAATGAGCGCTGTTGATCGTCCAAATAAATCCACTTGCCTTTGTTGATTTTGTAAGCAATGGGGAAGCGGGTATTGGGTTGGTAAGCCAAAACAGAAAAATCAAAACTAAGGTTGTTTTCGTCATAGTTTAGAATTTGTTTACGGGTAACTTTATCATTAACCCGAACGCTATTCAAGATGAATTGGGGAAGTTTTTCTTCTTGAAAGTTGGCATTGGGTTGCATAATCAAACCTTTGGAGGTTGCTAAATAGGTTTTTCCATCAAGGGCAGTAAGATCGCTGATAGAAATATCCGGGGTAATCACTAAAATTTTAATGGTTTTTTGGGTCGAAAAATCGTAGCGAAAAATCGCATTAGAAGTAAAAAGATACATCCAATGCCCAATCACTTTAATGGATTTAATGGTTTCTGAGGCAGGTATGGCTTTAATTTGCAACGGACTTATTCGATTCGAAGGGTCTATTTTTAGCACTGTGTTAGCGTTGGATAACAGATACATTCCCTCATTGGCATAATACAGTTTTTGCGTAAACAGGGGCTTGTTTTGGTAGCGCAATTCCTTGAGTTGGGTTGGAGTTTGGCGGAACAATCCCAAATGGGTAGCAAAATAAATGGTTTTGTTTTTGGGGTTGTATCCTACGGCTTTCCCGCGAACATTAGTCAATATTTTGGTAGTTGTAAACGGACCGTTTTTCTCATGCAACTTGTTTTTGCAAAGTGGTTGCCATAGTTGTGGCGGATTATGACTGCTAATAAATCCACAAACGCCACTGGCAGCAAAGGCATAGAAATGGTTATCAACTTTTGTGATGTCTTTTAAAGCAATGTTGATTTCGGTGACTTCAGGCGAAAGAATTTTAAAATTGTTAGACGTCATGAAAGTAGTTGAACCGTCTTGATAGAGTTGGTATACTTCATGATTGGATTCTCCTTTAAATACGGTTTTTAGTTCGAGATTTTCAGGATTGAGTTCGGCAATATAATCATTTTCATAGCCGATTAATAACGTTTTTTCTCTAGCGCGAAGGGTGAGGGGTTTGGTGTCGCTTTTGAGTAAAATCGTATTGAAATTGGGAATGTATAGAATGCCGTTGTTGAGGGTAGCGATCCAATACTTCTGATCACGGTCTTTAAAAATGGTGGCACAATTTTGTTTGGGAAAAAAGGCAGTACATTTTTTGTTACAATAGGCTAGTAAGCCATTTGTAGTAGCCAGCCATAAGTTGCCATCAATGACGCTAAGGTTTTGAATACTACTTCCCTTAAATTGATTGCTCTGTACAAACTTTTGCTCTTTGTAGGTATGCAATTGGCCATTTATTTTGGATACAATATACAATTGCGATGGATCACTTTGTACAACTATTGACTTCGAATCTTGAATTGCTTGGGGGAGTGCAATGTGTTTACTGTTTAATTGCGAGTCGATTTCAATTAATTCATCCGTAAATAGGTAAAACGTATCATTGGAAAAGTGGGTCGCTTTTAATTGGGCTGTAGCCAACGGAATTTTCTTTATACATCGTAAGGATTTCAAATCATAAATCTCTACACCTTTTTTTTGGATGGTGAAAAGATAGTTTTGAATAATTCCAAATTCGTAATAACCAATACTGTTTTTTTGAGGTAAAGCTTTGAGTTGGTTGTTTTCGATGTAGTAAAGGTAGCCGTCAAAATTGATGTACCAGATACGATTGTAACGATCTTGTGTAATATTGGAGCCGCTTTTGCTTGTTTGGTTGGGGGTAGTGAAAAGACTGAATTTGGTGCCGTCGTATTTGCAAAGTCCCTCCCCTGAGGCCATCCACATGAATCCCTCACGATCTTGAAAAAGATCATAAATGGTATTTGATGGGAGTCCCGATGTTTTGTCTAGGGTATAGGAATAGGGATTTTGACTCCATAAATTGAAGGGAACAAAAAAGTAAAACCACAAGAGAAAAAGTCGCTTCATAAATGGGAGGTACGATAGAAACAAATATACTTTTTAATTGCATGTGCCTCCACTTTTGTGATGATTTCGCCCTGCGTTTTTATCAACTCAAATAGAGACTTCATGAATTAGACTCATAATGAATGGTTGAACTGCGATAGGTTTGAACAAATTTTTAAATACAACCCTATGAAAAAAGTAGTACTCGGACTATTATTTGTCTTTTTTAACCTCCTGCAAGCGCAGACTCCTGTTTATCAATTTGATTTTGATGGAAATGCGAACAATTCAGGAACGGGAACCTTTACGGGATGGAATCTATCTGGTGCGGGTTCATTGACGTATGTTAACAATCGTTTTGGTCAAGCCAACAAAGCGATTAACATTCCCAACAACGTAACTTTTGTGAATCAAGCACCTGAAAATGCACCTAATTTACCTGCGGGAAACAGTGCGCGCACGCTTTCGTTTTGGGTGAAATTTATTAATGATAACGACGTTTCCTCTTACTGTGTGGTGGGTTGGGGCGCCAATATTGCTAATAATGCGTATGGTTTTTGGCGTAACGGTGTACAGAATTCATACTATACCTGGGGAGCGGGAAATGATTATAATATTCCGCAAACCAATGGTCAAATTCAGGCACAAAACAACGGATGGGTACATATCGCGATGACCCATACTGGAAGTACATTCACCATTTACTACAACGGCGTGGATGTCGGGAATTTTGCTCGTACCTTGAATACTTTTGGACCTTCATATTTAGTGCTTAACCGATTAGTAAATGCAGCAACCAATGGAACAGGGACCGCTTTTCAGTTGGATGATTTACGCATTTACAATACAGCATTGACTCCTGCTCAAGTTTCAGCATTATATACTGCAACACAATTACCTTCTTTACCAACTATTTCAAATGTAAGTGTTACTGCTTTGGGTCCTAATTCAGCGACTATCAGTTATGATATCAATGCAAATAATGCTGCGACCACTACTGAGATTCGGTATAATGTTCCCCCGAGTGGAGCATTACAAATTCAAACGGGTCCGAGTGCCAGTGGGAATTCAGTGACTACACTTTCACAAACCTTGTCGGGTTTGCAGCCCAATACGACCTATAGTTATGCCGTTTGGGCGAGTAATAGTCAAGGGACAAGTATTACGCCTACTGCATTATCCTTTACCACTTTGGCACCTGCCACACAAGCACCTGCAATTACCAATGTAACGGCTGCACCAATTACGTTTAATGCGGCAACAATAAATTTTAATTTGAATGCTTTTGGTACCTCTACCACCTATGTTGTCGAATATGAAGCTTTTTTAGGTGGGCCTATAACGACTGTGAATGGAGGAACGACTTCTGTGAATGTTGCCACTCCGTTTCAAGTGCAATTGACGGGATTGACCCCCAATTCAAACCAATATTCTTATCGTGTAAAAGCGACCAACAGTTCGGGACAGGTTACGTATTCTAACTGGACTCCTTTAACAACACCCAGTCCATTGGTGTTGACAAATGTCTCAGATTCAACAATTACATCGAATTCGGCACAAATCAATTACACCATAAACACGAATGGATATACAGCCTTGGTCGCATTGGACTACCAAGCAGGATCACTATTTGATACCGATCTACCGTATTCAACAGTCACAATCAATTCGGCGTTAACCAATTCGGCGGCAACGAATTATACCTATACCCTTTCTGGATTGAATCCCAACACAACTTATTCGTACCGTTTAGGTGCTGCGATTTCGAATGTTGCAAGTGAAAGTTATCAAGAAAATGCAGCATTTACTACTTTAGGAGTATCTGCTGCACCTACTGCTCCTTCACCACAATCGTTTTGTAATGGAGCAACTGTTGCCAATTTGAATGCAACAGGGACAACAATTAAATGGTATACCTCCGCAACGGGTGGTTCTCCATTAGCCGCAACAACAGTATTGACAACAGGGGTATATTATGTGAGTCAGACCCAACCCAACTTGACGGAAAGTGCACGTATTTCGGTTCAAGTGAACATCACGATTATTTCTCCTCCATCCAATGTGCCAACCAATCAAACGTTTTGTACAGGTGCAACTTTAGGTTCTATTCAAACTGGAGCGGGTTCTAATTTTCAATGGTATGCAGCTGCTACTGGTGGTGCCGTTTTACCCAACTCAACGGTTATTTCATCGGGAACCTATTATCTTTCACAAACCATTTCAGGTTGTGAGAGTTCGCGAACTCCGGTTAGTGTAACGGTCTCTTCGCCTAATGCACCAACTGCACAAACACAAGGTTTTTGTAACAGTGCTACAGTAGCCAATTTAGTCGCTTCGGGGGCTAATTTGAAATGGTATACAGCAGCCACGGGAGGAACACCTTTAGCAACAACCACTGCGGTTTCTACGGGAACCTATTATGTGTCACAAACGGTAAATTCTTGTGAAAGTACCCGAACTTCTGTATCAGTTGTGGTGACTGTGGCAAATGCACCCACAGCTCAAGCACAAACGTTTTGCGATGGTGCTACAGTATCCAATTTGGTTGCAACAGGAAATTCTATTAAATGGTATTTAGCTGCAACGGGAGGATCGCCACTTTCTAGTGTTGCTGTATTAACTTCAGGTACGTATTATGCCTCTCAAACCATCAATGCCTGCGAAAGTTCGCGTACGGCAGTTTCTGTTGTGGTTAATTTTGTAAATGCTCCAACAGCACAAGCACAAACATTTTGTTCTGGTGCTACGGTTGCCAATTTAGTAGCTTCAGGAACAAATCTTAAATGGTATTCAACGGCAACAGGGGGCACACCACTTTCAAGTGGTACAGTACTAACAACGGGGAATTATTTTGTTTCTCAAACAAATAATGGTTGTGAAAGTTCTCGTCAAGCAGTGAGTATTACAGTGAATACTACGGTGCCTCCAACGGTACCCAATAATCAAACGTTTTGTAGTGGTGCTACAATCAATAACATTCAGGTTACTTCGGGCACAAATATGTTTTGGTATGCAGCAGCAACAGGTGGAACTGCCTTGTCATTTTCTACTCCATTAAATACTGGAACGTATTATGTCTCTCAAACGGTTAATGGTTGTGTAAGCACGCGAACTGCGGTTGCTGTAACTGTCAATCAAGTTGGAGCGCCTACTGGAAATGCAAATCAGACGTTTGTTCAAGGGGCTACAGTGGCTAACTTAACAGCTACCGGAACAGCCATCGTATGGTTTAGTTCAGAGGCTGATGCTTTGGCAAATAGCAATCCATTGGCTTCAAGTACATTGCTAGTTAATCAAACGACTTATTATGCCGTACAAACGGTGAATGGATGTAGAAGTACTGCAGCATTGGCCGTATTTGTTACTGTAACATTAAGTACATCTGAGGTAACACAACCGTTTCAATTTACGTTAGCGCCCAACCCTGCCACAACCACTATTGTACTTCAATCTGCTGATGAAATTACAAAAGTATCGCTTTACAGTTTGCAAGGGCAATTGCTTCAAACGACAAAATCGAACATACTTTCAGTAATTGAATTACCAGCAGGAATTTATTTTGTGGAAGTTGAAAATGCAAATGCACAAAAAGGTATTCAAAAATTTATAAAACAAAATTAATGATGAAGTGGCTCGAAAAATATCGATTGGAGGTATTTATTGGCCTACTGTATTTGGTGTTGAGTATTCTTTCCTACATCATTTTAAGTTAGAAAGTAGTAGTTTCATTTTTATTGTTAAAAGAGGTTAGGTCTGCAGACTTGACCTCTTTTTAATTACAATAGGTATAAAAAAACTCCCAAGGGGAAATCCATTGGGAGTGTATACTTAGTTTTCTTTTTTGAAGTAACGGGGTGTTGAACGCACTACTGGGGTTTCCGGTTTGAGTTCAGGCTTGGTATCCGTAAAGTGGCCGTTTTCGTCCACATAGACAATCATGCTGTCAAACCCTTTTCCTTTGTTGTTATTGAGTTTGCGGTCGGCTTTTTTCTTGTCTTTTTCTTTTTGTTTGAGGGCTTTGTTTTTAATACTTTGTTTTTTTGCGAACGAGTCTGCCATAAATAAAAATACGATTTAGTGAATTAATTCCGTGATGGGTCGGCCATTTTGCTTAACAATTTGACGCCAAAGTGGTTGTTCGCTCAGGGTGCAAAAGCTAATGGCTTGTCCGGTTTGACCCGCACGTCCTGTTCGTCCGATGCGGTGGACATAGGTTTCTACCTCGTTGGGTAAATCAAAATTGATGACCAACGGCAGTTCTTTAATATCGATTCCGCGCGCCGCGATATCGGTGGCTACCATGACTTGAATGGCATGGGATTTAAAATCGGCCAAGGCCCGTTGTCGCGCCGATTGGGATTTATTGCCGTGTATGGCGGCAGCGGTAACGCCTTGTTTTTCGAGCTTTTGAACCAATTTATTCACGCCGTGTTTGGTGCGGGTAAACAGTAAGCATTGATTCCCACTGTGGTTGCGCAATACATTTAACAATACCGTTACTTTTTCTAGGGGTTCGACCACATACACCGACTGATCGATGGCCGTTTTGATGGAAGAAACTGGATTGGCATCCACTTGTACGGGTTGGTGTAAAAACAACGGCAACAGTTTTTGGATGGAATCGGGTAGGGTGGCGGTAAAGAATAGCGTTTGGCGTTTTTGGGGGATAAATTTTAAGATCGCTTTCATGTCGTGAATAAAGCCCATATCGAGCATTCGGTCGGCTTCATCCAACACCAATACTTCAATTGCTTGAATATTTATTTTTTGTTGGCGCACCAAGTCGAGTAAACGACCGGGAGTGGCGACAATAATTTCGGGACGTTGTTTGAGGTTGCGAATTTGGTTGACTTCCGACACGCCGCCAAAAATGACTTGCGAGCGGTGTTGGGTATGTTTGCCCAAGGTTTGAAACGTTTGTTCGACCTGTAACGCCAGTTCCCGTGTAGGGGTAAGCACCAATACGCGAACGTTTCCGTGTTGTTGAGGTGTATGTTGGGCAAGATGTTGCAAAATTGGGAGGACAAAGGCAGCGGTTTTACCTGTACCGGTTTGAGCACAGCCGATGACATCGTGTCCTTTAAGAATCACCGGAATGGCTTTTTCTTGAATAGGAGATGGGATAGAATACCCCGCTTCGGTTATCGCTTGTTGTAACGATGGAAGCAATGAAAAATGTTGAAAATGCATACGCATACGAATTAAGGATTAGGGATACCTAACCTCGATGTATTCGATTTAGATGTAGAAAGGGAGACGAAGGGAAAGAAACAATAAGGCAGTATCGTTTAAGGGACGAGTCTCACCTTATTGAATTCCAATACTAAGGCACTCTTATACGAGTGAAAACAAATACAAACAGGTGTATTTAGTATCGTTTGTAGCTATTGAATGAATTACGAGAATTCGTGTTACGGTCTTCACGTGGACGTGCTTCCGCTACCGAAATGGTAAAACCATTCAATTCGCTATTGTTTAAATTAGAGATAGCACGAATACCTTCTTCTTTTTGAGCCATTTCTACAAAGGCAAAACCACGCGGACGACCGGTTTCACGATCACTGATGATTTTGGTAGAAGTTACTTCGCCATAGGCGCTAAACGCTTGGTTTAATTCAGATTCTGAGGTGTTATAACTCAGATTGGAAACATAAATGTTCATGATAATAAAATTGTTTTAAATTAAAATAGGCAGTACTGAAACGCCAAAACTGAAGAGAAAAAAGAGATACTTAAAACAAATTTTAAAATTCAGAACGAGCATTGGCAGAGAACCAATCGTGACAAAGGTAGGGCGTTAATTTGGATAATCGTGAGTAAAAGTGATTTATTTTCAGAAAGTTAGCTTTTTGTCTATCGCTAATTTGCTATTTACCATAGGTAATTCCTTAAGAAATAGGGTAGTGTATTATATTGTACAGCTTACGAACTACACGACAACATCGAACATCCCACTTTGGTGCGCGCCCAGTCGGGTCGTTTGGCAAACCATTTCTCGTGTTCGGGTTGTTCATCGTAAGGTTTTTTAAGGAGTTCGTGCAATTCGTGAATCAAACTAAAATCGTCTTGATTGGCTGCATCAATGGCCAATTGCGCCATGTAATTCCGCAACACATATTTGGGATTTACTCGGTTCATGGCTACTGCCCGTTCGGCATCCGATTGGGATTCCAAGGCAAGTCGGTCAAGGTAACTTTGAAATGCATCCAACCATGCTGTAGCTACGTCACCCGCACATCGACTCGGCGTATAAAAGGCATCGTTTACTCGTGCCAACGCGGCTTCCGGACTGTCTGTTTTTTGTACGGTAGCCAATAAACGGAAGAAAATCGTGTAATCGGTTTCTATTTTTTCTAAACAAGATAAAAAAGTACGCACCACTTTTTCGTCTGATTCGTGCACAGTGGCGAGTCCGAGTTTATTGCGGTTCATTTGTAAAAAAGCGGCATCAAATTGGCGTCCGTATGCATTTAGGACCGCTTCCAAGGGTTCGGCGGCACCAATCAACGGATACAAAGCATTGGCCAATTGGATAAGGTTCCACAACGCTACATCGGGTTGGTTGCCATAGGCATAGCGGTGGTGCTGACTGTCGGTGGTGTTGGGTGTCCAGTTGAGGTTGTAGTCTTCCAGCCAACCGTAAGGTCCATAGTCAATGGTAATTCCGTGAACGGACATGTTGTCGGTATTCATCACGCCGTGTACAAATCCGACGCGTTGCCATTCCACCATTAAATGCAAGGTTTTCTCGCAGACCGCTTTAAAAAAGGCGGTATATTTTTCAGGGCCTTCACTCGTAATTTCGGGATGGTACTCGCGTATTACAAAGTCGGCCAATTGTTGGAGTTGTTCCTGTTCTTGGCGCGCAGCGTGGACTTCAAAGCTCCCAAAGCGGAGGAAAGTTGGGGCAACACGGCATACTACGGCACCTTTTTCATAGTCGGCATTGCCGTCATAAAGCATGTCACGTAGCACTTCGTCACCAGTTTCGATAAGGGATAAGGATCGTGAAGTGGGTACGCCCAAATGGTACATCGCTTCGGCACACAAGTATTCCCGAATGGAGGAACGCAATACAGCCAAGCCATCTCCGCGACGGGAATAGGGCGTTTTACCCGCACCCTTGAGTTGGAGCGTCCACTTTTGGTTGAGATGTTCCACTTCGCCCAAAACAATCGCCCGACCATCGCCCAATTGTCCGGCCCAATTCCCAAACTGATGTCCGGCATAATTCATGGCAAAAGGACGGGTATCGGGATAGACTTCTTTTCCGGAGAAATAGTGTAAAAAGTCAGTGCTTTTGGTGTCGGCTGCTTCCAAACCAATGCTTTCCGCTACTTCGGCTACCGCATGAATGAGATACGGTTTACTGGGTACGCGAGGCGTCACAAAAGAATAATCCGCTAAGGGTACTTGGCGCACGAAATTCGCGGTTTCCGGGTCGGGGGTG
>CAYNDK010000088.1:0-4306 GCA_964395965.1 uncultured Flavobacterium sp.
TATTCTATTACTACTTCTATTCATTGGATGCTCAAGTACAAAAGAACTTGAATATCAAATCCCAAATCAAGAATCGTTTGAAATTATCAGACGAGAAGTAATGGCGACTGAAAAAGCGAACAAGGATCTTATACTCGTTTTTGGTAAAGGTGAAACGGATAGTGTAAATACTATAAATGTATTGTCCAATCCATGGGAAATGATACAAAATTTTGAAATTAAGTATACCCAGCGTTACTTGACCATCAATTCAAAAAAATACAAGGTGCTTTTTGAGACTGATTTTCGGATGGGAGGTTACCGATATGAAGGTTGGATGGACGGTGAAAAATGTGAAATTACAATGATGACATCATATATGTATGAATTTCAACCCTTACTCTACTTTGATGCCGATTGGAAATTCATTAAAAAAAAATACTCCAATACTCCCTAAACGATTGATTGTGGTATTGAAATAAATTCTTTTACTGAACGGTTTATATTAAATTATGTCCACGCCATTGTAGCGAGAAAAAACACCAATTGATTCCAATCACTCACTGTAATTATTTTGAAATAAAAATCTTATGAAAAAAAATGTTGTAAGCCTTTTACTTTTTTCACTCCTAATCATAGGATGTTCAGGTACAAGAACTACGAGTACTTCAAGCTCGATTATGGGACCTGATGGAGTTCCATTCAGAACAACGAGCAAACTTGAATATATATTCAGATTTCAAGATAAAGATGGGTTGTTTTCTAAAACAATAAAACAAGAGCTTATGACTCTTGAAAAAAAGTATTCAAAAATAATTCTGGTTTTCGAAATAACAGGAAATTATTACCGAGTATCCATAGTACCCAATCCTCGTAATCGCATCCAGAATTTTAATATCAAAAACACCAATCGTTACATGGTTGTTAACGATAAGTCCTATCTCGTACTTTTTGATTTTGATTATAAATTGGGAGTGAAAAATTCGAGCAAGAAACATACGGAAAATGACACCCTCAAAAATGCGAAAAGAAAGAATCCCTATAAAAATGCTACCCATATTTATTATTATCAATATGAAAATAGAATTGAAATAAAGTATGAATAGTAGGGAGTTGTACAACTGCAGATTTTATGCTATCGATAGAGAAACTATACGGGTTTGCAAACTATTGTAGAAGTAATAGTCGTGTATTAGTATTAGCAAGATCACCCTTGAGGAATTAACGAATAGATGAAGTTAATGTGCGCTATTGGCCAACGAGAATAGTGTGTGGTGTTCGATTTTGTTTAATGGATTTCTGCGATTTATCCTTTAGATTTTGTATTTTTAGGTTAGTTAAACTAACCGCTAACCAACTTCTTATGAAAAAAAACAAACTAATTTACTGGACTTCCACAACGCTTATCGCCCTATTTGAGGGAGTGATGCCGGCGCTTACTTCACAAACGGAGCTGGCCAAGGAAGGGATTCGCCATTTGGGCTATCCTGAGTATTTCGGAAATGCCTTGGTGGTTTTTAAAATCTTGGGCGTACTTGTTTTGGTCATTCCGCAAGTCCCCAAACGTTTGAAAGAATGGGCCTATGCCGGATTCACCTTTAACTTTCTATTTGCTGCCATCAGCCACGGCGCGGTAGACGGCATCAACGGACAAACGTTTTTCCCATTGGTGGTTTTGGGGATATTGCTGCTTTCGTATCGCTCGTATCATCAATTGGAGAGATGAGATGCTGAGCTGCTGAGTTACTGAGCTGCTGAGTGTTTGATTGCCGTATAATTATATATTAGCACGGATTGCACTCGAGGCTTTAGCCGAACAGACGAAGTAAATCCGCATTATCGGAATCAAATGGTAGAGTAAAATAATTTTGATTCATAATTTAAAAAAGAGCTACTTCTTTAGCATACACCTTTCATGAACACCCCACCCAAACGACCTAACAAAAAGAATACTTCACTTTGGGATAATGCTGTATTTCTCTTTTTCATCGGACCGTTGTTGTATTTATTTATCGTGGCGTTGACGGGAAATTCGATATTTTATGAGAAAAGAAATACATCAATACACAGCAAAAGGAAAGTCTTTTTACTTTCAGGTGGTGCTCTTTTTTATTTTATCCTCCTTTTATTGCTTTTGAGAGATGAATTTAAACAAAGTAGATAATCTTGTTTGTTGTTGGATAGTACCATTTCAAATTTGAAAATTGTATTTAAATATAAAAAAAGTTAAATTTGAAATAAAACAAACACCTATGATACGACGAATCGGTGCCGTACTTTCCGGAATTGTGGCGGCAGTACTCTTATTTATGGTTGCGGAATCCATTAATAATTCGCTCCATCCCTTTCCTAAAACATTGGATCTAAAAGACACGAAAGCCGTTGGAGCTTTTATGGAAGCCCAGCCCATCGACTTTTGGTTGTTGGTTTTGGGTGGTTGGCTTGTGGGTTCGATCGTTTGCGGCCTTTTAATTCGGATCATTGGACGCACCACCTCATTACGCTCACCTTTGATTGCGGGCATTGTATTAACGCTTTCGGCGGTACTGAATTTTGTGCTATTGCCCCATCCCACTTGGTTTATTGTGTGTGGTTTGGTACTCTTTATTCCGGGCACTCTGTTGGGTTTTCGCTTGGTGAAACAGGCAACGTAAGGACTAGTTCTTTTACCTATAGTTGTTGGGTAATACGGGCAATAATGGGTTTTGCCTATTTGTATTTTAACTAATATCAATTTTTACAAGATGACACCCCACTCCTTTTGGACCGTAGTATTAAAAATCATCGGCTTTTGGATGATTTTAAACTGTTTATTGTTTATACCCCAATTCATTAGTCCCTTCTTTTATGGACACAATGATTACGATTTTGATGATTTGAAATTACTATTAGCGGTGTTTTTGCTCATTATAGTGTTCTACTTATTGGTCATTCGGTTGTTTTTGTTTAAAACGGACAGCCTAATTCGTTATTTTCGATTGGATCGCAACTTTCAAGAATCCACCTTTAGCTTAACGCTTTCAGAAGTGACCGTTCTCCGTATCGCGTTGATTGTCATGAGCGGCATAGCCTTACTTGATAGTATTCCGGGCTTTTGCAGCAACCTTTTTGAATTTACACAACAAAAGGTACTGTTTAAAGACTATCCCAACGCCCATTGGTTGGTTTTTCAATTCGTAAAAAGTGGTCTTGCTTTATGGGTACTCAGCAATTCACGTAGGGTTGCAGGATGGGTGGCACAAAAAGCGAGAGAGGATTAAGCGGGGGATTGACTTAAAGTCTGGTCACGAGAGCTATCGGGATGCGCAGCGGTAAGCAGTAAGTTATCAAAGTATACTTTCAAACCTATCATTTAAAAACTCAAAATCGGAATTAAAAGACCGTATTAAATCCATTTTTTTTGATCGATTCCATTTTTTTAATTCTTTTTCTCTTTCAATGGCGAAATGAATCCATGAAAACTTTTCATAGTAAACCAAATAACACAGGCCATATCGCGCTGTAAATGAATTTGTATTGGTTTTATTTTGATGCTCCGAAAGTCTCCTAGGCAAATTATTAGTTACACCAATGTAAAAAGTATTTCGATGTAAATTTGTTAGTATGTAAACATAATAACTGTTGTATCCTTCTGTATATTCAATCATTTGTCTGGCGTTTAGAGATTCAAAATTAGTGGTTTATTTTAAAATTTAACGCTTACACCGTGAAAACTGTATGGGATTTCTCCTTACGTCGAAATGACAACAAGACGGGGATTTTTTTTAGCTGGCTAAAAAACCTTTATACACCATCTTGTCATTTCGACCAACGGGAGAAATCCCATAGGATAGGCACCTTTTTTTCGCTTAGCGAAAAACACTTTTAATTATTGACCTACAGCACCGTGAAAACTGCATGGGATTTCTCCTTACGTCGAAATGACAAATGAACGGGATATTTTTTGCTTGCTAAAAACAGCTTTTTATTTTATTACTCACAGCACCGTGAAAACTGCATGGGATTTCTTCTTGCGTCGAAATGACAAACGAACGGGGTATTTTTTGCTTACTAAAAACAGCTTTTTATTTTATTACTCACAGCACCTTGAAAACTGCATGGGATTTCTCCTAGCGTCGAAATGACAAACGAACGGGGTATTTTTTGCTTGCTAAAAACAGCTTTTTTTAATTTATTACTCACAGCACCGTGAAAACTGCATGGGATTTCTTCTTGCGTCGAAATGACAACAAGGCGTGGTATTTATTTGATTGAAAAAAAATTTTCAACGCAATCTTGTCATTTCGACCAACGGGAGAAATCCCATAGGATAGGCACCTTTTTTTCG
>CAYNDK010000088.1:4406-11324 GCA_964395965.1 uncultured Flavobacterium sp.
AAAACAGCTTTTTATTTTATTACTCACAGCACCGTGAAAACTGCATGGGATTTCTCCTTGTGTCGAAATGACAAACGAACGGGGTATTTTTTGCTTGCTAAAAACAGCTCTTTAATTTATTACTCACAGCACCGTGAAAACTGTATGGGATTTCTCCTGCATCAAAATGAAAAGGCCGGGGTAATTTCTTCACTCCTATTCTCGTATAATTTCTGGCACGGAAATTGTGTTTGGTTTTGCAATTAAAAATCATACTAAACCACTGAAAACCAATCTTTATGAAAACCTTTACTTTATCCATCGCCTTCTTTATTTCCGGTTGGTTTACATGCCAAGCCGGTTGGTACCAATGTTATAATTATTCCGGTACTGTAGGCAAAGCTTCCATCAACTTATCGTATCAAATCACACCCGATTATTTTGGTGAAGCGGCAAAAAAGAACTTTAATGTTAACGGTGTATACAGTTACACCCAATACAACACCCCCATTCGTTTGGAAGGTATTCTAGATGCTAACCAACAAACGATAACCTTGTATGAAATGAACAAGGAACAACGCACCGCCACTTTTATTCTTTCCTTACAAGATCAAAAAATTAGCGGTTCTTGGGCAAAAGTGGGAACTACCGCTTCCCTACCCGTACAGTTGCAATTGACAACTTCACTCAACGATACGCAGTTGGATACCCCTACAGTTGTAACAGAAATCCCTCAATTTGATTCACTACCCGATTATTATTTTGTGGGTGTTTATACTAAAAAAGCGGGAGCCACTCAGGCTGAAATGACAGCTTTAAAAATCATGCGTAAAAAAGACCACCGCCTTTTTCAAGAAATTTCATTTACCGATACTACGGTACCTACTGGGAATTTAATGACGGTGATTTATGATCAAATTGAGGTGACTTCGCCCAACGCTAAAAATTTCACTGTGGCCAACCAATACGGACGTACAGGTGGCTATTGGAACATTGTTTGGAATGCCAAAACCCAACGTTTTGAGAAAGCAGTTGAACCGATTGCTGACTAAAAGCTGCTGAGAAGCTGAGCCGCTAAGCTACTGAGCTTTTGTACTGTCTATAAAAATACAACCACCTACACGGGTGGTTTTTTGTTGACCATAAGTTGTCACTTTTTTTAATAAAATCAGTTCAATGTTAAGGCGGTACCCTAGCCCTGGTGGCAGTGGAAAGCCCGGAAGTTGGATGCGTTGTTTTTTACCGCCCTATGAAAGCGACCAACGGAAGCTTGAAGATGGCGCAGTAAAAACACGCAGGCCACTGAGGACTTGCAACGAACAACAGGAAATAGCTTCAAAAAAAATGGTCGAATTGGCACTAAATTTACGAATTGCTAAAAGTGAATTGCTAAAAGCGAATCACTACCTTTGCCTCATGTTGCAAAAAGCCCTTCAAAAATACCTTGCTAACTTTAAAGGATTTTCCCGAGAAATATGGATCCTGACGCTGATTACCTTTATCAATCGCGCGGGTACCATGGTCTTGCCGTTTTTATCCAAATACTTGAAAGAAGACCTGCATTTCAATTACGAGCAAGTGGGATGGATTTTATTTTGGTTCGGTGTGGGTTCGATGGCCGGCTCTTGGTTAGGCGGTAAACTCTCTGACAAAATCGGATTTTACAAGATCATGGTGTTTAGTTTATTCACCAGTGGCTTGGCCTTTTTTGTCTTGCAATACGTCAAAACCTTCAATGCTTTATGTGTGGCTATTTTTGGGATCATGGTGATTGCGGACATGTTTCGTCCGGCCATGTTTGTATCGATCGGTACATATGCCAAACCTGAGAATCGCACACGGGCACTGACCTTGGTGCGTTTGGCCATTAATTTGGGCTTTGCTGCGGGTCCGGCACTGGGCGGACTCATCATTATGGGGATGGGCTACCAAGGTTTGTTTTGGGTCGATGGCGCCACGTGTATTCTTGCTATCGGAATTTTTGCTGTATTGGTCAAAGAAAAAAAAGCGATCAAACTCCACCCCGATGAAAAGGCAGCCTTGGAAGCAGAGCGCAAATCGGTGTTTACAGACGGCCCGTTTTGGTTGTTTTTGTTCTGCTGTGTGATTACGGGTATTTTATTTTTTCAATTGTTTACCACGATTCCGCTGTACCATCGCATCCAATTTGGACTTACCGAATTGCAGACGGGATTATTACTCACCTTCAACGGCGTACTTGTTTTCTTTTTGGAAATGCCTATTGTTAGTACGGTGGAGCGCAAAAAACTGGATAAAGTTAAGATTGTCACTTGGGGCTGTTTCTTTATGAGTATAAGTCTGTTTTTACTTTTAATTCACCAATGGGCGGGCATCTTACTTGTCATGATGGTGTTTATGACTTTTGCGGAAATGTTTGCTTTCCCTTTCTCCAATTCGTTTGCGATGAGTCGGGCCCCCAAAGGACACGAAGGCCGTTATATGGCGATCTTCACGATGAGTTATTCGGCGGCCCACATACTCAGTGCCAAAATTGGAATGACCGTTGTAGACCATTACGGCTATGCCACAAACTGGTTAGTCATGGGTATATTGGGATTGGTAGGCACGGCCTCTGGCTACATAGTCTACCGCATGGTACAGCAGGAAAAAGCGATTCATCCAGAGCAGGTTCGGGATATCCCGGCTAACTTTGAGCATCCTGCGGAAGGTGGAGAGCGGGAGATATAAATTTTAGAGTTTAGAATTTAGAGTTTAGAATTTAGAGTTTAGAATTTAGAGTTTAGAGTTTGGTCCCGAAACTTCGGGAGGAATTTGGGATTTTAACTATTGGAATTTCCTAATTGGAATTTGGTCCCGAAACTTCGGGAGGAATTTAAAACTTGAGTAAACTCCCATTTATCATAAGTATTTCCTTTTTATACCATCCAAGGATGCATGGCTGGTATTCCATTCCGTTAAGATTTGTTGGCGGAGGGTATCGGGGTTGCCTTCAAAGTAGCGCAACCAATTGTCTTCTTCCAAATGTTGCCGTATGATTTTGAGTCGTTTGAGGGTTTCAGGTGCGGTACGGAAAACGGTTGACTCGGGAAACACTTTACTGTCTTTATGAACGTATTGTGCGCTTTTTGTCACAAAATCAATTTCGATAGCATACCACCGTTCAGTATCATTATCGGGTAAAAAAGCGGTCCAAGCGGCATACCCGACTACATTTCCTTTGTAGCGGGCAGAGGAATTGGTTGCTAAGCGCCATTTGCAATTGGCTGCCCTTCCCCAATGATTGGCCACACGATAAACACCTTCCTCAGTAAAATAATACCGACTCCCCGACTTACTGGTGTACTGGAGTTGGAGCGACTCCAACACGGAAGCATCGACCTCTTGAAACACACAATAGGTATGCTTGTGAAAATTATGTCGATTATAGTGTTTACGGGTCATGGCACAAAGATACACATTCTTCAACAACGATAACTTCTAAAAAAATAGTTAAATAACTATAAAATTAGTTTGTCAACTAAAAAAATAGTTATAAGTTTGATTCATCAAGAAAAAAACGAATCGTATGCAAAAGTTAACCAACAAAGAAGAAGAGATTATGCACATTTTATGGAAGCTAAAAAAAGCTTTTGTAAAAGAAGTTTTGGCTGAGATTACCGAAGACCAGCCGCATTACAATACTTTATCGACTATTATTCGCAATTTGGAAGATAAGGGTTATGTGGGACATACGGCCTATGGGAATACGCATCAATACCATCCAATCATTACTATGGAGGACTATCGCAAGACGTTTATGAAAACGGCTTTAGCGAATTACTTTGACAATTCGTATAAGCAGATGGTTTCCTTTTTTGCGGAAGAGGAAAAAATTTCGGCTGAAGAGTTACGGGAGATTTTAGCTTTAATTGAAAAAAAGAAATAGTATGGAAACTTTTCTCCTTTATCTCCTAAAATCCGCTGGTTTAGTCATCAGTTTTTATTTGGCTTATCTATTGCTTTTACGCAAGGAAACGTATTTTCAAAGTAACCGTTGGTTTTTGATGAGCGGACTTCTACTTTCTGTATTTCTGCCCTTCTTTACCTACACTCGAACGGTTTGGATTGAACGACCGAAAGTTACTATGGAACAGCTGTTAGCCATGGCACAATCAACATCTTCTAATTCCATTGAACCCTCAAGTTCCAGTTGGGATTGGTCTCAAGTAGTGATTACAGGCTATTGGATAATAACTGCGTTATTCATTATTCAAATATTTATTCAATTACGATCGGTTTATATTTTAATAAAAAACCGTCCGAAACAAACGTATCATCAACTGACTTTAGTCGAAAACGATACAACAGTGGCTCCCTTTTCGTTCTTTCATTTCATTGTTATGAATTCAAGCTTGTACAATGATGAAGAACGTGAGAGTATTGTATTGCACGAGCAGGTTCATAGTCAACAGCACCACTCTATAGATGTACTTTTAGCCCATTTGTATTGTTGTCTATTTTGGTTCAATCCTGTGGCTTGGATGTATAAAAAAGCGGTGGTACAAAATTTAGAATATATCGCTGATCGCGAAGCTATTGCCCATTGCAGCAATCCTATTAACTATCAAAAAACATTACTCAAAGTGGCGGTTCATCAGCAGCCACTCACCATCATCAATCCATTTAATCAATCATTAATCAAAAAACGAATCGTTATGTTAAACACCCATCCCTCTTATTTGAGAAAGGCGTGGAAATTGGCTATCGCCCTTCCTATAGTGACTGCCTTTATTTTACTTTTCCAAGTTAAAACTGTAGCACAAACACGACCTACAAAAACCCAAACGAATACTACTAAATCTGAAACTACGGCATTATCCGTTATCATGGATTATACTGATTCGGATGCAAGTTGGTATGCTTTGAAAGACGCTTTTAAATCAGAAGGATTTACCATCAAAGTAAGTCATTTAAAACGCAATGCGGACCAAAAGTTGATAGAAATTACGGCTCAGATTCGTTCTAAAGAAGGCGCTGTTCAAAAATTTGAATTAAAGCAAAACAACCCGATTAACGCTATTGAATTCTACATACAAAAATCCAATGCTTCTACTTGGGATTTTGGAATTCGCCAAACCCAGAAAGCATTGTCAAAAGAAGTTACTGCAGCTGACATCCAAGTGGATTCAGAGGAAACCACAATATCCTCAGAAACTGAAAGTTCTGACACATGGTCAATTAATGAATATACAAATAACGGAAAACCGTATTTAGTGATCATTGATGGCATACAACAAGACCCTGCTAATCCGTTAAAAATTGATGGCAAATTGGAAATTGAAAAAGTCGTAAAAATTGAAGACCCTGCCAAATTAGAAGCCTATGGACCTGCAGGTAAAAATGGAGTTATTTTAATGACAACTAAAATAACTTCTAAAAAGGACACATCTATTACTGAGGTAATGGAGAAAAAACCGCTTATCATAATCGATGGAAAAGAATCAACCCGTGAAGTAATGATGGCTTTAGACCCAGAAACAATTGACCAAGTAGAAGTTTTCAAAGATGAAAAATCGATAAAACTTTATGGAGATAAAGGAAAAAACGGTGTGATTAGCATTACAACAAAAAAAAATGGGAAAACTACTCCTTCAGCAATTGTAATTACCAATGACAATGGGGATGATATTGTTTTCATGAAAAACTTTAGTGCAATGAAAGTTCCTGGCTCTCCTTCAGTTACTATTACTGAGACAAGTCCGGTGCTCATTATTGATGGTGTTCAACAAGTAAATCCGAGAAAAAGTTTGCAAAATTTGGAACCAAAAAGCATTGCAACGATTCGCGTTTATGATCAATCGGGTGCGCTAGCAAAAGGAACACCGATAACTAAAATTGTGATTACAACAAAATAGCACCCAAAAAAGCGTTAAAATACTGTAAAATAGGATGCAACGAATTTATACTTTCTATTAAGTTTGTAAGACCATTTAAACAATCAAAAATCAAAAAAGTATGTCAGTTATTGTTCGATTTTTTAATTTGATTGCGGTGATTGCCGCGACCTTATTAACGCAACTGTTAAGTGCACAAAATGCACCTAAATTGGTACAAGAATCACAGGATAATATTGTGATGACCTGGAAGAAAGACACACCCGATCAAGAGATGAAAGACGATGTAAAGGCGTTGGCAGCACATGGTATCACGGTGAAGTATTCGGGGGTAAAGCGCAATGCCAATCAAGAAATTACGGCTATTAAAATTGAATACAAAGATCGAAAGGGGAATAAAGGAGCGTTAGAATACAGCAATGAACAGCCTATTACTGCTATTGTTTTATTTCAACAAAATGGCGAAATTGGTTTTGGCCAACCTACCCAAAGTAATGATATTTTTGCGATGAACGATATTTTTGGCCGTTCGTTTGGTGGAGATAGTTTATCGCCTTTTGGTAAAGGATTTCAACTCGACCAAATGCCAGATATGAAGCAATACAATTTCAGTTTTGGAAATGGCGACGGATTTTCGGGAAAGTCGAAAATGATTATTCAGGAAAACGGTAAAAAACCATTAGTCATTGAAGACGGCAAAGTTGTTGAAGGCGGTGATGATTACACGAAAGAAGAGTTGGATGAAATTTTGAAAAACAACAAAATGGAGTTCAACGAACCAGGGAAAATAGAAAATTTAGAATTTGATTTTCGCAATGCGGAGGGATTGGAGCAATTCAAAGAACGCATGAAATCGATGAAAAACGAATTACAAGAGCAGACTACTGAAGAGCAAGAAATCGAAAAAGCCCGCTCTGAAATGCAGAAAGCCAAAGAAGAGCTTGTTAAAGCACGCGAAGAATTGGAAAAAGCAAAAAAAGCATTGGAGTCGGATAAAGCTACCGCTCCCAAGAAAGTGAAAAAAGGCTAAGGAAAAAGACCACGGATATCGTGGTCTTTTTTATTTTTGTCTAAAATCAAACCG
>CAYNDK010000089.1:0-11302 GCA_964395965.1 uncultured Flavobacterium sp.
ACCTTCTCTGGATTTCATTTTACCAGATGGTAACTCAACCATGCCATAGGATAAATGGAATAAATTTTCAGCCCAATCAAAACCTAATTTTTTCAAAATAAGAAACAACACTTTAAAGTGATAGTCTTGTTCATTACCAACCGTATATACCATTCCGCCAACATCTGGAAAATCTTTAACGCGTTGTATTGCAGTACCAATATCTTGGGTCATATACACCGCAGTTCCATCTGAGCGCAAGACAATTTTACGATCTAGACCTTCGGCTGTTAAATCAATCCAGACAGAACCGTCAGGATCTTTTTCAAAAATGCCTTTTTCTAATCCAAATTGGACAACTTCTTTACCTAACAAATAGGTATTACTTTCATAATAGTAACTATCAAAATCGACACCTAATTGCGTATAAGTCGTGGCAAACCCATCATAAACCCATTGGTTCATTGTTTTCCAAAGCGCTACGATTTCAGCATCTCCTGCCTCCCATTTTCGAAGCATATCTTGAGCTTCAAGTAAAATTGGTGCATTTTTTTTGGCTTCTTCTTCCGATTTACCTGCAGCAATTAGTTGTTGCATTTCGGCTTTATAAGCTTTATCAAATTCAACATAAAAATTACCAACGAGTTTATCACCTTTCAAACCTGTTGTTTCAGGAGTTTGTCCGTGACCAAATTTTTGCCAAGCCAACATGGACTTACAAATATGGATTCCGCGGTCGTTGATAATTTGGGTTTTATAAACTTTCTTTCCAGAAGCTTTGAGGATTTCAGCTACTGCATACCCCAATAAATTATTTCTAACATGTCCTAGATGCAGGGGTTTATTTGTATTTGGTGAAGAATATTCGACCATTACAGCTTTGCTATCCTCTTGATTTACAAAACCAAAAGTTGCATTTGTTCGTATTGTATTAAAATACTGCGTGTAATAGGCATCAGCGATTACTACGTTCAAAAAACCGGCAACCACATTGTACTTGACAACATGGGAAACATTTTGAACCAAAAAATCACCAATATAGGAACCTATCTCAGCAGGATTTCCTTTAATCAGTTTTAATAATGGAAATATGACTATGGTAATATCGCCTTCAAAATCTTTACGAGTAGCCTGAAACTCGACTTTATCCAGTTTCACCTCAAATTTTTGATAAACAGCTTCTTGTATTGAAGGTAGTAATAATTCTTGTAATGTCATGGTAACCAATTTTAAAGTTGCAAAGATAATTGATATAATCTTTTACTTGATTAAAGTTCTCACAAATACAAAAAATAGGTTTTGTACGATTTTTATTATAATCTTTTTCTTACTTTTAATTTAAATAAATGTATCTCATCGATTTTATTTGTTTTTAATCGATAAAATTTAACATATTTGTTATGTCAAAATCAAGCCCCTATGAAAAAACTATTAACCTTCATGCTGTTTTTCTACAGTGTATTTGGCCTTAGTCAAGCCATTACTGTAGACACAAACACCTACACTGTTCCCCAATTGGTAAACAATGTATTGATCAATTCACCTTGTATTTCTGCGCAAAACATCTCTTGGAGGACAGGAAGTAACTTTGGGTCCTCTAATGGTATTGGCTATTTTACCAATACCAATTCTAATTTCCCTATGCAAAGTGGCGTGGTTTTATCGACTGGAAATGCAATGGATGCAGCTGGACCAAACAATTCCCTTTTGAATGATGGAAA
Source organism: uncultured Flavobacterium sp. (assembly GCA_964395965.1). Taxonomy (GTDB): domain Bacteria; phylum Bacteroidota; class Bacteroidia; order Flavobacteriales; family Flavobacteriaceae; genus Flavobacterium. The sequence continues at coordinate 1,701 of CAYNDK010000089.1, forward strand.
TGCATCATGGATTGGAGATAGCGAACTTGAAACAATATTAGCGGCTTCAGGTATTACGATGTCATCAACCAATGCATCTGTTCTTGAATTTGAATTTACGCCATTGTCGCCCTATTTCAATTTCAATTTCTTATTTGCTTCTGAAGAATATGGAAACTTCCAATGTCAATTTTCAGATGCATTTGCCTTTTTATTGACTGATATGGTTACGGGGACTACTACAAATTTAGCCGTTGTTCCCAACACCAATTTGCCGATTTCTGTAGTTACGATTAGAGATTATCTATATAATTCTACTTGTCCTTCCGTTAATTCCCAATTTTTTGGAAGATACAATGGCGGAAATAATGCAGCTAATGCTCCTGTAAATTTCAATGGGCAAACAGTCATGATGACAGCTGTTTCATCATTAATTCCAAATCGTCCTTACAAAATCAAACTAGTAATTGCTGATCGTGGTGATTATAAATCAGATTCAGCGATTTTTATTGAATCAGAAAGTTTTAATATTGGTCAAGATGTACTTGGACCAAATTTAACTGTTGCTAATCAAACTGCTATTTGTAGTGGAACGTCAACTACGATTCCATCGGGATTGAACCCAGCTCAGTATAGTTTTGTTTGGAAACGCAATGGAGTGGTATTAAATGGTGAAACTGGACCAAATTTAACGGTCTCTACTCCTGGCACCTATGAATTGGTTTATACCAATCTAGCCTTTCCTTGTCAACAAGTTAGCGATAGTATTGTTGTAGAATTTTATACAGCTTATAATGTTGTAAATCCGAAAAACCTATATAAATGTACTAGTAGTGCAGGTCCCTACGTGTATAATTTAAATCAGAATACAACTGTAGTAATGGCAAATCAGCCTCCAACAACTACAGTTCGTTATTACGCTACCCAACTTGATGCTGAAAATGATACTAATCCCATCCAATTAGCCTACACAAGTAATGGAAATGAGACCATCTATATGCGTGTGGTTAATCCAAATACAGGGTGCTATGTGATTAAGAATTTTCAGCTACTGCTCACAGCACCGCCAGTTGCCAATTCAGCTGGTGATGTAAAAGCTTGTGGAAATGCACAAGGAACACCTGTAGTTTTTAATTTAATTACAAATGCAGCGAGTCAAGTATTAGGTTCACAAGACCCAAATATTTATGGAGTGAGCTTTTTTAGAACTCAATCCGATGCGGATAATAATATCAATGCCTCAGATTTTATTTCCTCTTCAGGCGGAATTTGTTATGCGCGTGTATATGTAAAAACAGACCCAACCTGCTATGCACTAGTTCCAATAAACTTAGTTGTTTTACCCAAACCATTAGTAGACGACTTCGACGATGTAGTAACTTGTGCAGATTATGTATTGCCTCCGTTAACCAACGGTCAATATTACACCTTACCTGGTGGTCAAGGGACACAATTATTCCCTGGAGATATTATTACACAAACCGCAACTATTTATATTTACAATAGTTATAACACTTACCCTTCTTGTCCGAGTCAGACTTTTTTCAAAGTAACTATAATCCGACCAGAAGAAACTGAGATACCAACAAATGATTATTGTAATAGTTATACGTTACCTCCTTTAGCTATTGGTGAATACCACACTGAACCCAATGGTGGTGGTATGGTATTACCTGGTGGAACTGTGATAACAACTTCGCAAACAATTTACTTTTATTTTGTTTCTCAAGAGCCTCCATTTTGTACCATTGACACGCCCTTTAATGTGAACATTGTAAATGTTGCCAATGTACCTACTTTAAGTGATGTTTTTGATTGTACATCGTATACATTACCCACTTTAACGACGGGTTCATATTTCACGCAATCAGGTGGGCAGGGTACAGCGCTGCATCCAGGTGATGTGATTACATCTTCACAACGTATCTATATTTATAACGCCAGTGGAAGTTGTTCACGCGAATCTTCATTCAATGTTGTAATTGGTATGAATTTCCCCACATCTACTACTGAATGTGTTTCGTATACTTTACCACCTTTAGAAGCAGGTAATTATTTCACAGGACCAATGGGAACAGGAACGATGTTACCCGTAGGAACTGTTATTAATACAACACAAACAATCTATGTTTATGCTGTAAGTCAGTCACAACCTAATTGTACAGACAATTATAATTTTACGATAACAATTAATTTACCTCCACTAACAGTTCCTCAAAATGCTGTGGGTTGTGATTCGTATGAATTACCTCAAATGCAATATGGAAACTATTTTACGGGTCCCGGCGGAACTGGAGATATTTTATTTGCTGGAGATTTAGTAACTACTTCGCGCACACTTTATGTTTACTTAAATGGTGAAGGAGGTTGTATCAATGAAATGAGTTTTGATGTAACCATCAATACTACTCCAGTAGTTGATTCACGATCTGATATTGATGCCTGTCATGCCTATGTGTTAACCAACTTGGAGCATGGTGATTATTACACCGGCCCTAATGGTACGGGTACACTATTACATGGTGGCGATGTGATACATACTACTCAAACCTTGTATATTTTTGCCAACAATAACGGTTGTACCAACCAAACTAGCTTTACGGTTAACATTTTCACAATTGACGCACATACATTAACTGATGTTGCTGTGTGTGATTCTTATGTACTACCCAATTTACCTGGAAACAATAAATATTACACGGTAAGTGGTGGGCCAACAGCAGGTGGTCAACAATTAATGCCCGGTGCAACAATTACCTCAACACAAACCATTTATATTTATGTTGAGTCAGGAGGACGTATTAACTGTACCAATGAGAGTAGTTTTACAGTAACAATTACTCCTTCGCCTGTAATCAATCCGATTGCGAATGTAAATACTTGTGGTTCGTATACCCTACCCACACTTGCTATTGGTGATTACTACACTGCTAGTAATAAGGGAGGTACCTTGTTACATGCGGGTGATGTAATTACAACCAACCAAACGATCTACGTTTACAGTGAAACCGGAGGAAATCCAAATTGTTTTGCAGAAGTAAGCTTTACAGTTAATTTATACAATGTTCCTCAATTCAACAATGTAGTGACTTGTTCAAGTTATACTTTACCTGCATTGACAAATGGACAGTATTACAATGGACCTAATGGTACAGGTGGCCAAATTGCCGCTGGAAGTGTAGTTACTCAAACAAAAACCATCTATGTATTTGGTCAATCAGGATTTACACCCAACTGTAGTGATGAAACTTCTTTTATTGTAACCGTTGTTCCAGCTCCTGTAGCGCAGCCTGTGCCTGTAGCTTCACGAACTTTTTGTGATACAGATGGCACAAACGATGGTCAATTAAATGTTGCCCTATCTATTTTCAATCCTATTGTGTTAGGTACACAATCAGGTCCCGAATTTGTTGTTACCTACCATGCGCAATTAAGTGATGCTACTACGAATGTAAATCCAATTTCACAAACAACAGGTACCTTAGTTTATGTACGTGTGAGCAATACTTTAGCACCTGACTGTTTTGATGTGAAAGCGATTCAAATTAAAGTCAATAAATTACCAGAACCTACTCCTGTTGATGGTATTATTTGTTACAATACATTTAAAAATCAGTTGATTCAACCTTACATTATAAATAGTGGATTGTCAGCTGCTTCACATACCATAAAATGGTACAACGAACAAGGACAACAAGTGGGTACAGGTGCCTATTATACAGCAGTTGCTCCAGGAATCTATAGTGTTATTGCAACAAACAACACTACAGGTTGTCCATCCGAAGAAGTATTTATAACGGTAACTCCATCAGAACCAGCCGTGGTCGCTTATACCATCAATGAAGACTTTGCAGATACACAATCTATCACAGTTGAAACGCAAGGAACTGGTGATTATGAATATCAATTGGATAATGGAATGTTTCAAGACAGCCCTATTTTTAACAATGTTATGAGTGGTTTCCATACCATCACAGTTCGCGACAAAAATGGTTGTGGTTTAACGGTTACAAATGCAATTGTTGTTAACTACCCCCATTTCTTTACACCTAATGGAGATGGAGCAAACGAAACATGGAATATCCGTGATTTAAAAGACCAAGAAGTTTCCTTCATCTATATTTATGATCGTTATGGAAAATTGTTGGCTCAAATCAAACCTTCAAGCAGTGGTTGGAATGGAACCTACAATAACAGTCAGATGCCTGCAGACGACTATTGGTTCATCGTAAACTATCAAAAAGAGGGAGAAGAAAAAGAATTTAAAGCGCATTTCGCCTTGAAGAGATAACGCCTTTTTTGCCCCAAGTTAAAAAGGAAATTAGTTGGTTAAATACCCATTTTGCAAAAAACCCCGAGATTGAATATCTCGGGGTTTCTTTATTTTTACTATCAAAAAAATTACCAACGGATAATTGCACTACCCCAAGTGAATCCACTACCAAAAGCAGCTAATACAACCAAATCGCCTTCTTTTATCTTACCTTGCTCCCACGCTTCAGTTAAAGCAATGGGAATGGATGCAGCTGTCGTATTTCCGTATTTCATGATATTATTATAGACTTGATCGTCTGTTAATCTGAATTTTTGCTGAATGAATTGAGCGATACGCAAATTAGCTTGATGCGGAATCAACATATTGATATCGGCCACCTCCAATTGATTGGCTTGCAACCCTTCGTTAATTACCTCTGTAAAACGCACAACTGCATTTTTAAACACAAATTGCCCATTCATATAGGGGAAATACGATTCATCATTAGGATCATTTTCATGAATAATATCGGTCACCCAACGTTTCCCCATACCCGGTGCAATTAGCGCCAATTCTTCTGCATGTTGTCCTTCAGAATGCAAATGGGTGGAAAGAATTCCTTTGGTCAAATCGGTTTCACGACTGATAATTGCCGCTCCTGCCCCATCGCCAAAAATTACGGATACACCGCGTCCCCGTGTGGTCATATCTAAACCATGCGAATGCAACTCAGAACCTATAATTAAAATATTTTTGTACATCCCTGTTTTGATATACTGATCGGCAATAGACAGCGCATATACAAACCCGGAACACTGATTTCGGATATCCAAAGCACCTACTGTTTTCAGCCCTAAATCGCGTTGAACCAAAACTCCTGGCCCTGGGAAATAGTAATCTGGACTCAAGGTGGCAAAAATGATAAAATCAATTTCGTCTTTGTCAATTTTGGCACGTTCAATCGCAATCTTAGCCGCTTTCACTCCCATCGATGTCGTAGTATCCTCACCACGTATCACATGACGGCGTTCTTTAATTCCGGTTCGCTCTTGAATCCATTCATCATTCGTATCCATCAACTTAGACAAATCCTCATTAGTCACCACATTGTCAGGCACATAATACCCCAAACCGGTTATTTTTGAATGATACATATTGTTTTATTTTCAAAATTAGATACACAAATTTAACAATTTGATAAAAGCTCCCTGTGAAAATTTTGGAAAAATAGTAAAAACGAATACGGCTTACCTATCTTACATAAATACAATGAAAACCCCTTGACGATTTAACCGACACAATATCAGACTTTACCTCATTTACTTTTCTTTTAAGTAAATAAAAATTTCATTTGTTCTATGTAAAACCAAAACCTAAAATATGAGAAAATGGTACCTTATTGGATTACTGCTTATTTGTTGCTCCAATTTTGCGCAAACAGGCGTAGTAATCACCTATTACGATTCTACCCAACAACAATTCAATGTACAAACTACAGGAAAGCTTTTTTTCTCTGGAGATAATTTACAAATTCAAATTGACGATACGGTGACTCAACCCACTAGTATTCCTGTTACCATTATTCAACGGATCACTTTTACCAATAATTTAAGTTCTCCACAACAAACAGCAGCAGCGATTCGGCTGAATTTATTCCCTAACCCTGGTGCGGAATACATTCAAATCAGCAGCACTGATGAGGAAATTTTATATGTAAAAATATACAACAGTAACGGTCAGTTATTGCAAAACGGATCCTACTTCCCCATGCAAAATATTGACGTTTCCAATTTAGAATCTGGAATCTATTTGGTTCAAGTGAATGGTGTAACGCTAAAATTTGTAAAACGATGAAAAAGTTACTTTTAGGAATCGTATTGGGACTTTCGTCGTTGAGTTGGGCCCAACAGCAAATGAACGTTCATAATTCAGGGAATGTAATGTATACCACACCCATTTCAGATGTTGAAAATGTGAAATTGGATAATACGTATGCTAAAATCAAGTTGAACGCGAATACCACTTCTTTGGATATTCAAAAGCAAGTCATTGATTATATCGATTTTTCAACCACGGTGACCAACTTAGATAAAATTTACATTATCTATAATGGTACGGACAATGCCACCATCATTAATCCGTATGCTAACCAAGGTGTGACCATAACTGCAGTTGCTGGTACGGTTACCGTAAATGCTACATCAGGAATTGATAATTTAGAATACAACATCTTGGGTTCGACATCAAATGGAAGTCTGACCCTTACAACCGACAAAGACGTAAATTTAGTTCTGAACAATGTAACACTTACGAATCCTTCAGGCGCTGCGTTTACAATTCTTGGTGGTAAAACAACAAACTTTTTACTAACACCCAACACCATCAATACTTTGGTGGACAGCACAACCAGTTTGGCCAATGGAACAATCACCACGGACGGACCGATTACTGTTGCTAATACAGGAACTTTAAAAGTAACGGGGTTAAAAAAACACGGTATTAACACTTCGTCATCGATCTCAATCAGCGATGGAATTGTCACAGTGTTAGCAGCAGCCACCGATGGTTTTCATAGCGAAGGCTATGCCCAAGCAGGAGGAACAGTAACCATTACTTCTTCAAGTGATGGAATTGATGCTGGAAATGGTGCGATTGCAATAAGTAACGGATCACTTACAATTACCTCAACAGCAGCTGATGTTAAAGCACTTAAAACAGGAACCAATACAATTACTTTCACAGGAGGAACTTTCAATGCTACCGTTTCTGGGGCACAATCCAAAGCGATTAGCGCCAAAGGGAACATCACTTTTGATGGTGGGACATTTACCATTACACTTTCTGGCGCAACGGTTTTGGTGGCTTCAGGGGCAGGTTTCGATCCTTCTTATCCCACAGCTGTGAAATCGGATGCAATCATTACCATCAACAACGGTACGTTTACCATTACTACAACGGCAACGGCAACGGGGGCAAAAGGATTTTCCAGCAATAGTGAAATTATCGTAAATGGAGGATCCATCAATGTGACCACTGCAGGTGGTGGTGCAAATTATACCAATGCATTAGGAGTTGCCGACTCCTATTCTACATCTGCTTTCTCTGCCGATACCAATGTGACCATCAATGGTGGTACTCTGAATTTAACCAATACGGGATCCGATGGAAAAAACATTTCAGCCGATGCTAACGTAACGATTGCTAATGGAAATCTAACGCTAACCAATTCAGGAGGAGCCGGAAAAGGAATCAAAGCAGATGGGATTATTGCGCTAAACGGTGGGACTACGACGATCAACTTATCAGGCGCTACCGTGTTAACCGCTTCAGGAAGTGGGAACAATCCAGGGTATCCAACAGGTATTAAAGCGACGAGTCAGGTGCAAGTTACCAACGGAGCTGTAACCATCGTGGGAACTTCCGCGGCTATAGGAGCAAGAGGATTGTCTTCGGATGGAGCTATAACTATTTCTGGAGGAACGGTTTCAGTTACACTTGCTGGAAATGGCGCAACCTTCACTAATACTACTGGCGTTTTGGATTCCTATGGCGCTGCTGCAATCACCTCTGACACCAATGTTACAATAAGTGGCGGAACAGTAACCACTTCTTGTTCAGGAACTGGAGGCAAAGGATTAAAATCGGATGGAACAATGACCATTGGAACAGCCTCTTCTTCGCCAACAATCAATCTTACGACCACTGGAGCGCGTTTTCTAGTTTCTGGAACGGATTACAATCACCCTAAAACCATGGTAGCTGTGGGGGCGTTGGTTTTGAATAATGGAACTGTTACGATTAACTCTACCGATGACGGAATCCATTCGGATGCATCAGTTACCGTTAATGGCGGAACGCACACCGTCAGTGCAATTTCAACGGTAACCGCCATGGGGGAAGGTGTTGAAGCGCCAATCATTACTTTTGCAGGTGGCGTGACCAATGTAACGGCTTCGAATGATGGTATCAACTGTACGTATGGTACGGTAAGTGGCGGAACGGAATCCAATGACAACAGCCATTTATACGTTACAGGCGGTGTTTTAATTGTAGCAGGAAAAGATGCAGTCGATAGTAACGGAAATATCACGATTACTGGAGGAACATCAATTATTTGTGGTCCTACCAGTTCGCCCGAAGAGGGATTCGATTTCAATGGAACGTTTAATATGAACGGGGGGACTGTCATCTCAGCCGGTTCGAATTCAAACATGACCAAGAATTTCAGTGCGACTTCGACACAACGTACCATGTATATCAAATCGTCGGCACAATTAGCCGCAACTTCTTTAATTCATATTCGTACAGCAGCGGGCGCGGAATTGGCGACTTTTAAACCTAAAAATGCGGTGTACTATTTTCATTTTTCCAGTCCGAATGTGGCAGGAAGTACGAGTCATCAAATTTATTTCGGGGGAACCTACACTGGCGGAAGTTTTGTAGGAAACAGTTCGGGATGGGGACTCTACACGGGTGGAACTTATTCCACAACAGGTGGAACGTTAAAATCAACGTTTACCACTTCAGGAACGAGTACATTAAATACGGTGACCTTTTAAATTGCCCTAATTATAAACAAAAAAGACAGCTGTAATGGCTGTCTTTTTTTATTCTATTTTACAATTTTGACCGATTGTCGACCTGTATTGGTATGTAAATTCAAATAATACACGCCTTTTGCATACGGAAAATCAAAGGTGTAGTTTTTCTTTCCTGCACTTTCAATAACATCGACAATGAGGGTTTTGACTAATTTACCTTGTACATCATAAAGTCCTAAGTTTAAATGATCAACGCCTAAATAGTCTATTTCAATATTCAATTTATCTTTGATGGGATGGGGTGCAACTTTAACGTTTAACGGAATACGTGCGTGTTCTGTAAAGGCAGGCACACTCATGTTGGGTGTCATTTTATAAATGGTTGTACCACAGGCATACGCCAAATTTGGACTCATCACAAAAATTCGATTCAAATTACTACCAACGGATGTATTGGTCCAAGTGTTTCCTCCATCAGTCGTTTCATAAAAACCAGTGGCATGTCCGCCCATCCAACCATGGTTTTCATCGACAAAACCTACGGCTTGAATTTCAGATTCGGGTGCTACTTTGGTAATCCAAGTCTGACCTCCATCTGTAGTTTTAATTAATTTTCCATTATTAGGAGCAACCGCTTCTATAGCTCCAAATAGTACGTTGGCATTGCCATCCAAAACCTGAAGTTTCCATACATATTCTCCAGCAATGGTATCATTGAATAAAGTAGACCATGTTTGACCCCCATCCGTAGTTTTTAAGATAACGGCACCGGTGCTATTATTCCCTGCTGCAAATCCGGTATTCTCATCCAAAAACAACACCTCAAC
>CAYNDK010000090.1:0-11293 GCA_964395965.1 uncultured Flavobacterium sp.
GACAATTCTTCCCAATGACAACATGGTTCCCAATAAAACAATTAGGTTGAATAACAGTACCTTCTCCTATTGAAGCCGATAGAGATACAGCAGCCTGAGCTGCGACAAAAGGACGAAAATGACGCGTAAGTTTATTGAAATCACGGAATGGATCATCAGATACCAACAATGCCTTACCTTCAGGACAATCTACTTGTTTATTGATCAATACAATTGTAGCTGCAGATTGAAGTGCTTTGTCATAGTATTTGGGATGATCAACAAAAACTATATCACCGGGCGTTACGACATGAATTTCATTCATCCCTTCAACAGGAAAATCATCAGCTCCAACAAATGAGGAACCGATGATTTCTGCAATTTCTTTTAACGTATGCGTTTTAGGAAACTTCATGTATTATTCTTTTACCCTTTCGATGTAAGCTCCAGAAGCAGTATCAATTTTAATTTTATCTCCTTCATTAATGAAAAGAGGTACATTGACATTTGCACCCGTTTCTACAGTTGCAGGTTTTGTAGCATTTGTAGCGGTATTTCCTTTCACTCCTGGTTCAGCATAAGTAACTTCTAGAATAATTGAAGCAGGCATATCCACTGATAAAGGCATATCGGTTTCTGTATTGATTTGCACCATTACATTTGTTCCTTCTTTTAAGAATTGAGGAGCATCCAATACATCTTTATTTAAAGTGATTTGCTCATACGATTCTGTGTTCATGAAGTGATAGTCATTGCCTTCATTGTACAAATATTGAAAAGTATGCGTTTCCACGCGCACTACATCAATTTTATGTCCCGCTGAAAAGGTATTATCTAATACTTTTCCATTGGTTAACGATTTTAATTTTGTTCGTACGAAAGCCGGACCTTTACCCGGTTTTACGTGAAGGAACTCAACGATTTTATAAATATCGTGATTGAATTTAATACAAAGTCCGTTTCTAATATCTGCAGTAGATGCCATTGTAATATAGTTAAATTTTAGTTTTTTTAATATGTTCCAGAATACCCTTTCATAATACCTCGAGAAGAATTACGAATAAAATCCAGGATTTCATCACGTTCTGGTGAAGCAGCCATTTCTGCTTCAATGATTCCGACAGCCTGAGAGGTATTGTAGTTTTTTTGATATAAAATTCGATAGATATCCTGAATTTCACGAATCTTTTCTGTTGTAAAACCTCTACGACGTAAACCGACCGAGTTTATACCTACATAAGAAAGTGGTTCTTTTGCTGCTTTTGTAAAAGGAGGTACATCTTTACGAACTAGAGATCCTCCAGAAATCATAGCGTGTTCGCCAATATGAATAAATTGATGCACCGCTGCAAGACCACCGATAATCGCAAAATTACCAACAACCACGTGACCTGCCAAAGCTACTCCGTTTACAATAATAACGTTATCCCCAATATGACAATCGTGTGCAACGTGAGCCGTAGCCATAATCAAACAATTACTTCCAATTTTTGTTTGACCTGAAGCAATAGTACCTCGGTTGATCGTCACAAATTCACGGATGGTTGTATTGTCTCCAATAATTGCTAACGAATCTTCACCACCAAATTTCAAATCCTGCGGTACGGCCGCAATTACTGCACCTGGAAAAATATTACAATTCTTTCCAATGCGCGCTCCTTCCATGATGGTTACGTTTGATCCAATCCACGTCCCTTCACCAATTTCAACATTATTATGTATCGTAGTAAAAGGTTCGATTACCACATTTTTGGCAATCTTCGCACCGGGATGTACGTAGGCTAATGGTTGATTCATAGTTATTGGTTTTTAACAATTTGTGCCATTAATTCAGCTTCTGCAACTAATTTTCCATTAGCATAAGCATTGGCTTGCATGTGGCAAATTCCACGACGAATCGGAGAAATCAAATCACATTTAAAAATTAAAGTATCACCCGGAAGCACTTTATGTTTGAACTTCACGTTATCGATTTTCATAAAATAGGTTAGGTAATTTTCTGGATCAGGCACAGAACTTAAAATCAAAATTCCACCCGTTTGTGCCATTGCTTCTACAATCAATACACCAGGCATAACGGGAGCTCCAGGAAAATGTCCTACGAAAAAGTCTTCGTTCATGGTTACGTTTTTCAAACCTACCACATGAGAATCGGACATTTCGATAATCTTATCCACCAATAAAAATGGAGGACGGTGAGGCAACATTTTCATAATTTTTGTTACATCCATCAATGGCTCTTTATTTAAGTCATAGGATGGAACATGATTACGTTGCTCAATTTTAATAATTTTGGACATTTTCTTAGCGAATTGGGTATTCACAAAATGACCCGGTTTATTGGCAATCACTTTTCCTTTGATTCGGCAACCAATTAGGGCTAAATCACCAATAACGTCAAGCAGTTTATGACGTGCCGCTTCATTTGGATAATGAAGGGTAAGGTTGTCCAAAATTCCATTTGGTTTAACCGAGATGTTATCTTTACCGAAGGCTTTTTTCAAATTTTCCATCGTTTTCTCAGATATTTCTTTATCTACATAAACAATGGCATTATTTAAATCGCCTCCTTTTATTAGACCATGATCTAATAACGTTTCTAATTCATGAAGGAAACTAAAGGTTCTCGCCTCAGCAATTTCAACTTTAAAATCATTCATGGATTTCAAGGTTGCATTTTGAGTCCCTAAAACTTTTGTTCCAAAATCCACCATAGTTGTCACTTGATACTCTTCTGAAGGCATCACAATGATTTCACTACCTGTATTTTCATCTACATAGGAAATAACTTCTTTCACTACATAGTAATAACGTTCTGCTTCTTGTTCAACGATTCCCGCTTTTTCAATAGCTTCTACAAAAAATTTGGAAGAACCATCCATGATTGGTGGCTCCGATTCGTTCAACTCAATAATAATGTTATCCAAATCACATCCAACGCAAGCTGCGAGTACGTGTTCTGAGGTTTGAATTTTAACTCCTAATTTTTCTAAGTTCGTTCCTCGTTGTGTATTTACAACATAATTAGCATCCGCTTCAATTACAGGGCAACCTTCTAAATCTACACGGACAAAAGTAAATCCATTATTTACAGGAGCCGGCTTTAGGGTCATTGTAACTTCTTTTCCAGTATGCAACCCCACACCGGTTAGGGTAATTTCAGATTGAATGGTTTTTTGTTTAACCATGGTTCGTTTATTTTCAGTTTAGCTTATAATTTCTTTTTTAATTCATTCACATCCGCCACAATCTTGGGCAAGTTTCGGAAATGAACATAGGATTTATTCCAATCTCCATAGTTAAAGGCTGGACTTCCTTGAATGGTTTCACCATCGGCAATACTTTTTCCAATTCCCGATTGTGCTTGAATGCGAACATTATTCCCAATCGTAATATGACCAACAATTCCAACTTGGCCACCAATCATACAATTTTTACCAATTTTGGTTGATCCAGCAATACCTGTTTGCGAGGCGATAACCGTGTTTTCTCCTATTTCGACATTGTGAGCAATTTGAATTTGGTTGTCCAATTTTACACCTTTACGGATTATTGTCGAACCTAAAGTAGCTCTATCAATCGTTGTACAGGCTCCAACTTCGACATTATCTTCAAGTATCACATTACCAATTTGTGGAATTTTACTGTAAGTACCATCTTCAGAAGGTGCAAATCCAAAACCATCAGATCCAACAATCACACCAGAGTGAATTGTACAATTGTTTCCTATTTCTGTCTCAGAATAAATTCTTACTCCAGCAAAAAGAACACAATTATCACCAATCGTAACATTGTCACCGATGAATGAATTGGGGTAAATTTTCACATTGTTTCCAATCGTTACATTTTTACCTATATAGGAAAAACTACCCAAATACAAATGCTCTCCATAGGTTACATGCTCTGAAATAACGGAAGGTTGTTCAATTCCAGATTTCATTAATTTTACTTGATTGTAGTATTCCAATAACTTTGAAAATGATTTGTAAGCATCTTCAACCTTGATTAAAGTTGTCGTTATAGCTTGCTCAGGTTCAAAGGTTTGATTTACAATTGTAATTGAAGCTTGGGTCGTATAGATATAGTTTTGGTATTTGGGATTGGCTAAAAACGAAAGTGAACCTTCTGTCCCTTCTTCGATTTTGGCTAGCTTGTAAACTTCAACGTTGGGGTTTCCCACAACTTCTCCGCCCAAAATACCTGCTATTTGTTCTGCTGTAAATTTCATTCCGACAAAAATATAAAATTTAATACAATCTGCCCGCTACCCTTTCAATACTTTTGGATAACAGATAAAATACTTAGTTACTGCCTTGGACATGGCTTTTACTTGGGATTGTTCCGAGGTTTCTTCCAATACTTCGACAGTACGGTCTTTTTTTAATATCCGAATAGGCACACTTTCTTTACTGTAAGCAATATTCTTTAATTTCCCTTTAAAAACAAAATAATCAGCTTCTTTTTCGGAAATCGGATACAATGAAATCAACTGTGTTTTTAACTCCTGCAATTGATCTGCCACAGGTTTCCCTTCTGTCACTTCAATTTTTAATAAATCACGATTAATGATCATTTTACACAAACTAGATAATACAAAATCATCTGTAAATTGCCAAGATTTTATGGCTCCCATTACGTCATAATCATCCAATAATGCAAACTTTTCAAGGGTTGCTAAATCAAAAGTATCGTGTGTGATTTTATGTTGTAAAAAAAAGTACAAGGGTTCGCTACACGGCAAAACAATTCCTTTTTGGGTTAATTCTTTGGCGCGTTTTAGTATTTTGGTTAAAATCAGTTCGGCTACCACTGAAGTTTTATGCAAATAGGCTTGCCAATACATTAATCGCCGAGCCATCAAGAATTTCTCTACCGAATAAATTGCTTTGTCTTCTATGACTAAATTATCATCCGCTACATTCATCATTTGGATCAATCGATCGCTGTTGATGTTTCCTTCGGCTACTCCACTGTAAAAACTGTCGCGTTTTAAATAATCCATGCGGTCCATGTCCAACTGACTTGAAATCAATTGTAGCATGAATTTACGGTGGTATTCGCCTTTAAAAATTTGAATTGCCAAACTTAATTGTCCGTCAAACTGTTCATTCAAGGCATCCATAAAACGCAGTGAAATTTCTTCATGATGTATCGCTTCCACAATACTGTGCTCCATCGCATGAGAGAAAGGGCCATGACCAATATCATGTAATAAAATAGCAATATATAATGCCGTTTCTTCCTCGTCTGAAATTGCCACACCTTTGTATTTTAAGGTTTCCACCGCTTTTTGCATAATGTGCATACAGCCCAACGCATGATGAAAACGGGTGTGATGAGCGCCCGGATAAACTAAATAGGACAAACCCATCTGGGAAATACGACGTAACCGTTGAAAGTAAGGGTGTTGAATGAGGTCAAAAACCAGCGAATTGGGTATCGAAATAAATCCGTAAATCGGATCATTGAATATTTTGAGTTTATTGGTCGAATTCACAAAAACAGAATTAGAGCACAAATATAGTCGAAATGCGAAAAAGCACAATATCAATTGGTTTTGTACTAAAAATTTGATTAATTTTAAAGGATAAAATCATAACGAAATGGCTTCCACAATTCGTGTTTCAGAAATTTACCCCGTCACTCCAGCTGTTGTTTGGCAAGCGCTCACCGAGGTTAATCACATGAAATATTGGTATTTCAATCTAAAAGAATTTCGTGCTGAACCGGGATTTACTTTCGAATTTTATGGTGGTAAAGATGAAAACATGCAGTATTTACACCGTTGCACTGTACTTGAAGTGATTCCAAACAAACTACTTACTTACAGCTGGTTGTATGTTGGTTTTAAAGGGATTTCTGAAGTCAGTTTTGAATTGACTGCTACAGCAAAAGGCACGTTGTTACAACTCACACACAGCGGCATTTCATCGTTTGAACAAGAAAATAATGATTTTGATTGCAGTGAATTTGAAGCGGGTTGGAACTATATTTTACGTATCAGTTTAAAACAATATTTGACCGCATAAAAAAACCTAACTACTCGGGGCAGTTAGGTTCACTATTCTTGAATTTTTGCACTATTTAGCCCTGATGGAAGCGGCATCCTCACGGAGTTTACGGAGTGAGATACAGCGGACAGCAGGAAATAGCTCCAAAAAATTAATAGGCAATCAATTCCTTTAATGCCGTTTCAAAGCGTGCCTTAGGTAAATATTGATCTTCCAAAGTTTTCATAAACGGAATGGCGGTTTCAAGACTTCCAACCCGTTGCACGGGCGCATCCAAATGTTCGAAAGCTTGCTCCATAATTAAGGCCGAAATATCGCTAGCAATCCCGCCAAACAACGTATCTTCTTGTAAAATTATCGCGCGATTGGTTTTCTTCACCGAGTTCAAAATGGCTTCAGTATCGAGGGGTTGCAACGAACGTAAATCGATCAAGTCGGCACTAATTTCAGGATGTTTATCCAACAACTCGATGGCCCAATGTACGCCGGCACCAAACGTAATGATTGTCACTTGCGAACCTTCGCGCAACAACGATGCTTTCCCAAAAGGTAAGGTAAAATAGTCTTTTGGAACATCTTGGTAAATGCTGCGGTATAGCAATTTGTGTTCGAAAAATAGCACCGGATTCGGGTCGTTGATGGCCGTATTCAACAATCCTTTGGCGTCATAGGGAAATGCGGGATAAACCACTTTTAAACCTGGCGTTTTGGTAAACCACGCCTCATTGGTTTGCGAGTGGAAAGGTCCGGCCTGCGTTCCGCCGCCACAGGGCATGCGCACCACTACATCCGATTTTTCACCCCAGCGGTAATGTTGTTTGGCCAAAAGATTCACGATGGGATTGAATCCAGTGGACACGAAATCGGCAAACTGCATTTCGACCACTGCTTTAAATCCGTTGATGGACAAACCGTTAGCAGCTGAAACGACAGCGCTTTCACAGATGGGCGTATTGCGTACGCGGTCTTTACCGAATTGCGCGACAAATCCGTCTGTGATTTTAAATGCTCCACCGTATTCGGCAATGTCTTGACCCATGATTACCAAATTAGGATGGCGTTCCATGGATTCGCGTAAGGAGCCTGAAATGGCGTCAATTACCCGTATATTTTCTTTTTCGGTTGACGGACTTACTTCTTGATAATCAAAAGGTTCGTACATGTCACCTAATTCTTCTTCTAAATTGGCTATAAAGTCCGGCTCGGCCTGCGTAATGGCCCAATGGCTATCGATTTCTTGTTTGATAGCTGCGCGGAAAGCTTCGTCTTGTTCATCGGTGAGAACACCTTCTTGTTTCAAATAGGCTTGGTAGTTGGCTATCGGATCTTTAATCGCCCACATGTCCATTAGTTCTTGGGGCACGTATTTGGTACCACTCGCTTCTTCATGACCGCGCATACGGAAGGTTTTAAATTCCAATAAAACGGGACGCGGATTTTCAGCTAATGATGCTTTCAATTCGGCAATCTTGGTATACACTTCCAAGATATTATTCCCATCGAGAATATGACTTTCCATGCCGTACCCGATGCCTTTATCGGCCAGGTTTTCACAACGGTATTGTTCGTTGGTAGGTGTAGACAAACCGTAGCCGTTGTTTTCAATAACGAAAAGTACGGGTAAGTCCCAAACGGCTGCGATATTTAAGGCTTCGTGAAAATCGCCCTCAGAAGTGGCGCCTTCTCCGGTAAAAACAGCGGTTACTTTCCCGTTTTTCTTTAATTTATTGGCTAAAGCGATTCCGTCGGCAACGCCCATTTGCGGACCTAAATGCGAAATCATTCCGATGATTTTGTATTCTTGCGTTCCAAAGTGGAAACTGCGATCACGGCCTTTGGTAAAACCTGATTTTTTGCCTTGCCATTGCGAGAATAACTTGTGTAACGGAATATCGCGACCGGTGAAAACGCCTAAGTTGCGGTGCATCGGAAGAATGTATTCGTCTTTGTCTAATGCTGCGGTGATTCCAACTGAGATCGCTTCTTGTCCGATGCCAGAGAACCATTTGGATACTTTTCCTTGACGCAATAAAATGAGCATTTTTTCCTCTATTAATCGCGGCTTTAATAATCTTTTATATAAATCCAACAAGACTTCATTGGATAAATCGTGACGATTAAAATTCATGTGTTCAGTTTGTGGTTTGTGGTGCCAAATGTACTAAAACTAAAAGGGATTTCAAGTCGTTTTTAGCATAAAAAAAGCACACGCAAATCGTGTGCTTTTGATTATCATTTTCGATGAAATTATTTTTTTACAAATCGTTGAACTTTTCGAATTCCATCGGCTTGATGCACTTCGACAACATAAAATCCAGAAGGAAGTGATGAAATTTCCATTTTTTTATTTTGTAATGACGCTTGCAATAAAACTTGACCGTTTACATTGTAAACCAATGCATGAGATAGTGCAGCATCGGTATTAAAATTCAATTCGTTCTCTGCAGGATTTGGATAAATTTCTAATAATGAATTGAAATCTACCGTATCAATACCTAAAACAACTTCAGACACGTTGAGTGTGTAGGTTACTGTTTGAGGTGCTGGCCAACTTGAAATATAAATGTAATAGGTTTGACCTGCATTCACAGCAAAATTATTAATGGTTCTTGCTCCTGCTGCCGAACCTGTAGCACATGCGGCATATTGCACTCCAATATTGGCACAATCGGTATAGACAAACATTCCAGTCCAACCCAGCGCACTTGGAATTTCAATTTTCAATGTTTGGTTACTTGTGGGTGTGTATGCATAAATAACATCATTCCCGCCATGATAATAATTACCAAAAGTCGTTGTGGAACAAGTGGGATGCGTTGTTGTTTGCGGATCATAATTATCCGCATAATTTGCTGTGTTATCGGAAGTTGTATACGGTAAAGCAGTAATCACATTGGGGTTTGTACACAAAGATCCTGTTTGCGCAAAGAGCAAGGCATTAAAAAGCAAAAAAGTAAGTGTGTAGTGTTTTTTCATAATCATTTATTTTAGCGTTCAACCAAAATTACTTCACCCTCAATTAAATACAAAATGTTATAGGCTTAAATATTGCTTAAATCAAAAATCAATGAGTGTTGATAACTTTTAGTCGAGAATTGGTTAAATGTCTTACATTTGTAGTTGCGCTTTGATTTCACAGCGTTTAAGTTATTAACAAAAAATGTTTAGTATGCAACAAATTCCAAGTGTTGACTTACGTGATTTCCTGTCGGATGATCCGGCACGTAAACAAAAATTTGTAAATGAAATCGGCAAAGCCTACGAAGAAATTGGCTTCGTAGCATTAAAAGGTCATTTTCTTGATGATCAATTGGTGGGAGAATTGTATGATGAAGTGCGCAACTTCTTCAATCTTCCATTGGAAACCAAAGCAAAATATGAGATTCCAGGAATTGGAGGTCAGCGTGGTTATGTTTCTTTTGGAAAAGAACATGCCAAGGGTCGTTCCGCTGGAGATTTGAAAGAATTTTGGCATTTTGGCCAGTATGTGAGCGAAGGCTCGAAATGGGAAGGTGAATATCCCGACAATGTAATCGTTGAGGAATTACCGAAATTCAATACTGTAGGTAAACAAGCCTATCAAATGCTAGAAAAAACAGGCGTTTATGTATTGCGAGCATTGGCTTTACATATTGGATTAGACGAATTCTATTTTGACAATTACATCAAAGACGGAAACAGTATTTTACGTCCTATCCACTACCCTCCTATTACCGATGAACCAAAAGACGGAGCTGTTCGTGCAGCTGCTCATGGAGACATCAATTTGATTACACTTTTAATGGGTGCGCAAGGCAAAGGACTACAAGTTCAAAACCATGAAGGTCAATGGATTGATGCCATTGCACAAGACGATGAATTGATGATAAATGTAGGCGACATGTTATCGCGTCACACAAATAATAAATTAAAATCAACTATTCACCAAGTGGTTAATCCACCGCGTGAATTGTGGGGAACTTCGCGTTTCTCGATTCCTTTTTTCATGCATCCTGTGAGTGATATGAAATTGGATTGTTTGCCGCAATGTATCGATGAGAACAATCCGAAATTGTATGAAGACATTACAGCGGGCGATTTCTTAAATGAACGTTTGGTGGAATTAGGATTGATAAAAAAATAAGGAAATAAAATTTCCAAAACTGAAATTCCAAATTCCAATGTACTGTTGGGATTTGGAATTTGATTTTTAAAAAATATTGAGTATCCCATTTATCTATTTGTAGTTCAAATTATGAGTAATCTTGAAGAACAATTAAAAAAACTTTTTCCCGATCATATTGCTTCCGATCCGGAACCCGAAGAACCGCAAGAACATGAATTGTATGTTCAGAAAGAACCGATGATTTGTAAATATGAAAAGCGTAAAGGAAAACCAACTACCATAATTGAAGGTTATGAAGGTGAAGATGAAGATTTTAAAATCTTAGCCAAAGAAATCAAAACCAAATTAAGCGTGGGTGGGAGCTTCAAAGACGGCGCGATTATCATTCAAGGTGACTATCGCGATAAAATTATGAATCTATTAAAAGATAAAGGCTTTAAAGTCAAACGCGTGGGAGGATAAGAAAAATTGGAAATTAACAATGATGCATTATAAATTGTCTTTCTAATCAAAAACCTGTCACTATTTACTAACCTGACTGCCGGCATAGGCAGGTCACTAATTACAAAAACCGATGATTGCTTCATCTGAATTAATATTAAATCCTGATGGAAGTGTTTACCATTTAAACTTACTTCCCGAACATATTGCCCACGACATTATTTTTGTGGGAGATCAAAACCGCGTGGAAAAAATTACCCAACATTTTGACCGTATCGAATTTTCGCAACAAAAACGTGAATTTAAAACCCAAACTGGCTACTTCAAAGGCAAACGCATGACGGTAATGTCCACGGGGATCGGTCCGGACAACATTGACATCGTAATGAATGAACTGGACGCTCTTGTTAATATTGACTTGGCGACGCGAACAGTCAAAGAGGAATTAACTTCCTTGAATATTATTCGAATTGGAACTTCAGGTTCGTTACAAGCTGACATTCCTGTCGATAGTTTTGTCATGAGTAAATTTGGTTTGGGTTTGGACAACATGCTTCGCTCCTATTTAATTGACGACATTTCTGAAAAAAATATCGAAGATGCTTTTATCCAACAAACCAATTGGGACCTACGTAAAGGTCGTCCTTATGTGATTAAAGCTTCTGAAACATTAGAAAAGCGAATTGAAAGTGATCAAATACACAAAGGATTTACGGGAACGGCAGGCGGATTTTATGGTCCACAAGGTAGAGTTTTA
>CAYNDK010000091.1:0-11206 GCA_964395965.1 uncultured Flavobacterium sp.
TTATCACCAAGCTTAAAATTTAAACCCGCCTTTTTATCAAAAGTAGTTGAAGGTGCACCTTTACAATTGGATGTTTCTGGAAACTTCTTAATTAATGACAAACTTACGCTTGGTGCCGCTTGGAGATGGGGTGCTGCGATGAGTGCAATGGCTGGTTTCCAAATCACAGACGGTTTATTTGTAGGGTATGGATACGATTTAGAAACTACTCGCTTAGCTAACTACAACTCAGGTTCTCACGAAATATTTTTACGTTTTGAGTTATTCAAACGTGATGATCGTATTGTTTCACCAAGATTCTTCTAATATAATTATCAGCAACCATGAAAAACAGATTATTACATATCGCTTTGATCGCCTTAGCATCTTGTGGAAGTCTTTCGGCTCAAACTAAAAAAGAAGCTAAAGCCAACAAGCAGTTTGATAACTATGCCTATGTTGATGCGATTCAAACCTATGAACGTATTTTTGCAAAAGGGTATAAATCTCAGGATATGCTGCAAAAATTAGGAGACTCTTACTACTACAAAGGAGATCTAACTAATGCAGCAAAATGGTATGGCGAATTATTTGCCTTTACACAAGATGTAGCTCCAGAATATTACTACCGTTATGCTCAGTCGCTAAAAGCAAACAAAGATTATGCTAAAGCTGATGAGATGATGGCTAAATTCAATCAAAAAAGCGGAAATGATCAACGCGCAAAGTTAGCCGCTTCTCAAAAAGATTATTTAGCTCAAATCAAGAAAAACTCTGGAAGGTATACTTTAGAAAATGCTGGTATCAATTCTGAATACTCCGATTATGGTGCCGCTTACTATGATAAAAAACTAGTATTTACTTCAGCGCGTGATACCGGAAGCTTAGGAAAACGTAAACATACTTGGACAGGTGAAAGTTTTACCAATTTATATACCGCTGATATCGGTGAACAAGGTGCATTATCTAATCCTAAACGTTATGATGCAGGCTTGAACACTCGAGTTAATGAATCTACCTGTGCTTTCACTAAAGACGGAAAGACTATTTACTTTACACGAAATAGTTTCTTGGACAAACGTGAAAAAAATAGCAAAGGTTCGACACTATTGAAAATTTATTCCGCAACATTCGAAAACGGAAAATGGACTAACATTAAAGAATTACCTTTTAATAGTAACGACTACCAAACTGCTCATCCCGCTTTAAGTGCAGATGAAAAAACACTCTATTTTGTTTCTGATATGCCAGGTACTAAAGGGGCTTCTGATATCTTTAAAGTAAGTATTAATGGAGATGGCACTTTTGGTACTCCAACCAACCTTGGTGATGTAATCAATACTGAAGGAAGAGAAAGTTTCCCAATGATTACTTCAGAGGGTGAATTCTATTTTGCCTCTGATGGTCATCCTGGATTAGGAGGTTTGGACGTGTTTTATGCCAAAGTTCAAAAAGATGGTTCGTTTAAACGTGTACACAATGTAGGTGAACCTATCAATAGTCCAAAAGATGATTTTGCTTATTTAATAAATGAAAAAGACCGTACTGGTTATGTTTCTTCTAACCGCGAAGGTGGAAATGGAAATGACGACATTTACCGTTTTAAAGAAAACACTCGTTTGGTAGATTGTGAACAAGCCATTCATGGTATTGTTACCGATGTAGAAAATGGTAAACCTCTCGCTGGTGTTACTGTTGTTTTACAAGATCAAAACTTCAAAGTAGTTAAAGAAATGAAAACCGATGCAGAAGGTAAATTTGACTTTGGAACTCAAGATTGTGAAACGAAGTTCTATGTAAAAACATCATTACCTGAATACAATACAGTGGATACTCCTGTTATGACAGCTAACGAAACCGGTAAAACATTTGTACCTGTAACTATGGAACGTACTGTTAAACCAGTTCAACCTGGTGATGATTTAGCAAAAGCATTTGGTATAAAAATCATATACTTCGACTTAGACAAATCTAACATTCGTCCTGATGCTGCTGTTGAATTGGCTAAAATTTTGGATGTAATGAAACAATATCCTACTATGGAGATTGATGTTCGTTCGCATACTGACTGTCGTCAAACGGCTAAATACAATGCTTCATTATCTGATCGAAGAGCAAAATCAACCATTGCTTGGTTAATTAAAAATGGAGTTGCTGCTTCTCGACTAACAGGTAAAGGCTACGGTGAATCGCAATTAGTTAACGATTGTGCTTGTGAACCAACCAACAAATCAGAATGTACTGAAGAGCAACACCAAGCCAACCGTCGTTCTGAATTCATCATTACCAAATTATAATCTACATTATAAATTGTTTAAACCCGAGAACGCCTCACTGCAAAGTGGGGCGTTTTTCTTTTATATAAAAAAGTTAGTCTTTAATTACAATTACTTAAACCAAGTTCAAAACAAGTTATAGACTTGCTTTTCTTTTCGATCGTTGAATGAACGTCCTAAATCGACGTCCTATTTACCTAAAATGTTCATTTGTACAATCTAGTTATAAAACTATTATTTCATCAAACAAGTAATTACTAATAAGAGGGAACGAATAAAGGAGAAAGCATTTAGAACAGAATCTAGTCATTTTAAAATGCTTTACTTCGACTATATCTGAATCTTAAAATAGATTTGTAGTAAAAGAATCATTGCGAATAATCGATCATTACTTCAAACCAATTTTTATTTTATGTCAAATCTTTTTCATTAATGACTAAAAAAAGAGCCTTCACAGCCTTCAAAATCCAAAACAATAAATTGTATGACTACCATTTTGATGAGCGCTAAAAAAGGTAATTTCAATAGCAAAATCACGCAATTGATACAAAACAAAAAACCACCCCGAAAGGTGGCCTTTTTCAAAATCAAACAAAACTATAAATCAATTATTTCTTCATAAACATGTTGGTATAATATTTTTTACCTGTAACTGGATTTATTGTAATTGACACACCAAAATGCGTATAATCACCTTCCAAGTTCGCTTTATGTCCCGGACTATTTTTCCAAGCATATAAGGCTGAAGCTGGAGTAGAAAAATTAAATGCAATATTTTCTCCTACTCTAACTGCTCCTAATAAATACTTGATATTATTTGCACGAGATTCGAAATAATCATGATTTACAACATTATTGTCGATCATGTATTCGTTATGTTCTAATGATTTGTAGGAAATGTGATTTACAATTTCCAATTGATTTAACCCTACACTGGCACGGTACTCATTGATTAAGTTCGCCAGTTTAAGCTCTTCTTCCGTGTAGTCGTAGTTAGTTACTAAACGGGCATTTTCCAATTCAGGATCAATTTGATCTTCTTTTGAGCACGATACTAAAGTAAATACCAAAGCGATTGGCATAAACAAACGAAGTAGTTTTGCTTTCATAGTAGTAGGTTAAGTTTTGACCGATAGATGTGGGGCAAATATCTTGTCAGTTAATAATTGATGAACGTTGTTTTGATTTGGTTATCCAAACTTACTACTATACCGTCGAAATGACAAATAAAATCGACAAACTACATTTAATATTATTTTTATGATGTAATTTTCCTACAATTAAGGCGCTAATCGTTCAATTTTCCATGAATAATCATCACACAAAATGTACCGTATGCGATCATGAAGGCGATTGGGTCGCCCTTGCCAAAACTCGACAGAGATTGGTCGAACTAAATAACCACCCCAATGTGATGGACGTGGTATAGATAGTCCTTCATATTCTTTTTCTAATTGTTGTAGATTGGCTTCTAAAAAACTGCGGGAAGGAATTACTTCACTTTGTGGTGAAACGATGGCGCCCAACTTACTCCCGTCGGGACGACTGTCAAAATAATTATCTGAAACGATTTCCGATGTTTTCTCCGCATTTCCTTTTATTATTACCTGACGTTCGATACTTGGCCAAAAAAAGGACAAACAAACCTGCGGATGAACTTCCAAGGCTCTCCCCTTTTCGGAATTATAATTGGTGTAAAAAATAAATCCTTCTTCGTTGAATTTTTTTAATAGCACCACGCGCGACTTCGGATATCCATCGAGTCCGATAGAAGCTACAGTCATAGCATTGACTTCATCGACACCGCCAAAGTCTTCGGTTTCATGAAACCAGCGGTGAAATAAATTAATGGGATCTTCTGGAAGTTGTGACTCCAAAAGTTCGCTTTTATCATATGATTTACGGTAATTACCTAGATCTTTCATAATACGTCAATTTGCGTACTAAATTACGGTAAAAGTATGGGAAGTAATATTAACGCAACGGAATTTCGAACTCCTTTCCATCATCGGCTAACCAAACCTTCGGAAAAATAGTCTCGGCTTCTTCTTGAAATCCGTCAATCGAACCGTAACGTGTTGAATAATGACCCAAAGCCAATTGTCGTACGTTTGCTTTTAAAGCAATCGTTGCGGCTTGTTTGGCTGTAGAGTGCATTGTCTTTTCGGCCAAATGGGCCTCTTTTTCTAAAAATGTACTTTCATGATACAATAAATCGACTCCTTCAATGATTGGGATAATCCGTTCATCATACAAAGTATCGCTGCAATAGGCATATCTTCGTGCAACTGCTGGATCAAAACTCAATTCAGTATTTGGGATAACCCGACCATCCTCCAGGGTAATGTCGCCACCGTATTTTATTTTATTGTAATACACTTTGTCAATTGCATAGTCCTCAACCGCCGCAATATTCAATTTACGCTCATTATTTTTTTCTTCGAATAAATAGCCGTTGGTGTAAATGCGGTGGTTCAAGGGTATTGTGGAAACACAAACTTTTTCATCTTCGAAAATTACTTCTGATGATTTGGATTCCAATTCGTGAAAAAACAAACTGTAACCGGTATATGATCCCGATGCGCGCAATTGTAATAGTATTATCTCTTTAATGCCTTTCGGACCATATACGTGCAAATCACTATCCCTATTTAAGAGCATGAAGGTCGAAATTAAACCGACCAATCCATAAAAGTGATCGCCATGCAAATGGGAAATAAAAATATGATTGATTTTGGAAAACTTTACTTTGCTCTTGCGCAATTGGACTTGGGTTCCTTCGGCACAATCAATCAAAAAAACATGATTCTTGATTTCCAAAACCTGCGAAGTCGGATTGGATAAAGTGCGCGGCGTGGCAGCATAACAACCAAGTATGGTAAGTTTCAACTATTCTTCTGTTTTTTGATTTTCAATTTTACCTAATCGAACAATTTTGAGAATTAGTACGATTACGATACCTAAATTCACCGCTAATTTAACATATTCAAAATCACCTGTTTTTAAATTTCCAAAAAAACGGCGCACAAACAAAAAAGTCAATACAAAAAGTACAACTGTATAGATATAAATAAAAGTCTTGTTATTCATTTTTAAAATCCTAAATCGCGTTCAATCTCCTCCATTTCTATAATATCATGTGCTTCTTGTAATGAAGGTACTACATGCAACTGACTTGGAACTGCATTAAAATCCAAATCATGAGCAACAATAACCATTGATTTTTTTCCTTTTCTATGGGTTTTAGATAAGGTTGAAAACATTTTAATATCAGCCAATGTTGTGGTCACATGGGTTAAATCTATTATCAAATTTTGGGTGGCAAATTGACTGTGTTCATGCGTTACTTTCTCACAAAACGCTGCCACATCTTCTGCAGTGTTTTTCAATACGGTTGTATGTCCTTTGACCTCAACTTTCATAGGTTATTTAATTTTTGATGCTAATAAATAAATGACCGCCATTCGCACAGCAACGCCATTTTCAACTTGATCCAAAATCACTGAATGCGGTCCATCGGCCACTTCTGAAGTGATTTCAACCCCCCGGTTTATCGGTCCGGGGTGCATGATTACAATTTCTTTATTGAGTGAATTTAATAGTTCTTGGGTAAGTCCGAATTGCTGTACATATTCCCGAGTCGATGGAAAATAGGTCACATCCAAACGCTCATTTTGAATTCGCAACATATTGGCTACATCACACCATTCTAAAGCTTCTCGCAAATTGGATTCTACCTTTACACCCAAACTTTCCACGTATTTCGGGAGTAAGGTTTTGGGGCCACATACGCGAACTTCTGCACCTTGCATTTGCAACGCAAAAATATTGGATAAAGCTACACGTGAATGCAGAATATCCCCAACGATTACTACTTTTTTTCCAGCAACATCACCCAATCGTTCCCGAATAGAATAACTATCCAATAAGGCTTGTGTTGGATGTTCATGAGCGCCATCACCCGCATTGACAATACTTGCTTTGACATGCTGTGATAGAAAATAAGCGGCACCTGGATGAGAATGGCGCATAACCACCATATCCACTTTCATCGCTAATATATTATTGACAGTATCTATTAACGTTTCACCCTTTTTAACCGAAGATTGAGCCGCAGAGAAACTAATGACATCAGCAGATAAACGCTTTTGTGCCAACTCAAATGACAACTTGGTTCGGGTACTATTTTCAAAAAAGATATTGGCAATCGTTATATCCCGAAGTGAAGGTACTTTCTTTATGGGACGGTTGATGACTTCTTTAAAATGATCTGCCGTTTCAAAAATCAATTGAATATCCTCTTCCTTAAGATATTTGATACCGAGCAGGTGATTTACGGAAAGTTCAGACATTGTGTTGTAGTTTAGTGTTGTGTAACCAAATAGACGGCATCTTCCCCTTCATTCTCCATCCAACAAACCTTTACCTTTTCATGGTTGATGGCATCAACTTGACGACCTCGATAATCAGGTTGTATGGGTAAATGACGACTAAATCGACGGTCAATAAGCGTAAGCAATTCAACTTCGGTTGGACGACCAAAGGATTGAATCGCTGTTAATGCCGCATTAATACTGCGCCCCGTAAATAAAACATCGTCTATCAAAACTACTTTTTGATCTTCAACTAAAAATTCAATTTGTGTTTTGTTAGCTTCTAATGTTTTATCTCCTCGTCGAAAATCATCCCGAAAAAAAGTACTATCCAAAAATCCCAATCGCAAATCCTTGACTTGGTATTCTTCGCGCAATAGTTTAGCAATACGTTCTGCCAAATAGCGGCCACGTGGCTGTAAACCTATTAATAAGGTAGAACTAAAATCAAGGTGTTTTTCGATTAACTGACAAGCCAAACGATGCAGGATGATATGTACTTCTTTCGAATTGAGTAAGACTTTTTGACTCATAGTGAAGTGTGCTGTTTGGGTGGTAAAAGTACGGATTTTTATTCAACACTATTCAAAAAAAAATCCCTCACAAGGAGGGAAATGTATTATTTTTTGATCCAATCGACAATTTGTGCATCCATCGGGGTAACTTGCGGAGCGATTACTTTTTCTAAATGACCGTCTGTTCCAATCAAATACTTCTGAAAATTCCATTCCACCTGACTGTCTTGCAAACCGTTGCGGGATTTTTGGGTCAAGAACTGATACATTGCACACATGTCCTCCCCTTTTACCGAAACTTTCGCCATCATAGGAAATGTAACGCCGTAATTCTTTTGACAAAATGTGGCAATCTCTTGATTACTTCCCGGTTCTTGTTGTCCAAAATTATTGGCTGGAAAACCTACAATCACAAAATTTTTGTCTTTATACTGTTTATACAAAGCTTCTAATTCTTTATATTGTGGTGTTAATCCACATTTAGAGGCTGTGTTTACCACCAAAATTTTCTTTCCTTTTAATGAAGAAAAGTCAAACGTATTGCCTTCTAAATCTTCAACTTTAAACTGATAAATCGATTCACGTGCTACCATAGGAGTATCTTCTACAAAATTTGAAGTATTTTCAGCCATTACCGTATCATTGTTTTTACAAGATAACAAGCTAAAAATTAATGCTGTTGCTACTATTTTTAAATTCATATTTCAATTTTTGTCTAAAATTAATCTAAAAAAATTCAACACTATAGTGTACATTCAATAAAAATGTGTTAATTTTTCGGTGTGAAATAAAACCATAGAGTCAATTAGTCCGTATATACTGACACTCTGAATAAAAATTTTGTTGAACTAACTTGTTAACACATGACACAGGAACAATTGATTCCGCTACTCTTGAACAAAGATGAGCGCGCTTTCACAGCCATGTACGACATGTATTCGAAGAGTCTTTTTGCTGTTATCTCTAACCTAATTAAGGATAGTGAAGAAGCAGAAGACGTCCTTCAAGAAGCATTCGTAAAAATCTGGAAAAACATCGATTCGTATAACGACTCCAAAGGTCGGTTTTATACGTGGATTTTAAACATTGCCCGTAATACGGCCATTGACAAACTTCGTTCGAAGGGGTACAATAACAGCAAGAAAAACCTAGATGTCGACAACTTCGTATATATGGTTGGAGACAACAGTCGAATGAACAGTCGCATTGATACTATTGGTATTAAGGATTTCATTAAAAAGTTGAAACCTAAATGTATCCAATTGTTAGAACTCTTGTTCTTCCAGGGTTATACCCAACAGGAAGCTTCCGAAGAACTAGAAATTCCAATTGGTACAGTAAAAACACAAAACCGCACGTGTATCAATGATTTAAGAACTTATTTGAACGTATCATGAATTCAAAAGAAATAATCGAATCCGGTGATCTCGAATTATACGTTTACGGGGCTTTACCCGAAAATGAATCTGCCGAGATTGCTGCACTGTCCAAGAAAGACAGTACGGTTCTCAACGAAATCGTATCGATTGAAAAATCGGTCATCAATCTGTCCTCCAGCATTGCCCCAGCGCTGTCAGCAGGTGTGTTCCAAAGTATAAAGGAACGCCTCGAACTGGGTGGTGGCAACGTGGTACAAATGAACTCGCGTCGCAGCATTACACCTTACCTAGGGTGGGCCGCTTCTGTCGCGCTATTGATAGGTGTTGCTCTTCAATACAATAAAGTAACCGATGCACAATCGGAAATTGGCACTCTTCAAAATGAAAAATCTACCTTGCAGAAATCGGTAGTCGAACTCGAATTAGAGAAACAACAAACTGTTGCTGCACTTGATGTCATTCGCGATAGCCAAAACACTGTGGTAAGCCTAGCCGGTCAAGCCGCTGCTCCCAATGCTACTGCCAAGATTTATTGGAATCAAAAAACCCAAAAAGTCTATGTAGATGCTTCAGGCCTACCCGAACCTCCGAAAGGCAAAGTGTACCAAATTTGGTCATTGAAATTAGTTCCTGCCCTTACTCCTACTAGTATTGGTCTTTTGAACGATTTCACAAAAAATCCAGGTAAAATATTTGCTGTAGAAGGAACAGGAGATGCACAAGCCTTCGGAATTACCCTTGAACCTGCTGGTGGTAGTAAATCGCCAACCATGGAGCAATTGTATACCTTGGGTAAAGTATAAGTCTTTAATTAACTTTCATATAAACAGAAAAAGGTTCGACATACATTGTCGAACCTTTTTTATTTCTTACTGTTTTCTATTTATTTTGAAACCTTGCGGTACCGCCAGTAAACAATTCCTGCAAATACCATAAAGATTACAAATATGCGAATGTAAATATCTACGTTTTGCTTTTCTCCCGTAGCATACGAGTGCATTCCTGTTAAGTGGAAATTTACCCCAAAATAGGTCATTAATATAGAGGCAAACGCCAAAACACTCATGAAGTTGAACGCAAATAATCCACGTAATCCCGGAACTAAGCGGGCATGAATCACAAACGCATAGACCATAATACTGATCAATGCCCAGGTTTCTTTTGGGTCCCAACCCCAATAACGACCCCAACTTTCATTCGCCCATTGACCTCCTAAAAAGTTACCTATCGTTAATAATACCAAACCTAATGTTAGTGCCATTTCGTTGATATAAGTAATCTCTTTGATGTTCAACTGCATGACTTCTTTGTTCTTTTCGTTGGTTGCCAACATTAAAATCATCGCCACAATACCCAAAATCATTCCCAATGTAAACGGACCATAACTCATCACAATTACCGCAACGTGGATCATTAACCAATACGAATTCAATACAGGTTGTAAATTGGCAATTTGTGGATCCATCCAACTCATGTGCGCCACCATCAAAATCATGGAAGTCACAAACGTACCTGCCGCAACGGTCAATTTCGACTTACGATCAAAGGCCAAACTGAAAAACATTGTTGCCCAAGCCACATAAATCATACTTTCATAGGCATCACTCCAAGGAGCATGTCCGGACACATACCAACGGGCAATCAATCCTGCGGTGTGGGTTGCAAACAATATTCCAATAAAAATATGAAAGGCATTAATGGAAATACGCAACATTCGACTATTGGTAAAGATGCGAATGATGGTTAGAATCAACATGATACTTCCCGCCAACATGTACAACCAAAATAAGCTGCGGAACACATCGTATTTATTCAATAAAATTTCCGAATCAATTTGCTGCTCAGAAGGTCGAACTGCCTTCCCATATTTCTTTTGGTAATCTTCCAAACCTTTTAATAAGGTATTGGCCATCGTATAATTCTTTGTCTTGGAAGCGCGTCCCAACTCATTCAAATAATAAGGAAAAGCATTTTTAATTTTATCCAAATCGGTTCCCGTCGCTTGGTTCAATTCCATAAATGAAACCCATTTGTTGCTTTTGTCATTAGGCACAGGAAATATCTTTAAAATGCCGCCGTACATTGCACTGTACAACAAATTGATTTTCTTATCTGCCTCAACAAAATCCTTTTGAAAATTATTTGGATTGGTCGTTTTATAGGCTTCATCCAAATAAGGAGACAGTTTGTACATACCATTTTCAGTAATGAAATCTTTGAACTTAACGTATTTAACATCTTTATCAACTCCAATGATTTTACGAATACTGTCATTGCCTTTTTTCAAATAAATCAACGGTAAATTCTCCCAAGCTCTGGGATACATAACTAGGGATAAAAAGACCTGGTCGGCATTTAAACCTTCATACGTGTCGCTTTTACTAACTTTTCGCAACAACTCTGATGAGAACGTGTTGACAGGCTTCATGCGACCTCCATCATCTTGAATCACCAAGCGACCAAACTTCTCTGCCTGAATTTCTGGAACTGCATATTTCTTTACCGAATCCAAATAATTGATGTTCGTTGGCATCGCCATAGGATTGGAATGCTGGTGACCGTCATGCTCCGAATGTTGCGCTTGCATGGCAAAACTGAACATGAACAAAAGAACCGTCATTAAAGCATGCTTCTTTTCTTTTACTTTTTCCAAATATGGGTTTGTAGTTATAAGTTAGGATTTC
>CAYNDK010000092.1:0-11134 GCA_964395965.1 uncultured Flavobacterium sp.
GCGCCTACGAATACTATTGGAAGTATTTCCGATTTCCGCTCGATTCGTTTCATGCGTATCTTTTTAACCAATTTTACTAAACCAGTTACACTTCGTTTTGGGGCTCTGGATTTAGTACGAGGCGAATGGAGACGATATACCAATACATTAGATGCTGCCGATTCTGATCCCGAGGATGATGGAACGCCTTTTGATGTTCAAGCGTTGAATGTACAAGAAAATGGAACGCGTAATCCAATTCATTATGTGACGCCTCCTGGTGTTCAACTCGAACAGTTGTATAACAACAACACATTGATACCGCAAAATGAACAGTCGCTTTCTATTCGCGTACCTGAATTAGGATTAGAACCAGGCGATTCTCGTGGTGTATTCAAAAATGTAAGCGTGGATATGCGTCAGTTTAAAAAGTTAAAAATGTTTTTACATGCTGAAACATTAACTGATGAAAGTACAACAACTTCACCATTGAATTGGGATGATACGAAAGATGAATTAGTCGCATTTATTCGTTTTGGAAATGACGTAACGGATAATTTTTATCAAATCGAAATTCCTTTAAAAAAATCTAGGTACAATCAAAATACACCTGCTGAAGTTTGGCCTGATGAAAACCAAATTGATGTTGCTTTAAGTCTTTTAACAGCTTTGAAAGTTAAAGCCTTAAGTCATATTTATTCAACACCAGGTGAAATTTATTACAAACGTGAAGATGAATTGGATGAGTCGCTTGCTGGCAAAGTAAATCTTGCAACTCTTGGGATTCGAGGAAATCCAAACTTTGGATTGATTCGCGTTTTAATGATAGGTATAAAAAATAATACCAAAAAACTCTACGACCCTACCGATCCAAGGTACCGACGTTTAGGTGGAGAGGTTTGGTTCAATGAATTGCGTATTGCTGAGATGAGCAATAAAGGCGGTATGGCAGCTGTAGCAAACCTCGATGCTAATCTAGCAGATTTCGCCAATTTATCAGCTACAGGTAAAATGAGTACCATCGGATTTGGTTCTATTGATCAAGGGCCAAATGAGCGTAGTCGTGAAGATGTGTTGCAGTATAATGTAGTCACCAATATGAGTTTAGGTAAGTTGTTGCCTAAAAAATGGAATGTTAATCTACCGTTTAATTACTCAGTAGGAGAGGAAACCATTACGCCCAAATACGATCCTTATTACCAGGATATTGAATTAAAACAATTGATTGATATTACAGAAGATGAATCACAGAAGCGTAATATTCGCAATCGAGCTATAGACTATACCAAGCGAAAAAGTATCAACTTTATTGGGGTGAAAAAAGATCGCGGGGAGAAACAAAAACCCCATTTCTATGATGTGGAAAACGTAACGCTTTCCTATTCCTACAATCAAACAGATCGCCATAGTTATGAGTTGGAAAACTACCAAGATCAACAAGTAAACACAGCTGTTGATTATACTTTTGCTTTTCAAAATAAACCAATCGAACCACTAAAGAAGATAAAAACCTTCCAGAAAAGTAGTTATTGGAAACTGTTAAGTGATTTTAATTTCAATTTCTTACCTTCTAACATTTCGTTTAGTTCCAATATTAACCGTCAATTAAACCGTCAAAATTACCGTTTAGTTGATGTTGAAGGCATTGGTTTACAAACGCTCTATCAACGCAATTATCTTTTTAATTACCAATATGGTTTTAATTACAATTTAACCAAGTCGTTAAAATTAAATTTTAATGCAACTTCAAGTAATATTGTTCGAAACTATATGGATGAGAATAATACTCCCGATAATTCCTATACACTTTGGACAGATTTCTGGAATCCAGGGATACCCAATATGCATAACCAACAGGTAACGGTAAATTATGAATTGCCTCTCAGTAAGATTCCTTTCTTGGCGTTTATCAAGCCTACCTATACCTACAACGGAACCTTCTCTTGGCAACGTTCTTCCATTGCCTTGTCAAGTTATTTTGATGCCGACACGGGAACGACCTACAATCTAGGAAATACGGTACAGAATTCAGGAAATCATAAATTGAATACGCAGTTCAATATGGAAACTTTTTACAAGTATATTGGACTCACCAAAACCAAGAAGAATACAAAAACGACGCAAACAGGTCCCCCTAAACCAGGGCAGAAAGTTACCAATACAGCCGTTACTCCAGTAAATGAGCGTAGTGTTTTTCTTGAGGGATTAATAGGTGTCCTTACAAGTGTGAAGAATATCCAAATTAACTATTCCGAGAATCAAGCTACAGCATTACCAGGATATACACCAGGTCTAGGATTCTTTGGTTCAAGTAAACCCTCACTTGGATTTGTTTTTGGTATTCAAGATGATGTTCGTTTTGAAGCGGCCAAACGCGGTTGGTTAACTGATTATCCAAATTTTAATCAAAGTTATACCGAAGTGTTGAATCGCACACTTGATTTTACTGCCAATATTGATCTCTTCCCCGATTTCAAAATTGATTTGTCAGGGAATCGAACCTATGCGACCAATTTCTCTGAACAGTATGATGTGACAAATGGTGTCTACAATTCACGTTCACCCTATTCAACCGGGAATTTTGCAATTTCTACTAATATGATTGCGACTTCTTTTAAAGTAAGTGACGAATTTAGTTCTGCTGCTTTTGATCAATTCCGTGAGAACCGAATGGTGATCGCTCATCGTTTGGCACAGAGTTATTATCCAGGAGGTGCCTATGCAGTTGATGCAGAAGGTTATCCAGTTGGGTTTGGAAAAAATAGTCAGGATGTGTTATTGCCCGCTTTCATAGCTGCTTATACCGGTAAAGATGCAAATAAAGTGTCCACAGGTATATTTAGAAACATTCCAATTCCTGGTTGGAATATCAAGTACAACGGATTAATGCGCTATAAGTTTTTCAAAGATCGATTTAAACGTTTTTCGATCCAGCACAACTATAAGGCTTCGTATACAATCAACTCTTTCCGTTCCAATATCGATTACCAAGCAGATGTAATCAATCCGATAAATAATAATTTTTATCAGCGAACCATTGTAGGTAACGTTAATATGGTCGAACAATTCAGTCCGTTAATCCGAATTGATTTTGAAACCAAAAGTTCCTTTAAGTTGTTGATGGAGATGAAAAAAGATCGCGCATTGTCTTTTAGTTTTGATAACAATTTGTTGACGGAACAACAAGGTATTGAGTATGTAATTGGTACAGGTTTCCGTTTTAAAGATGTTGTGATTTCTTCTCGTTTGGCAGATAACCCAACAGGAGTAATTAAAAGTGATATCAATATTAAAGTAGACTTGTCCTATCGAAATAGTAAAACAATTGTTCGTTATTTAGATTACAACAATAATCAATTAGGAGGAGGTCAAAATTTATGGTCAGCTAAAGTAACCGCTGATTATTCGTTCAGTAAAAATTTAACTGCGATTTTCTTCTATGATCATACTTTCTCAAAAGCCGTGATTTCTACTTCATTCCCAATAACAAATATTCGTACAGGATTTACTTTACGCTATAATTTTGGGAACTAATTAAAAACTGAAAAAAATCATTTTTTGAGTACGAGAATTAACCTTACATTTGACTAAATTTTATAACACAAACAAATGAATATTCCTTCTAATTTAAAGTATACCAAAGACCACGAATGGGTTTCTTTGGAGGGTGATGTAGCTACAGTAGGTATTACAGATTTCGCACAGCGCGAGTTGGGTGATATTGTTTACGTTGAAGTAGAAACATTGGATCAAACCTTAGCTCAAGATGAAGTGTTTGGTACGGTTGAAGCTGTAAAAACAGTTTCTGATTTATTTTTACCATTGAGTGGAGAAATTGTTGAATTTAATGAAGAATTAGAATCGGCTCCAGAGACTGTAAATTCTGATCCTTATGGAAAAGGATGGATGGTGAAAGTAAAAATTTCCGATGCTTCTCAATGGGATGGTTTATTGGATGCTGACGCTTACAAAGCTTTAATTGGTGCATAAAACCACGCTTTTTAAACTACTAGCGGTTTGTTGGACAGGTTTAATCACAGGATTAAGTTTGGCAAATATGGGATCGCTAGGAGGAAGTATTCCAATTCCAAACAAAGACAAATTGGTACATTTTACCTTCTATTTTGTTTTTGTGTATTTATGGGGTAGAAGTTACCTAGTGCAAACCAAACAAAAACTGTTGCTTGTATTTGGAATTGCTATTTTCTATGGAATAAGTATTGAATTCATTCAAAATACATGCACAGCTAGCCGAACAGCCGATGTTTGGGATGTAGTAGCCAATTCATTAGGCGCTTATTTTAGCTTTTATTTATTGAATAAAAACATACAGAAAACCACTCAGTAGAGTGGTTTTTTTTTGGAATCGAAAGAAGCTCACACAGAATTTGTATTTTTGAAAACAATTCAAGTTATCCTATGAATATTAAATCCTATTTGGACTCTACGTATTTAAAATTACCAGAACAGGCGGGTCTCACAGAAGAGGCCAATTTGGAAGTGGTAAAAAAATGCATTCAAGAAGCCATAGACGAATCGTTTAAGCTAATAATGATTCGTCCTAATTGTGTTAAAATTGCACGTGAAATGATTGATCATGCAGGTTCAAAAGTCACAGTGGGAACGGTTATTGGTTTTCCCGAGGGGACAGCAACGCTTGATGAAAAATTGGACGAAGCGTATCAAGCAATTAAAGATGGAGCGGATGATTTAGACTTTGTATGTAATTATCAAGCTTTCAAAGAAGGGCAATTCGATAAAGTGAAACAGGAAATTTTAGAAGGGACACGTCTTGGATTAGAACATCATAAAATTGTGAAATGGATTATTGAAGTTGCCGCTTTAACCGACGACGAAATCATCCGATTATCGACACTGATCAAAAATGTGATCATGGCCAATTTTAAAGAAAATCAATACGCACAGGTTTTTGTAAAATCCTCTACAGGGTTTTATCCCACGGCTCCTGGAATTCCCAATGGTGCTACCGTACCTACCATCATTATGATGTTGGAAAATTGTTCACCATTGCCGGTTAAGGCCGCGGGCGGAGTTCGTACTACCGAGGAAGCCATTGAAATGATCAAATTGGGAGTTAAACGAATAGGCACCTCTTCTGCAAAAGCAATATCAAATGGTGAAATTTCTACCACTGGCTATTAATACTATGAAAAAACTATATTTAATTCTAATTCTTTGTTTTGGTGTTGAACTGTACGCACAATCTTCGGCACAAAATCCACCCCAATTTC
The DNA here is from genome assembly GCA_964395965.1 of uncultured Flavobacterium sp. Taxonomy (GTDB): domain Bacteria; phylum Bacteroidota; class Bacteroidia; order Flavobacteriales; family Flavobacteriaceae; genus Flavobacterium. The sequence goes on from CAYNDK010000092.1 coordinate 5,232, forward strand.
CAGCATGTACAAGTGTAGAAGGGAGTGAGGCGCAACGTTGTTTTGATCGTGAAGTGCAATTGTTTTTATTTCAAAATTTCAAAGCTCCTGCAACTTTCAAAGGAATTGTGATTGTTGTATTTGAAGTAAATGATAAAGGTGAATTTCATCCCTTGTTTATTGATGCAGGTGATGACGAAGTAAACAAAGAATGTCGTAGAGTTTTTGGGCTACTGCCAAAAGTAAAGCCAGCAACATTTAATGGTAATCCAACCTACTCTAAATATACCGTGCGTTTTGCAGTGCCTTTGGTACATCCTGATGATTTGCTAAAAGAACCCGTACGTACAGCGCCAAAAGTTGAGTCGGCAACTCAATTTCAAAAGGATGTTGTTTTGCATGAAGTAGATAGTATGGTTTACAAAAACTTTTCAAAACCACAATTGGAAAGTCATTTGTCAATTCCCTTTTCTCATCGTGTTTATGGCGAATTTGACTGGGCTTTAAATCGAGTGGGTGCTAATGCGCATACCTCCTCACAGCCCTATACTTTTGCTGAAGTAGCAAAGTATTATAATTTACGCGAAGCAAATCAACGTTTAATGGTAAATAAAACGAGTTGGTGGGGACGTAAACTATGGAATGAAGATTTAGTGGCTATTGAAGGTGATGATTATTGGTTTACTTTGAATCCAGTAGTTGATTTACAATTAGGAATGACTACGCCTGCCACTCAAAAAGTTACGTATATCAACACTCGAGGCGTTCAAATTCGTGGAGGATTAGGTAAAGAAGTTAATTTTTCGGCGACTATTTTTGAAAGTCAAGGACGCTTTGCCGAGTATTTTAATGCCTATGCAATGAGTCTTGCTCCCTCGGGAGGTAATCCAGCAACAATTCCAGGTGTGGGTATTGCCAAAGAATTTAAAACGGATGCTTTTGATTTTCCAATGGCTGAGGCATACATAAATTATGCGCCTGGCAAACATGTTGATTTTCAGTTGGGCCACGGAAGAAATTTTATCGGCGATGGGTACCGCTCTTTGTTGTTGACAGATGGGGTGAGTCCTTATCCTTATTTTAAAATCAATACGAAGTTTTGGAAAATTAAATACACCAACCTGTATACGTGGATGAAAGATACACGACCTGCAGTAACTGTAGACGGGACATATGCGACAAAATTTGTGGCAAGTCATTATTTGAGTTGGAATGTAAATGCACGCCTCAATCTAGGCTTTTTCGAATCGGTAGTTTGGTCTAAACAAAATGATCGTGGTTTTGATATGAGTTTTGTGAATCCTATTATTTTCTACCGAGCAGTTGAGTTTTCTTCTTCTTCCAAAAGTGGAAATGCTTTACTGGGAATTACAACCAAGTATAAATTTAGTAATAGTGTCAATTTTTATAGCCAATTCTTGTTGGATGAATTTTCTTTAGGAGAGATGCGCTCAGGGAAACGGAGTTGGAAAAACAAGTACGCCTACCAAATTGGTCTGAAATATTACAATGCTTTTGATGTCGATAATTTAATGCTGCAATTGGAGTATAATGCTATACGGCCTTATGTATATTCACACAGCAATGTATTGACAAATTATGGAAATAACAACCAAAGTTTAGGCCATCAATGGGGTGGAAATACGAGAGAAGTTGTGGCGATAGCAAAATATTATAAAGGACGTTATTATGCTACAGCAAAATTGAATTATGGTATTCGAGGATTGGATTTCAATACAGCAGATAACAATTACAATTATGGCGGAAATATTTATTTGAGTTATAATGATCTTCGTCCTCAAAACGAGGGTGTAGTTATTGGTCAAGGGAATAAATCGTCAATACTAATAGCCGATATTCAAGCGGGCTATACTTTAAATCCTACAACCAATTTAAAAGTATTTGCCAATTTTATTTATCGAAATTTTAATCCAACCACTGAAACGGCAACGGTAAAAGATTCCAATACAACTTGGTTTATGCTGGGTATTCGGACAGATATTTTTAATTGGTACTTTGATTATTAAGAATTCTGTAATATTTATGTATTGTTTGTTGTCAAATCCTATTGGATGAACTACTTTTGCACCGCATAAATATATAATTCTTAAACGAATTAAATTGAATACAGCTGCTGCCTCCTTACATCCTGTAAAAATCATCAAGGATTTTAAAGAAATAACCAAAGCCGGTCTGGCTGTAAGTGTTGTTTTTTCTTCCATTGCAGGTTATTTGTTAGGTTTTAGTGACAAACATCCTTTTAGTTGGCTCACACTTTTTGTGTTGGCTATAGGAGGCTATTGTATGGTTGGGGCTTCCAATGCTTTCAATCAAGTTATTGAAAAAGATTTGGATGCATTAATGGATCGTACTAAGAATCGTCCCGTACCTTCAGGGCGAATGACTCCCAATGTAGCTTTATTTGTGGCTAGTGCATTGACCATTACGGGGCTAGTTTTGCTGTACTCCATAAATCCCAAATCGGCAATGTTTGGTGCTGTTTCCATCTTTTTATATACGAGTGTATATACACCTTTGAAATCGGTAACTTCGCTGTCCGTTTTTGTTGGGGCTTTTCCCGGCGCCATTCCTTTTATGTTGGGATGGGTTGCAGCAACTAATCAATTTGGAATTGAAGCAGGAACATTGTTTTTAATACAGTTTTTCTGGCAATTTCCTCATTTTTGGGCAATTGGTTGGTTTTTGTATGAGGATTATGAAAAGGCAGGCTTTTTTATGTTACCCACAGGCCAGCGTGATAATCGCACAGCTTTGCAAATTATTTTATACACACTTTGGCTAATTGTTGCGTCTATTTTACCAAGTTTTGGATATACAGGTCAGTTGTATATTAGTCAGCCAGCCATGATCGCGGTACTACTTCTCGGTTTATGGATGTTGTTTTATGCCGTTAAGTTGTATCGATTACGAACCCCCAAAGCCGCTAGAGTATTGATGTTGGTGAGTGTTTCGTATATAACATTGCTGCAAATTATTTACATTACAGATAAATATTTACGATAGTATGATGACAGAAATTGAAAACAAAGAGCGTACGGCAAGGTCATACAAGTTACTATTGATATTTGGTATGATCAGCATCGTGATGTTGTTTGCCGGATTAACTAGTGCTATGGTGGTGAGTAAATCACGTCCCGATTGGTTGAAAGATTATGAAATGCCTGCTGCTTTTACAATTAGTACTGTGCTAATTGTGCTGTGTAGTGTTACTTTTTATTTAGCTCAACGATTCATTAAACAAGGAAATCGCAATGCGACAACCCTTTTGTTGCTTCTCACTTTGGTGCTAGGCGGATTGTTTGTGCATTATCAATTTGAAGGCTTTGATCAGTTATTTGAACATCGGTTATTTCCTACAGGTAAGTCGGGTTCGGTAACCATTGCTTTTATGTATATCCTTGTCTATGTGCATTTAGCACACTTGTTTGGAGGGATATTATCGTTGTTAATTATTATTTATAATCATTTTAAACAGAAGTATACTGCTAGTCAATATCTTGGAATTGAGCTGGGTGCGATGTATTGGCATTTTTTAGATGCCTTGTGGCTGTATTTATTTTTGTTCTTGTATTTCTTTAAATAAGAAAAAAATGTAAATTTGGGAACTTTTTTAACTAATACTTAATATGGGATCGACAGTTACTACAAACAATGGTGTAGCTAATGTTTGGAACGGCGGAGGAGCCGAACCACTTGGAGCGAGCTATGGAAAGATGATGATGTGGTTTTTCATTCTTTCGGATGCTTTAACCTTTTCTGGATTCGTTGCTGCTTACGGTTTTTCAAGATTTAAATTTATCGAAACATGGCCAATTGCAGATGAGGTGTTTACTCACTTTCCGTTTATGCATGGTGTATCTATGCCAATGTACTATGTGGCGTTCATGACATTCGTACTTATCTTTTCATCAGTTACTATGGTTTTGGCCGTTGACGCTGGACACCAAATGAAACAAGGAAAAGTAGCACTTTATATGTTTTTAACCATTATTGGAGGTTTAATCTTCGTGGGTTCACAGGCATGGGAGTGGAAAAACTTTATCAAAGGTGAATACGGAGCTGTTGAAACAAAAGGAGGAAGTATTTTACAATTTGTAAATTCCAAGGGAGAACATATTAAGCTTGCTGATTTTGCTGTTACTTTACCTGAAGAGCGTGAGCAATTGACACGTAGCAAAGCAACTTGGTTTATGTCTGAACCTAGTTTGCCATCGTATTCAGTAAATGAAGTAGTTGAAGGATTTAAAAATAATCCTGATGTTTTAGTACGTACAGAAGTTATTTATTCTGAAGAAACGGCTAAAAATGCTACAGGTGTGCATCCAACTTTGAATCACATCAAACATAAAACGATTTTAACTCGCGAAGAGTCATTAAAACGTTTAGAGGCAGCCAAATTAGTAATTGAAGGGGCTAATCTTAAACACAACGAATACGGAAGTAAATTGTTTGCTGATTTCTTCTTCTTCATTACAGGTTTCCACGGATTCCACGTTTTCTCTGGAGTTGTGATTAACATTATCATTTTTATTAATGTTTTACTAGGAACTTACGAAAAAAGAAAAACGTATGAAATGGTTGAAAAAGTAGGGCTTTATTGGCACTTTGTAGACTTAGTATGGGTATTCGTATTTACCTTCTTCTATTTGGTATAATTATTTTAAAAGAAAAGAATCATGGGACACGATCACGTTTCTAATACAAAAAGAATTTGGCTAGTATTCGGTTACCTTTCGATCATTACAATTGTAGAGGTAGCTTTAGGTATCAAAAGACCTGAATCATTATACCATTCTCACTTTTTAACGATGAACTTGCTTAACTGGATTTTCATTATTTTAACTTTAGTGAAAGCCTACTACATCGTATGGGCATTCATGCACATGGAAGGTGAAACAAAAGCACTTCGTCGTGCCGTAGTTTGGACTGGTATATTCCTAATTTTATATTTGACATTTATTTTATTAACGGAAGGGCACTATGTGTTTACCGTGTTTAGAGATGCTACTATTAAGTGGAATTTTTAACAGCATATTAATTACAGTTTAAGGTACGCAATAGCGTACCTTTTTTTATTTTTGTATACTAGAATTTTTCAAAATATGAAAAAGAATATTGTCTTATTCATCCTCTTTATATTACCAATTGTAGCCTATCTTTTTTTTGCTTCGGGAGTTAATAGTTTTGCAAAACTTCCAACGTTAACAAAAAGTGTTCCCGATATTCAATCTTGGTCTAAAGCTGATGGGTCTCATGTGTCACTGAACAATAAGATTACAATCTTAGGATTTATTGGTTATGATGTAGAAAAACATAAAGGAGGTTTTTTTAATCTTTATGAAAAAATATATGCGCGAAATAAAGATTTCAAAGATTTTCAAATGGTAATGGTTTTGCCAGAAGGAACACAATCAAAAGTTGCGCAACTGCAAGAGAGTTTAAAAAAATTAGGTCCACAAACCAATTGGAATTTTGTTTTTGCATCGCCCAATGAAATTCAGTCGTTCTATCAATCCCTTAATTTGATTGGTAAATTAGATGATCAACTAGGGACACCCAATGTGTATATCATTGATAAAAAAAGGAATTTAAGAGGTCGTAAAGGGCAAAATAAAAAAGGAGAAGAAGAATACCAAGAGGGGTACAACACCTATAAAGTGTCTGACTTATATAACAACATGATTGATGATGTAAAAGTTATTTTAGCGGAATATCGTTTAGCCCTTAAAGTCAACAATAAAGCCAAACGTAAAATCTAACATGAAAAATAAATCCTACATCGGTATCTCATTTATTATCTTGATTTTTGGAATCATATTTATACCACGTATTGTAAAACGGATCAAGAATGATGATGTTGTACAACATGATCGAATGAGTTTGTCTCATGAAATTAAAGAAGA
>CAYNDK010000093.1:0-10999 GCA_964395965.1 uncultured Flavobacterium sp.
TAGCTATCTTTCCAGGCATAGAATGATCGCTCAACAATAGCGGGCTTCTCCCCCTTTTTTTGACAGGCAAAAAGCAAGAGTACAGGCAGTAGCAAGACCAGTTTTTTCATGTTGTTTAATGGATTGGTTTTTTGGTTTTTAGATGATTTTCAAAACAACAAAAATCAAGCCACTTTTTTACATAAAAAATCCTGTTGTTTAACAGGATTTAGAGATTTAGAAGAAAATAATTAATGTTTGGCATCTTTGAAAAGATAAATCCAAATCAAGCGGGAGAGTTTAATGTTAAAACGCATCAATACAATAACGACTATTCCAATGTAGAGTAATTTACGTACATCAAATAGTTTATCCATAAAAAGTGAGGCAATACCAAAAGTGAGCAATGCTTCCAAAACAGACAACCCATAGTTTACATACATTGCTCCAAAGAAAAAACCAGGTTCGTCATAGAACGGTTTTTGGCAATTAGGGCAATGGTCATTCATTTTGGGAAAACCTGTAGGTAAAAACCAATTTTTATCGGAAAAAACAGCTCCTTGATGACAAAAAGGACAATGGTTTTTCAAAAGTTCTATTACGATGCTCATAAGTATTCATTTTTGGACAAAATTAATTACAAAAAGCGGTTTAAAAATGGCTTATATTCGCAATTAGTATTCCAAAAACGACATTGATGCACGATTCTCCTGTTTACAACCTCCATACATTCACGCGCAAGGAATTCTATATCAATACGTTTGGAAATCATTTGCAATCCAACCCATTTGTTGAAAAACCCCATCGCCATAATTTTTATTTAATGGTCTTATTTACAGCTGGTACGGGAACACACGCTATTGATTTTGACACCTATCCAATTCATCCTGGAAGTTTGTTTATTATTCAGCCGGGACAATACCACAATTGGAATTTATCAGCTGACTGTGAAGGGTATATCCTTTTCTACAAAAAAGAATATATCATAACTTCAACAAGCAAAACGGATGACTATAACTTTTTATATGAGCCGCAAAGTATGCCCTTTTTTCAGTTAAGTGAACTAGTGTGCCCTGTGTTTGAAAATTATATGCAATTAATTTACAGTGAATATACTAAAGCTGCTTTGGGTAGCACTACGATCTTGCTCAATCTGCTTGATTGTTTACATCAATTGGTTCATCGCGAATACAAACAAGGAATTACACATCACTCCCATCGCTACAATGTATTGATGTACCAGTTCCAAAATCTGTTGGAGGAACAATTTAAAACAACCAAAAGTCCGGCGGCCTATGCCCAACAACTTCACATTTCATTAAAACATTTGAATCGAATTTGCCAAACACTTCTTCGACAAACGGCAACGGACATGATTCAAAACAGAACGCATTTAGAGTCCAAAAGAATGTTAATTGGAAGTACTCAATCAATAAGTCAAATCGCAGATATTTTAGGATTTGAATCTCCTTCAAATTTTTCAAAAAGTTTTAAAAAGCGTGAAGGTTGTTCTCCAAAATATTTTCGATTCACACAAAAAAATAATCCCGAAGACTAACCCCGGGATTACGTTCATGACAAGTATATTACTTGACTATGCTTTTACAGGAATATTTGCTAAAATCTCTAGTAAATACTTCCAGAATTTTTGTGACGAAGAAATGCTCGCTCGCTCATCCGGACTGTGCGCACCGTGAATTGTAGGTCCGAAAGAAATCATATCCATTTTGGGATAATTGGTTCCTAAAATCCCACATTCTAATCCAGCGTGACACGCTACAACATTGGGTTTTGCCCCATTTTGTTTTTCGTAGATATCAACCAATACTTTCAAAATCTCTGAATTGACATTGGGTGTCCAACCTGGGTAGCTTCCACCGAATTTCACCTCACAGCCAATTAATTCAAAAGCGGAACGCAAAGCATTTGCTAAATCAAATTTTGATGTTTCTACTGAAGAACGGGTCAAACATTGAATCGTAATTTGGCCGTCTTTCACTATAACACGAGCAATATTGTTTGAAGTCTCCACTAAATCCGCCATATCTGCACTCATGCGATATACACCGTTGTGCGCGGCATAGATAGCGCGTAGTAAGCCTTCTTGCACACCCAAATCCATGATTTTTGCGGGCAACTCCGATTTCTCAATGACGATTTGTAAGTTGGGTTCGGTCGTTTTGAACTCGGCTTTAATATCGTTAATGACTTCTTGCATTTCAAATTCGAAAACTTCGTCATACATAGAAGCAATGATCACTTTGGCAACACTTTCACGCGGAATGGCATTGCGCAAACTTCCCCCGTTAATTTCGGCGATTTGCAACCCGAAGTTTTCAAATCCGTCAAACAACAAACGGTTCATGATCTTGTTGGCGTTACCCAATCCTTTGTGAATATCCATTCCTGAGTGGCCTCCGTTCAACCCTTTTACAGTTATGCTATATCCGGTCGAACCTTCAGGCACTTCGTCTTCATTGTAAACACGAGTGGCAGTAACATCAACTCCACCGGCACAACCAATATCAATCTCATCGTCTTCTTCGGTATCGAGATTTAACAAAATCTCACCTTGAAGAATGCCGCCTTTCAAATTCAAAGCGCCGGTCATTCCCGTTTCTTCATCGATAGTAAAAAGTGCTTCAATTGCAGGATGCGGAATATCTTTACTTTCCAAAATAGCCATGATAGCAGCTACTCCTAAACCGTTGTCGGCTCCTAAAGTAGTTCCTTTAGCACGCACCCAATCACCATCCACATACATTTGAATACCTTGGGTATCAAAATCAAAATCGGTATCGTTATTTTTTTGGTGCACCATATCCAAATGTGCTTGCATCACAATCGGCTTACGGTTTTCCATGCCCGGAGTGGCTGGTTTTCGGATGAAGACATTGCGAATCTCATCTTCAAAGGTCTCTAATCCTAAACTATTTCCGAAGTTTTTCATGAATTCGATTACACGCTCTTCTTTTTTGGAAGGACGCGGCACCGCATTCAAATCGGCAAATTTATTCCAAAGCGCATTTGGCTCTAGATTTCTAACATCTTGACTCATGGTATGGTATTGCATTAAATTAGTATCGTTTTAGTTGGTCGAAAAACGATGTTCAAAGTTACAAAGAATGTTTTGGGTGCAAAAAGGCTTTCCCTTACATTTACCTAAAAATAATGAAGGTGAAGAAAAAAATCTATGGCGGTTGGATCAGTTTGGGCATACAAATTCTGTTGGTGCAATGGATTGCGTTGTATCCTGAAACGGTTGAACGTTTGTACAGCACTAGTTTTTACCGCTGGTGGGATGACATTATTCGGAGATTTTCAGCCTTTTTTACATTTTCAATCGGTGATGTTTTTTATGGAATCTTAATCCTCGCAGGATTATTTACATTATTACGATGGAAAAAAACCTCACGAATAGAAAAATTGGGGCGATTGGGGAATTTTATTGCAGGCTTTTATTTTTTCTTTCAAGTCAGTTGGGGATTAAATTACTACCGATTACCCTTGGCCGAAAAATGGCATTTGGAACCCAAATACACCGCAGTTGAATTACGGGAATTCACTGAAAAATTGATTGAAACAACCAACACTATTCAACTTCAGATAACCAAAAATTCAAGACATAAAGTGGTCGTACCGTATTCAGAGACCAAACTATTATCCTTGGGAAATGAGGGGTATCAAGCATTACAACAGGTACAGCCTGAAATTTATTATGGCAGTTATGCTGTAAAATCCAGCGTATGGAAAACAACTTTATCGTATATGGGATTCTCCGGCTATTTAAATCCGTTTACCCATGAAGCGCAAGTCAACACATTAATGCCAAAATATGCTCAATGCAATGTGATTTGTCATGAAATGGCGCACCAAGCGGGACTTGCCAGTGAAAGTGAGTGTAATTTTATAGGCTTCTTAGCTGGATATTATCATCCTGATCCCTACTTTCGATATAGTGCTACTACTGCGGCATTACGTTATTGTATGAATGCTTTATCCAAACAAGATCCTGAAGCATTTGACCGTTTAAAATTAAAAATCCATGCCGGTATTTTGGACAATTTTGAAGAAAGTGAACAATTTTGGAACCAATATGACACCTTTATTGACAAAGGATTTCATGGTTTCTATGATCGTTTTCTTAAAATAAATCAACAAAAAGACGGCATGGAAGGATATAGTAAGTTTGTGGGGTTACTAATAAGTTATCACACAAAAAATTCCTTGTTACTTAAATAGGCTATACATAAATACAAGCGAAAAAGTTGAAAAAGGAGTATCGACTGAAACCAAATCTGAAGTCAAATTACGATTAAACTCATAGTTCGCCTCAACTGAAATACGTTTAAAAATTCGAGTCCCAATTCCAACTCCTACTCCTAATTCATCATTCAAACTGGATAAACCATTCATCGTTTTAGAATAACTTCCGCTTTGGGATTTTTCAAAAACAACATAACCACCTGCATATAAGTCATAGTTAGAATTTAATTGGAAATACTTACGCAATCCTAAATTTAGTCGGAGACTTTTACTTTTTATCTCTGTATTAGTGGAATACGATGGTGAAAGTGAGTTATACATAGTTTGCGTTCCGTTTTGCTTATAACTATGATAGGTAGCTACGAAAAAAAGTCCCAATGAATTACGTACCTTTAATTCAATTTCTGCTCCGATTTCAGGAACTATTTTAGTAGAAAATTCAGATTCGCCAAAATAACTATTCGAATTTACTACGCGTTTAGGCTGACTTGTTGCACTAACAAAACTTGCTCCAATACGTGGTTTGAAATAAAATTTTATTTTTCGAAATGCTTTCTTTTCAGAATTATTTACTACTTCGCTTCGTCCAAATGATGTATTGTATTTTTTAAAAAGTGCTACAAGTTCTTCTTCTCGGTACTGTAAACGGAAAAAATCTTCATTAGAAAATTTAGCGTCCGCCATTTCTTTTATGAGCTCTTGCTTATAAAATTCATTTTTCAAAATTAAATTTCCTTCTGGACCTCCAATGTATTCTTTATAATCTAATAATTCGGGAGCTTCCATTCCCTCCTTACTGTAATAATAACTGTACTTATTTTTATCATGAAGCAAGGAATATAAATTCAATTTTCCTTTTTCTAGAAGTTCTAAAAAGACTTCTTTTTCAACTAAGTCAATAGTTTTATAAGCTGTAAGTGACTCAACATCTTTTGGAGAGTCGTCAATCTTTACTTTAAATTTTTTATAATTGATCACATCATCAATTACAATTTCACTTAAACCAGCACAATCAATGGTTTCAATGGATCCTTTTTCTTGTTTACGGTATTCGATTGTACTCTTGGGTCGCTCTGACAGGATATCACTCGATATAAATACTGACGTTTTGTTTCCAAAATTGTCAATAAAATAACCTGATTTAAATTTTTGAGCGGTACAAAAAGAAGTGAATAATACTACAGCTACTACTTGGATTAAATTTCTCATTTTGTTTTTTTTGGTTTATAAACTAAATTTCATCGGTAGTAAATGTACTAAAACTTTTCTTTTTAAAGGGACGAACAATCAAACGTCCTTCTCGGTCGAATCGAATGTAATTATATACCCAATTCATAAATACAACCGCTTTATTTTTAAAACCAATAAGTGAAAATAAGTGAACCACCATCCAAACTACCCATGCAAAGAACCCGTTGAAATGGTATTTGGGTAGGTCGACTACGGCCAAATTGCGCCCAATGGTGGCCATCGAACCTTTGTCGTTGTACACAAAAGGCTCAGGCGTTTTACCTTGAATAATTTTGGGCAAATTTTTACCCAATAGTTCGCCTTGCTGCATAGCCGGTTGCGCCATCATGGGATGCCCTTGCGGAAAAAGGGGCGTTTCCATAGAAGCGATGTCGCCAATAGCAAAAATATTTTCGAAACCTATTACTTGGTTGAAGGCATTTACACGAATACGATTGACCTGATTCACCAAACTTGAAGCGGGTAAACCAGCGGGACAAGCCCCTTGAACGCCTGCTGTCCAAATTACGGTTGCCGACTCAAATTGTGTTGCTGTATTGGTGGTCACTGTGCGTCCATCATAACTTTGGACACGCATGTTTTTCCAGACATTTACACCCAAGCTTTTCAAGAAAGCTTCGGAGGCGACAGAGGATTTCTCACTCATAGTATTCAATACACGGTCACCGCTTTGGATCAAATGAATTTGCATTTTTTGAATATCTAAATCCGGGTAATCTTTTTGCAAAATGGCGCGTTTCATTTCGGCTAAAGCTCCGGCCAATTCTACACCTGTGGGTCCCGCACCAACCAACACAAAATTCATCAGCGCATTGCGTTCATTTGCGTCCTTTGATAGTACCGCTTGCTCAAAATTTTCCAATATCAAACTCCGGATATTCAGCGATTGCGGGATAGTCTTCATGGACATAGCATTGCGCTCGATTTCTTTATTTCCAAAATAATTGGTTTTCGAACCTGTAGCAATAACGAGATAATCGTAGTGTAAATCGCCGATTTCGGATATTATTTTTTGATTTTGGGTATCGATTTCTTTGACTGTTGTAAGACGAAAATAAAAATCGGGAAAACCTTGAATTACTTTGCGCAATGGATAGGCGATAGAACCTGCTTCGAGGCCTCCTGTTGCTACTTGGTACAATAGAGGCTGAAACGTATGGTAGTTGTGTTTATCGATTAAGACGACTTGTAAATTTTGGCGATTGAGTTGTTTGGCAAGGGTTATTCCGGCGAAACCGCCACCGATAATGACGACGCGTTTTAGGGGTGAATTAGGAATATTCATGGGTGTAAATTAATACTCAAATTTACGAAGAAATGCACTGTTGTTTCGTTAAAACGGACTTAAAAATTGGCACTTGATGTTTAGCCCCGGTGGAAGCTAGCTACCCCGCCAAAGCCGTTAGGCTGGCGTGTAGCGCGGACGACGGGAAGGTACTTTATTGATAGAAAAAACGTTGGCTCCAAATAAAAAATAACTGTACCTTGTAACAAAATTAAATTGGCTTGGACTAACATTTCATGAGTGATTCATTAGAAAAATCCTTTGTAAAGCAATTAACGGACAATCAAAATATTGTCCACAAAATTTGCCGTTTGTATACCAACAACGAGGATGCACATAATGATTTATTTCAAGAAATCACGATCCAACTTTGGAAAGCCTTTCCGAAGTTCAGAGGGGAAGCTAAGTTCTCCACCTGGGCCTATCGTGTTGCGCTCAACACTGCTATTACATTGTATCGAAAGAACACGCGTACAATAGCCACTATCGATTTTGAAAAAGCGAGTTATTTCATCAAACAAGAGGATTATAATCCTGAAGAAGAAGAACAACTCAAATTAATGTACCAAGCCATTCACCAGCTGAACGATATTGAAAAAGCCTTGATCTTTATGTATTTGGAGGACAAAGACTACACCGAAATCTCGGAAACTTTGGGGATTAGTGAAGTCAATGCCCGTGTGAAAATGAACCGAATCAAAGGAAAATTAAAAAAAATATTAAACCCGTAAGTAGCCATGGAAGAATTGGATTTACTGAAAAAAGATTGGAATAAACAACATCCATTCCCGCAATTGCAGGAAATGGACATCTATAATATGCTTCATAAGAAGTCTTCCTCGATTGTAAAATGGATTTTGATCATAAGTATATTAGAAGTAACACTATGGACTGCAATCAATTTTTGCTTTAATACCGATGAATATTTGATAAAAAACCATTCAGCGTTTATGATTCCGTATTTTAAAGTATTGACGGTTGTCAATTTTATAGTGACAGGTATTTTTATCTATTTATTTTACAAAAATTACCGTACGATTTCGGCTACTAATGCGACCAAAAAATTAATGGCCGATATTGTTCGCACCCGACGAACTGTAAAATATTATGTAGGCTACAATTTGGGAATGATGGTTTTAAGCGGAATTTCTGGTGTTGTATTGGCCTTTGCTGTTGACCCGAAAATTCAGCAACTTTCTCACAACACAAAAGCCTTAGTGATAACAATTATCATCTTAGCACTATTTCTTATCCTCATTTTTGCTATTGCGGCTTTGTTTTACTACTTGATCTATGGTACGTTAATGAAGCGTTTGTATCGCAATTACAATGAACTAAAAAAAATAGACCTGTAATGAAAAAAGGAGTTGCCTTGGTATGTTTCTTTTTAGCCATGCTAGGAAGTGCACAAACACCAAAAACACTACTGTGGAAGTTATCGGGCAAAGAGTTAAAAGCGCCCTCGTATCTATTTGGAACGATTCACATGACATGTGATGCCACTTTAAAATCAAAAGTTCTTCAAGCTATGGATGCTACAGAGCAACTCTGCTTAGAACTTGACTTGGATGATCCTACCCTGCAACTGGTTATTATGAATGGTATGCAGATGAAAAAGGGTAACCGATTGGATTCGTTACTTACACCAAATGAGTTTAAGGTTGTTGACGAATTTTTAAAAAAAAATTTAGGTTTTTCAGCTAAAATGATGAATACCGTGAAGCCTTTTATGATTACGGCTATGTTGTATCCTAAAATGTTGGATTGTCCTATGCAATCGGTTGAACAAGAATTACTGAAGGTGTCAAAAGCACAGAATGAAGAAGTAATTGGATTAGAAAAAGTTTTGGAACAAATGGCTGTTTTTGACGAGATACCCTACAAAGAACAAGCGCAAGAACTATACAAATTAGCTCAAAAAGGAATTACTTTTAAAGATTCTGAAACTGAAAAAATGCTACAACTCTATGTGCAAGAAGACTTGGATGGCTTGATCCAATTATTTTCAAATACAGAAAGTACCTATTCTAGTGAATATGAAAACGAACTTTTAGTTAAAAGGAATAAAAATTGGCAACAGCGCATTCCAAAAATAATACAAACTAAATCTACATTTATTGGTGTAGGTGCTGCGCATTTAGGGGGTAAAAATGGCGTAATTCAATTGTTAAAAGATCTTGGGTATACTGTAGAACCAGTCTTTTAAATTACCAACGACGCAATTCGTTTAATTTTTCTTGTTCTTCTATTTCTACTGTCGGTATTACTTTAAGAAAGGAAGGATGTTGTTCAATAGCATATTCAATTTTCTCTACAATGGATTCAATTGATTCGTTGTCATAATCAATGACTAAAGGCTCTTTTATAATAAACGATTGAAGAATATTTTTCTTTTTAATCCGTAATCCTTTTTTATCAAATGAGCGTCGGAAACCATCTATAACAATGGGCACAACTATAGGCTTATGTGTTTTAATGATGTGAGCCGTACCTTTACGAACAGGTTTAAACGATTTGGTTGTTCCTTGAGGAAAAGTAATTACCCATCCGTCTTCCAAAGCTTTCATAATATTTTCGGTGTCATTGGGATTTACAGCCTTTTTCTCATTGATATCTTTACCACCAGCACGCCAAGTTCGTTCAACAGTAATTGCACCTGCATAGGCTAAAATTTTTGGCAACAATCCTGATTTCATCGTTTCACTTGCAGCTACATAATAAATATTTAACTTGGGTTGCCACAAATAGCCCACATTTTTTATAGTATCCTGACGTCCGCTTAAACTCGCATTAAATACATGAAACATGGCCACCACATCGGCAAAATAGGTTTGGTGATTGGAGATAAAAAGTACGTTGGTATCGGGCAATTGACGTATAATTTCAGAACCTTCAATTTGTAGTTCATTAAAACCACGATAGCGGCGATGCGTCAATGTACCGGCGATCCGGATTAACCATTTTTTTAAAAATAAAATATGTCCAAAAGGATTGCGTTTCAAAAGTCCCATAACATTTTTCCAAGGGGCCTAAAGGTACCAAAAAATGAAGATTACACCAATTTTTTAAGACTCTCTTTCAGTTCGCTTAACATCATAGCTGTGGCGCCCCACACAATTTTCCCTTCCAATTCAAAGGCAGGGACAAGGATATCCGTGGCATAGGAAGTGGTCAAGGTTGTTTGCGTTACATTAGAGTCATCTAGTAATTGTGCCAAAGGAACTTCTAAAATAGCAGAAACTTCTTCGATTTGTAAGACAAATTCAGGTCGCTCTTTGGTATACGCTAAAAAAGGAGCCACCAAAAAATTACTAGGTGGGATAAAAACTTCGGTGTATGCTTTAATAAATTCAACCCCCGAAGGATGTACACCTACTTCTTCCCAAGCTTCTCGTAAGGCGGTTTGCAATAAAGTAGCATCTTCTTGTTCGACCTTTCCACCTGGAAAAGCTATTTGAGAAGAGTGGACACCAGGATAGCTATTGCGTTGAATAAGCACAAAATAGGTAGTCTCGTTTTGGGGATAGCAAAGCATGAGGACAGCCGCTCTTCGGGCATTTTTGACATCATAACCCGCTTGTAGTTCTAATTTGCGAATTTCAGGTACTATTTTCTCATGTGCAGCAGTCGCAGGTAAGTCATCTTGCTGCAATTTGGGTAATAAAGAAAGAAAACGTTGAAATTCCATAGCTGCGTAATAATTTCTAAATTTACCAAAAATTTTGGCATGTATAGCAAAGAAGAAAAACAACAATTGAAACGTGAATTCTGGTCCCAATTTTCTGAAAATTATCCGAGAAAGTGGCTATTATACGACACGCAAATAAAAGATGTTGCCTTTAAATTCTTTGTGGATACGAAAAGTGCGCGAGTTCAATTAGATATCGAACCTAAAGATGAGGATAAGCGTAAAATTTACTACGAAAAGATAGAATCGTTACGCACCTTATTACATGAAGAGCATGTTTCAGATGCACAATTTGCCCGACATTTGGATTTAGAAAATGGTAAAACGATCAGTCGGATTTGGGTTGAAATGGAGGGTGTGAATATGAACCGTAGAGACGATTGGCCTCGAATTCATGCTTTTTTTGCTACAAAAATGGCTGCTTTTGAAGAATTCTTTATTGAATACGAAGATTACATTCGCGATTTGGATTTAAATACCTAAATAGAATTTAGAATTTAGATTTCAGAGTTCAGAGTTTAGAACTCATC
>CAYNDK010000094.1:0-10931 GCA_964395965.1 uncultured Flavobacterium sp.
TTTTCAGTAACACCCGATATTGATAGTGTAGCTGTTTTAAAAGCCTATGCGCAAAAAAAGGGAGTTATTGACAGCAAATGGAACCTGCTGACCGGAGATAAAAAAGAAATCTATTACCTTGCTCGTAAATCGTTTTTGGTGGTAAAAACGGGTAAACCTTCCGAAATTTACGATATGGTTCATACCGAAAATTTTGTGTTGGTGGATGCACAAAAACGGATTCGCGGCTTTTATGATGGAACCAATTTAGACGGCCCGACAGAACCTGGAATTAAAAATGTGACACAACTTTGGGAAGATATTCAATTTTTATCCCAAGAGAACTAATCCAAAACAAAACTTAAAATTGACTTTTGTCATCTTTAATCAAGGTCAATTGACTACCTTTGTATTTTAATTCAATCTAAATAAAGTGAAGTTAGCGCTAGCCGAACTCAAAATAGGACAAAAAGCCACCATTCTCGATGTAAACACCGAGGAAATCCCGTTAAAATTACTAGAAATGGGATGTTTGCCTGGTAATACCGCCGAACTTATTCAGGTAGCTCCTTTTGGCGACCCACTTTATTTTATTATCAATGATTCACATGTTGCCATTCGAATCGAAACAGCGCAACACATCGAGGTGACACTTTAAGGAATTAACATGGCAGAAGAATCAATTAAAGTTGCACTAATAGGTAATCCAAATACTGGTAAAACCTCTGTTTTTAATCAACTCACTGGACTTAAACAACAAGTAGGAAATTATCCAGGGATAACAGTTGAAAAGAAAATCGGGTATTGCCGTTTGAATGACCAAACCAAAGCAACTATCATTGATCTTCCTGGAACCTATAGCCTAAATGCTAGTTCGATCGACGAAAACGTGGTGATTGAATTACTTTTAAATCGTAAAGACGAAAATTTCCCAGATGTGGTTGTGGTGGTCACAGAGGTGGAAAATTTAAAAAGAAACTTGTTGCTCTTTACCCAAATCAAAGACTTAGAAATTCCTACTCTTTTGGTTATTAACATGTGCGATCGCATGAAGTTAAAAGGTATTGAGTTGGATATCCCTTACTTGGAAGCGCAACTAAAAACAAAAATTGCTCTGACCAGTTCTCGAAAAAACAGGGGAATCGAGTCGATAAAACAACTCATTTTAGATTACCGTTCCTTACCTACTGAACCGTGCTTAAATGCTTCATCCATTGATCCAGAATACTTTGACAAACTGCGCAAAGCATTCCCAAATCAACTGGTTTATAAATTGTGGCTGGTGATTACACAAGATGTGAACTTCCTCAATTTGGAACGTAATGAAATGAAAAGTTCGTTCACCAAATCCCATAGCGAACTCCGACGCCTCCAGCAAAAGGAAACCATAAAGCGCTACCAGTTTATCAACGACACACTAAAAGTAGGTCAAACCATAGACCGTTCTAAAGCCAGTGATATCCGTGCAAAACTGGATCGTGTGCTTACTCATA
This sequence comes from uncultured Flavobacterium sp., assembly GCA_964395965.1. Taxonomy (GTDB): domain Bacteria; phylum Bacteroidota; class Bacteroidia; order Flavobacteriales; family Flavobacteriaceae; genus Flavobacterium. The sequence continues at coordinate 1,473 of CAYNDK010000094.1, forward strand.
AAATATTTGGCTACCTGATTTTTTTCGTTGTTTTGTTTGGCATCTTCCAATCCATTTTTGATTGGTCCAGCGTACCTATGGAATTTATTGACGAGAAATTTGCACAACTTTCAGTCTATGCCGCCAATCAATTACCTGCTGGTGAACTAACAAATTTAATTGCCGAAGGACTTATACCAGGTATTGGTGGAATCCTCATCTTTATCCCTCAAATTGTATTTTTATTTCTTTTTATATCGGTTCTAGAAGAAAGTGGTTATATGAGCCGCGTAGTTTTTCTTATGGATAAAATTATGCGTCGATTCGGACTTTCAGGAAAAAGTGTGGTGCCCTTAATTTCGGGAACCGCCTGTGCCATTCCTGCGATTATGGGAGCTCGTAATATTGAAAATTGGAAAGAACGTTTAATTACGATTCTGGTTACTCCTTTCATTACTTGTTCCGCACGTCTTCCTGTTTATGCAATTTTGATCTCACTCATCATCCCCGAAAAACATGTACTTGGCTTCATCAGCCTACAAGGATTAACCCTGATGGTCTTGTACCTACTCGGTTTTGGTATGGCGATTTTCAGTGCCTTTATTCTTCACAAAATGCTTGAAATTAAATCCAAGTCGTATTTTGTCGTAGAAATGCCGAGCTATAAAATTCCGATGTTGAAAAATGTTGGTATTAATGTGATTGAAAAAACGAAATCATTTGTATTTGGTGCTGGGAAAATTATCATGGCTCTATCCGTAATCCTATGGTTTATGGGTTCGCATGGCCCTGGTGACGATTTTAAAAATGCCGAAAAAATTATTGAACAAAAAGTCTATCAATCACCTGTTCCAATTAATCCTTCAGTGATACCAAACTGGACTGCCGAATACAAATTGGAACACTCCTATATCGGAATCGCTGGAAAAAGTATTGAGCCTATAATTAAACCCCTAGGTTACGATTGGAAAATTGGAGTCGCCATTGTAAGTTCCTTTGCTGCCCGTGAAGTCTTTGTTGGGACCTTAGCTACCATTTACAAAGTTGGTGATAAAAGTGAAGAAGAAGCCACCATCAAAGAACAAATGCGCCATGAAATTCACGAGGATGGAACTCCTGTCTTTAATTTTGCGAGTGGTACTTCACTGCTGCTTTTCTATGCATTTGCTATGCAATGTATCAGTACTCTGGCCATTGTGAAAAAAGAAACGAATTCTTGGAAATGGCCCATGATTCAATTGGTCGTAATGAGTGGTGTCGCCTATATTTCAGCTTTACTTGCTTATCAATTTTTAAAATAAAATTTGGTTTGATTTTTGTTGTAAAAAAATAAACCAACCATTTAGCTATGAAAATACAACTACTTACTTGGGCTTGCTGCGCACTTTTTTACATGCATCCCTCAGTAGCTCAAAGTCGACTCGAACGCTCAAAATCTGATGTTAAATCCAGTTCAAATTCTGGAAAATCAAACTCAAGTTCGTCTTCAAGTGCTCGTAGTTCCGGCGGTGGTGATGGCACAATTGCCGAAGCCGTTGTCCAAGTTTTTAGCATCGGATTTTATTACACCTGTATCGGGGACTACCAACATGAAAACCATCTATATAGCCGATTGACCCAACATCCTTTTGGAGAAAATGGCCTCGGAAATTATGAAGTTGCCGACACTGTTAAACAAGGTAAAAATCGATTCCGTATCGACTTTGACAACAAATTTTTATACAGCGATAGCAATCTGTATGGCAATCACATCAATCTCAAAATTCGCCCCTTTCAATATTTTTATGTCTCAACCGACTATCAAGCCTTGACCGAAAAAAATGCATTTACAAATCAAAAATACCACCTCAGTATTTTCCAATTTAATTTTAATTATGACCGTATTCGCTTTCATAATTTTAATTTAGGTTGGAGCATGGGCGCTACCTATTTGGCTAGTGATGTCCAAAAATCAGGCTTTTCGGGTGGACTTAATGCAGAATACTTTTTCCCTAAACGTTTTAGTATTTTTGCCACGGGTAAATGGAGTAGCGTCAACCATACTCCCGTTAATTTTTTGGAAATGGGCGCACGTGTACACAGTAAAAACTATTACTTTACACTAGGATTTGAACGCATGAAAATTGGCACCCCCGTTTATAATTTTATGGGAATCGGTGGCGGTATCTATTTTTAATTATGATGAACTTTCAAGAAATATTCGTTTACCTTTTATTAGGCCTTTCAGTAGCCTACCTCTTTGAACGCTTCAAAAAAAGAAAAAAGAAAAAAAACGATAAAAACTGCGGTGACAACGACTGCGGCTGTTAATATTTGGGCAATCCCCCGATAAAAACTACCTGCCTAAAATCACCATTTTGCATCTCGGGGTCGGGTGTTCCGTTGCAATTCCGCAGCCTCTTGACATCGGCTTTGCGGGATTTCCACTACACCCCCTATTGCAATCCCTGCCCAGAAAAACTTCCGATTTTTCCAAAAAAGAAAGAAACCTTACCGAATCAAAATCCGTACGTGAACTTGAACAAGTATTAAAATTGACTTTATTTTTATTTAAACTTTGTCTAAATAAAGATTAGGCAGTATTTTTGCGCCAAAATTCACACACATGAAATTTTCATACCTATTGAGTGCCCTAGGAATAGTCATAATTTCTTTCGCTCAAGCTCAAGAAAAACCGAAAGATTCTATACAAACCACTTTGGATGAAGTTATCATTTTCATCAAAGAACAAACCCCCGATCGCCTACCAACGGTGCAAAATCAAACGGTTTTTTCGGGTAAAAAGAATGACGTATTGCGCCTCTCCGAAATCAATGCCAACCGAACCACCAACAATGCGCGCGAGTTATTTTCTCGTATGGCCGGTGTTTCGGTTTGGGAGAATGACGGATCCGGAATTCAACTCAACATCGCCGTGCGCGGTTTAAGTCCGAACCGTAGTTGGGAATTAAATACGCGTCAAAACGGGTATGATATTTCTTCAGATGTATTTGGCTACCCTGAAGCCTACTACAATCCGCCTATGGAAGCCGTCGATCGTATCGAATTCATTCGTGGGGGTGCCTCGTTACAATTCGGACCTCAATTTGGCGGTATGATTAATTATATCCTCAAAAAAGCTCCAGAGAAAAAATTCAGCTTTGAAACACAAAATACCGTGGGAAGTTTTGGTTTATTGAGCAGTTTCAATGCCTTAGGAGGTAAACAAGGAAAATTTTCCTACTATGCCTACAACCACTCCCGTCAAGGGAACGGATGGCGCGATAATTCTGCCTACACCATTCGCAATTCGCACCTAAACCTGGGTTATGATTTTTCTACCCATTGGAACCTTCATTTGGAATACACCAATATGGATTATGAGCAACAACAATCGGGCGGACTTACCGATGCACAATTTGCAGCCAATTCACGACAATCCCTACGCAATCGAAACTGGATGGGTACACCTTGGAACCTTATCGCCGTAAAACTAAACGGACGTTGGAGCCCAAAAGTTAGCACAGCAATCACCCTTTTCGGACTCTACGGCGAACGCAATAGTGTTGGATTCACTGCGGCGCCCACAGTAATTGATGCAATTAATCCTACCACTTTACAATATGCCAACCGTCAAGTAGACCGTGACCGTTATGTAAATTATGGAATTGAATCACGCAATATTTGGAACTATACTTTAGGTAAAAATGAACACCACTTAGCGTTTGGCCTTCGCGTATACCAAGCAAAAACCAACCGTAAACAACGCGGTACAGGAACTACTGGTTCCGACTTTGATTACTCTGTAAATAGCGACTATCCACGTGATCCCGATTTTACTACACAAAATGTTGCCGCTTTCGCTGAAAATTTATTTCAAATCACATCTAATTGGTCCGTAACACCCGGTGTTCGCTACGAACATATTCAATCCGAAGGGTCGGGTATTTTTAACCGTGTGAATGGAGTGATAACGCCTTTTGCCAACCAAACCATCACCCGTAACCAATTCCTTTTGGGTGTCGGTTCAGAATACCGTATTGGTTCGACCAACTTTTACGCCAATCTCACTCAGGCCTACCGACCCGTGTTGTTCTCTGATCTAACTCCACCAGCCACCACCGATGTAATTGACAGTAATTTGAAAGATGCCAACGGACATACTTTTGATTTGGGGTATCGCGGGACGTATAAAAATTGGGCCAACTTTGATGTGTCCTATTTCTACATGGCCTATAACAACCGTATTGGTACTGTAAATCGTTACACCAATGATGATCCAACACAAGCCGCTTATGCTTACCGCACCAATTTAGGTAAAAGCATCCACAGAGGATTTGAAATCTACGCCGATGTAAGTTGGTTCGATATTTTTGGTCTTGGAAAAAAATGGGGGAAATTGAAAACATTTGTAAGCAGTGCATTTATCCATGCGCGCTACAGCGATTTCCAAACGACAACGGTAAGTGGAACCGCTCCCAATACCGTGATTACAACCACGAATTTAGCAGGCAAACGTGTAGAAAATGCTCCAAGTTTCATCCATAATTTTGGAATCAGTTGGGAGTACAAAAAAATATCGGTGAGCGTTCAACAACGTCAAAACAGTGCGGTTTACACTGATGCGACCAACACAGAAACGCCAACTGCCAACGGAGTTAACGGAAAAATTGGCGGTTATAAAGTGGTTGACTTGGGCATGGAATACCGATTTAAAAACTACAATCTGAAAGCAGGAATCAATAATCTTTTGAATGAAAATTATGCTACACGACGCTCGGGTGGCTATCCTGGCCCTGGATTAATTCCGGGTGAAGGCCAAAGTTTTTATCTTTCTATTGGCGCAAAATTTTAATAAAAAACCGACTCCTTTTTCGAGTCGGTTTTTTTTATTCTTTTACTAAAAACAACGGAATATGAATTCGGTGACGCACACTGTCTACGGTGGTTCCCAACAGAACATCTTTCAATCCTGTATGTCCGTGTGTCCCCATAATCAACAAATCAAAATCGCCTTCATTCACAATTTTCGCAATGGCTTTGGCGGGTTTACCGAAGCCCAATTGTATAGCTACTTTATACCCTTTGGCAACCAATCGACTTTGATAATTTTTTAAAAATTCTTCATCCAATCCCGTTTCATGATCACCCGTTGAATGGCCATAAAATAAGGCGCCTACCGTTTCTACACTATGAATCAAAGTATACCGCGCCGTGGTGCCTCCCATCGATAACGCATGTAGAATCGCTTTCTCATCCGCAGAAGAAAAATCGACCGCGATGGCAATGTTTAGCTTGGCAAAAGCTTCTGTTTTCTCCAAATCCAATTGTAAAATATGGGGCGAATGGTTATCAATTTCCTTCTTCGCTTTCGAAATAAACGGTTCGATAATGATATAAATCAACAACAATAAGAACCCCAAGGCGATAGGAACAACCGTGCACCATAACACCATCGGATTTTCAGATGTTTGCAACCAATTCGTCAATTCATCATAAACCAATTTGATGTTTAGTGAAACAATTATGGTGGCAATCAACCAAGCCGCCACCTGAGTCAGTCGGTTGATATGAAAGCCTTTCATCTTGTTTTTATCACTCACAAAATGAATCAACGGAATAATCGCAAATCCCAATTGCAAACTCAAAATCACTTGACTCAACAACAGCAATTTTCCGGTGACTTGTTCGCCAAAAACCAAAATCGCAATTACAGCTGGAACAATCGCAATCAAACGCGTAATAATACGACGCACCCAAGGTTGAATGCGTAAATTCAAATAGCCTTCCATCACAATTTGACCTGCAAGTGTTCCGGTTATCGTCGAACTCTGCCCCGCAGCAATTAAAGCAACAGCAAAGAGAATTGGAGCCCATTCTGTACCGAGTAAAGGCGCCAACAATTGATGCGCATCTTGAATTTCGGCAATTTCAAAATGACCGTTTTTGTGAAACGTAGCTGCTGCTAAAATTAAAATCGCTGCATTCACAAAAAAAGCCAAATTCAATGCAATCGTACTATCGATAAAATTGTATTTCAACGACTGCTTGATCCCCTTTTCATCCCGATTAAACTTACGCGTTTGCACCAAGGAAGAGTGCAAGTACAAATTGTGCGGCATCACTGTGGCTCCAATAATCCCAATAGCAATGTACAAGGCCGTACTGTTTGGTAACGACGGAATCAATCCTTCCACGATTTTGGGTAATTCGGGTTGGGCGAAAATCATTTCAAACACAAAAGAAAACCCAATTATTGCTACCAGCGTAATGATAAAAGCTTCCATTTTTCGGATGCCTTTGTTAATTAAAAACAACAACAAAAAGGTATCCAAAACGGTAATTAAAACGCCTTCCATCAACGGAATACCAAACAATAAGTTGATCCCAATTGCCATTCCTAAAACTTCGGCCAAATCACATGCGGCTATGGCAATTTCGGCTAGAAAATACAAGGCATAATTCACATATTTGGAATAGGTTTCTCGTGAAGCTTGCGCCAAATCATGTTGGGTCACAATACCCAAACGCGCACTCAAACTTTGCAGCAACAAGGCCATTACATTACTCATCAATAAAACCCAAATCAAGGCATAGCCAAACTGACTCCCGCCGGCAATATCGGTGGCCCAATTTCCGGGATCCATATAGCCCACACTGATCATGTAGGCCGGACCTAAAAAGGCCAATATGCGACGAAATCCTTTCAGGTTATTATTCACATCTACCGATTGGTGCACTTCTTCCAATGACTTTGTACTCATATTATCCTAGTTTTACAAAAAGGTTTTCGGCAATTTTTTGCGACAATGACAACACTTTATCATTAATTAAAACGGATAAAGACGCATCAAAATCTTCTCTTTCTTGAATGATGATTGTGGCACCCAAAGCAATTTGCTGCTTATCGAGGTATTGTAAAAATCCGGCAGAGGAATCTTTCACCCCAATAAATCGATACGCTTGATGTAATGGTGCTTCCGATAATACAATACGTTCTTCTTTGACCATCTCCCCTTTGGCATTTGGAATGGGGTCACCGTGCGGATCGACCGTTGGAAACCCCAAGAAATCATCCAACTTACTAATCAACGCCTCCGATTGAATATGTTCCAATTCTTCGGCAATTTCATGTACTTCATCCCAAGCAAATCCCAATTTTTCCACCAAAAAAACTTCCCATAAACGATGTTTACGCACAATCATTTTGGCCTTTTGCAAGCCCGATTCGGTTAAGGAAACCCCTTGGTATTTTTGGTAGGAAACCCAATTTTTATCGGCCAGTTTCTTTAACATATCCGTTACAGACGATGCTTTTGTATCCAAGGTTCCTGCAATCGCGTTGGTAGACACCCCTTTAGGAGACACTTGAGCCAAATGGTAAATCACTTTAATATAGTTTTCTTCAGAAATGGTCATGATTTTTAATTTGCATCAAAAATAATAATTTGGTTTGAATAAAACTATTTTTAGATTTGTCTAAATTTATTTTTATGAAAACAAAAACACTTTGCTTGTTATTACTTTCTATTTCGTGTTGGTCGCAGTCGCCCATTCAATGTGATCGCCCCGACCAAACCGAAACACCGTTTACCGTTCCCAAAGGCCGAATTCAATCAGAAAATGGGTTCAGCATCAAACAAGACGTCGACCACCGCAACTATTCCATTCCTTCTTCACTTTGGAAATATGGTTTAACCGAGCGATGGGAATTGCGCCTTATCGCCGAATGGAACGTAGAAAATTACGGGAGTGAAACACTTTTAGGAATTCAACCGTTACAAGTGGGAGCAAAAGTGAATTTTTGTACTGAAAAAAATTGGCGTCCAAGAATCTCACTCATTGCTCATGTGGCACTACCGGATTGTGCCTCACCGGATTTTAAAGGTCATTTTTATGCGCCAAATTTTCGGTTTACACTACAACACAGTTTAACCGATCGGTTGAGTTTGGGCTACAATTTCGGTGCGCATTGGCATCCTGTGGATGGAAAACGTACGGGTTTGTATACCGCGACTTTAGGCTATAGTTTGTCTGAAAAATGGGGTTGCTATGGCGAAATTTTTGGCTTTGCTCCTCAAAATGAAGCCGCTAACCACAGTATCGATGGTGGTTTTACCTATTTGATATCACCCGATTTTATGTTAGATTTGTCTGCAGGAAAGCGCATTGCTGGTGAAACGGCAAAATTTTACACCGCTTTTGGTATATCCTTTCGAATCTAATGTTGCATTACCATTACATCTTCACCGGAGCCGGACTCGCAGCATTATTGACTGTGCGGGAGATGGTGCACCATCCTTTTTACCAAGATAAAAAAATTCTCTTACTCGATGCCGATGCCAAAAAAACCAACGATCGCACTTGGTGTTTTTGGGACGAAGGAAAGCATTTTGAAAACATACAACACAAAGCTTGGGAAACAGCGGTATTTGCTGATGCGGCTTTTGAACGCCGTTTTGCCATGGCACCCTACACCTATCGCATGATTCGTGGATTGGATTTTTATGCCGCGGTGTTTGAGGAACTCCATCAAAATCCAAACCTAACTTTTATCCAAGAAAAAGTGGTTGATTTTCAAGAATTGGGCAATCATTGTTTGGTGAAAACGGAAAACCAAAGTTTTACTTGTAACTTTATTTTCAATTCCATTTTCAATCCGGAACCGTTGATTGCACAAAAGAAATTTCCGTTGGTGCACCAACATTTTGTTGGTTGGATGGTTAAAACCGAAACTCCCGTTTTTACACCCGATTGTGCCACTTTTATGGATTTTTCGGTGCCTCAAAAAGGCAATACTCGATTCATGTATGTGTTGCCCATTAGTGAAAATGAGGCCTTACTCGAGTTCACTTTATTTTCGGCCAACCTTTTGCAACGCGAGGAATACGAATGGGAAATTAAAGCCTATTTGGAGCGTCTCGGTGTAACGGCCTATACGATTACCGAAACCGAACAAGGCAATATTCCGATGACGTGTTATCCTTTTTGGAAACACAATTCAGAACGCATTTTACACATCGGTTCGGCGGGTGGTTGGACCAAAGCGAGTACGGGCTATACCTTTAAAAATGCCCTCAAAAAATCCAAAGCCTTAGTTGATTTTTTACCCCAAAATAATGACCTGCGAAAATTTCATAACATCAATCGTTTTTGGTTGTACGATTTGCTCCTGATCGACATTTTATTTCACAAAAATGAAGTCGGTAGTTCGATCTTCGCGAGCATGTTTCGCCAAGGAAAAGTGGCCACTATCTTTAAATTTTTGGATGAAGAAACGACTTTTTTAGAAGATTTGAATATTATTTTACGCTGCCCTAAAGCCTTGTTCATCAAGTCATTAATTCGTAGATTGTTCTAAAAAACAACATCCAACGAATGTTAAATTTTTAAAAAGGCGCTTTTTTTTCCAAAGTCTGTCGCTACCTTTGTCCCACAAAATTATTGCATGAAAACTTTATTTACAGCATTACATCATCATACACATTCTGGCCCTCAGGC
>CAYNDK010000095.1:0-10637 GCA_964395965.1 uncultured Flavobacterium sp.
GGAAACTTTCAAATTCTTTGACTTTAAATCGTCGGTCGGCAAATATATAATCGATTCGTGCGGGATAATATTTAAAATTATAGGTTTTCCCAAACCCTTTTCCGGCTTCTTCAAAACAATCGTTTAAATCGCCTTTTATTCCACGATACACATACGAAAACGCACTGTTATTCATATCGCCGCAAATCAACATGGGGAACGTACACGTACTTTTATGTTCCATCAATTTTTCGGCTTGTTGCTGTTGCTTTTTAAAGGCGTCACTAATACGGTTGAACACCATGGATGATTTCTTTTTATTGATGGAATCCACACTTTGCTCCATTTCATTAACATCAGGTGAAATCTTGATGGACTGCAAATGCATGTTATACACTCTCAGTGTATCCTGACCTTTGCGAATATCAGCATAAACCAACATATTATCTGAACCTTCAAAAGCAATCTGACCCTCATCAATGATGGGAAATTTAGAAAAAATGGCTTGACCCGATTTAATCTGATTGCCTTGCATGAAAATCGTGCGGTATTTGTACACCCGCAAATCCACACCTGCATTTTCTGAATACTCTTGAATACAAAGAATATCGGGGTTGACTTCATTGATGAAGTTTTTGATGTCTTCTTTCACATGTTCGCCCGGAATCCATTGGAACAAGTTAAAAAGGCGAACATTATAACTCATCACAACCATATCGCCTTCCTCAGTTGGTAAATCTAGTGATGAGAATTTATAGAATTTATTGATAAAAGTAATACCTAAAATTAAGATCAATCCCGACAAAATCATTTGTCTTTTTAATTGAATTAACCAATACACAAAAAAGAGTGCATTAACAATCAAAAACAAAGGTAAAACTAGCGTTAGTACCGATAAAAAGGGAAAAAGTTTAGGTGCAAGAAAGGGCAAAACATAGGCCAAGAAGGTCAGTACGATTACTATCGTATTGAGTACATACATTACTTTATTAAACCTAGACAATTTTTTCATGAATCGTTTCCTGCGCGAAATAAAAATTCTTTTTCAGCTTGGGTCAGACTATCGTAGCCCGATTGACTGATTTTATCCAATATTTCGTCGATTTGTTGTTGTTTTTTATCCTTCATCACTACACCAGAACTTTGTGAGGCACTTCGTTTTGGTGGTGTATTTTTATGTACGCGTGTGAAAGGCGACTTGGATTTTGGTTTTCCTAAATTAGCAAAAAAATCAATCACTTTGGTCACCCCTACACTCAAATCAGTTCCCGATTGTAAGAGTTTGATGTAAATGATCCCGAATAAAGCTCCAGAAAGATGCGCAATATGTCCGCCCGAATTGCCCAAAGAAAACTGTAAAACGTCTAATAAAAGTAATACCCCTGTTACATGCCATAATTTGACACGCCCGATAAGCATTAAATGCAATTCCATTAAAGGTTGATAGGTAGTCACGGCCACTAGTATAGCCAATGCGGCTCCAGAAGCCCCAACGATACTGTTACTTCCCCCTAATAAAGTATAAATGATGGCAAATGAGAGTCCGGAAAACACCAAACTCAGCAAATACATACCCAAAAATTGCTTTTGGGTAAAAAACGTTTGAAACAAGCGACCGGCAAAGTTGAGCATCACCATATTAAAAAACAGGTGCAAAAATCCCGAATGTAAAAAACCATAGGTTATTAATGTCCATGGACGGAAGGGAAAAATTGTCCAATCGGAGGCTAGTGCTAACCAGTCGGGATATTGAAAAACTCCCTCACGAAAATTATAAAACAAGGGAATGGAGATTAAAAAAATACCCACATTCCAATAGATGACCTGATTGACAATACCTCCTATTCGGTATTGTAATTTAATATCTTGCCAAATACTCATTTTAATTCCAACGGTTTTGATTAAACTTTTGATTGCGCCAAATCCACATCATGATGAACCCTGTGAGTGCACCACCCAAATGGGCAAAATGTGCAATTCCTGTACTTGTTCCTCCAAATATAGACGACCCTTTCAACCCACCAATTAAGTCAATACACAATAATATGGGAACAAAATACTTCGCTTTGATGGGGATAGGAATAAACATCAAGGACAATTCTGCATACGGAAACATAAAGGCAAAGGCTACGAGTAGACCATAAATAGCCCCAGAGGCGCCTACTGTTGGCAATTGATACTCATCAATAGCACGATTCAGGATGTTAAATTGTTCTTGTGAAAAATGATATTTATTTAAAATTTCATTAGCCGAACCAGTAATATGACCTTGAGCATCTTGTAACGTTTGATAATTAGCATTGAGCAAAATTCGCGCATCCTCAACCGTAATTTGTGTTCCAGAGAGTTGATGCATCACATCTTGCACGGTGAGATAACTCACTCCCATATGCACTAATGCGGCTCCTAACCCGCAGGAAATATAAAAAAACAGGAACTTCGAACTCCCCCAGAAATGCTCTAGGAGTCCGCCAAACGACACCAACGCAAACATATTAAAGAAAATATGCAATGGGCCGCCATGCATAAACATATAGGTGAAAAATTGCCACGGATGGAACAAATCACTGTCGTAATAATGCAAGCCAAACCAATCGTTGGCATGCGGTAAGGTGTAACATCCTACGAAGAAGATGATATTGATAATCAACAGTTGTTTCACAACTGGGGTTAACTGCATCATAATGAGAATTTTTTATCGATTTCGTCCACACTCAAGGTGATGAACGTCGGTTTTTGAAACGGACTCACATTGGGATCCTTACAAGCAAATAAATTATTAACCAAGGCTTCCATTTCTTTATCCGTCAAAAACGCTCCATTTTTTACCGCCAAAGACCGTGCCATGGACTTGGCCAAAGTGTCATTCTGACTAAAACTGTCAGAAAGTCCCTCTTGAAACGCATGCACAATTTCTTCCAACAACTGTGTAATCGCTGTTTCATTGGTATGCATCGGAATTCCAGAAATGACAACATGATCGCTTTCCCATCGGTCAAAAGTAAACCCAACCGTTTGAAGTCCATCCTGTAATTCGTACAATAAATGCAATTCCACCGCATTAAAATGCACCTGTATTGGAAATAACAATTGCTGACTCGCCGCTTGTTGGACGGTCATATTGGTAAGGTATTGTTCATAAAGAACCCGTTGGTGGGCACGATTTTGATCAATCAACATTAGACCCGACTTAATCGGACTTACAATATATTTGCGTTGGAGTTGGTAGGTCTTTTGGGTAGACGATTCTGTTTCTTGAGAATTGAACAACGACGGCGCAATTTCATCCTCCGCTTCCATTTCAAGCGCTGAAAAATCAACAGCTTCAGTATCTTGTTTTAATCCCACATACAAACTCTCCCAACTAGGGGCTGCTGCAGGTTTACTGAAATGACTACTATAACTCCCAGCAGAAGCGGTGCGAGCCGGTTCACGACGCGTGGGCACTTCATCCGCAAACGGGTTGTAATTGCGATCGACTTCAATCGTGGGATACTCCGCGGACTTTGTTTGGTATTCATAAGGGGTATCCAAATTCGGATCCCGTTCAAAATCCAAAACGGGTGCTACATTAAACTGTCCTAAGCTATGCTTGACGGCCGAACGCAAAATGGCATATAAGGCTTGTTCGTCATCAAACTTAATTTCGGTTTTGGTAGGATGAATATTGATATCTATCGAATGCGCAGGCACTTGCAAATAGAGAAAATAACTCGGTTGCATGCCGTCGCGCAACAACCCTTCGTAAGCAGACATAATTGCGTGATGCAAATAACTACTGCGAATAAAACGGTCGTTCACAAAGAAAAACTGTTCGCCCTTGTTCTTTTTGGCAAATTCGGGTTTCCCGACAAATCCTTGAATGGAAAGAATATCGGTTTCTTCGGCGACGGGTACCAACTTTTCATTCGTTTTCCCTGCAAAAATATTTACTATTCGCTGGCGGTAATTGGAACTCGGTAAATTAAAGGTTTCGCTACCGTTGTGAATTAAGGTAAAATGAATTCCGGGATGTGCCATGGCAACTCTTTGAAATTCATCCAACACATGTCGAAATTCAACATGATCGGACTTTAAAAAGTTACGGCGGGCGGGAATATTAAAAAATAAGTTTTTAATTGCGAATGACGTTCCTTTGGGTAAAACGGCCGGTTCTTGTGCAACAAATTTACTGCCTTCAATTATGATATGCGTTCCCAATTCCTCTTGCTCTTGACGCGTTTTCATTTCAACATGCGCAATAGCAGCAATTGAAGCGAGAGCTTCCCCACGAAAACCTTTGGTATGGAGGGCGAATAAATCTTCGGCTTGACGAATTTTTGAGGTGGCATGACGCTCAAAACAAAGACGCGCATCGGTTACACTCATTCCAATACCATTATCAATTACTTGCACCAACGTTTTACCTGCATCCTTGACAATCAATTTGATATCGGTTGCTTTGGCATCTACGGCATTTTCAAGTAATTCTTTAACGACCGAAGCAGGTCGTTGTACCACCTCACCTGCAGCAATCTGATTGGCAACGTGATCGGGTAATAATTGGATAATACTGGACATAGTAGTGAACTGACTTTGAAGCACCTACCCTATTTATTCATTAGGATTCGGTCAGAAACAAATGTACAGAAATTTGATGAAGTGCACACGTTAACAAAGCGCTAAAAACAAAAAAACCTGCACTTTCGTACAGGCTTTCATTATCTTATTTACTACGTTGCCGTAAGTCGGTCATTTTGATCGCAGTAATCGCGGCTTCAATTCCTTTGTTTCCATGCCTACCTCCACTTCGATCAATGGATTGCTGTTCGTTGTTATCGGTTAACAAACAAAAGATAACCGGAATATCACCAATGACATTTAAATCTTTAATTCCTTGGGTTACACCTTCACAAACAAACTCAAAATGCATGGTTTCTCCTTTGATGACACAACCAATAGTAATAACGCAATCCACGTTTTGGGTATCCATCATGCGTTTGGCTCCGTAAATCAATTCGAAACTCCCTGGAACGTCCCATTTGATAATATTTTCGGGCAATGCTCCACAATCAATTAGTGTATCTACAGCGCCTTGATAAAGTCCGCCCGTGATGTGACCGTTCCATTCTGAAACAACAATCCCAAACCGAAAATCTTTCGCGTTTGGGATTGTATTTTTATCGTAATGGGATAAATTTTTATTTTCTGTAGCCATTTTATGGGTAAGAATTAAGACAGTAAGATCAACGAATTATTATTTCGTCATTCCCAATAATGCATCCACTTGTTGTCCTTCCGGAGTATCTTCATATTTCTCTTTAATTTCAGAAAAATATTTACCTGCTTCTTCTTTTTTACCCATCTCCATAGAAATTACTCCTGCTTTAAACAAATAACGAGGTGTAGTAAAATCATTTGCGTTCGCACGTGCTGCTTTTTCATAGTACTCTAATGCTTTTGCATTGTCGTTTTTCTGTGCATAAGCATCACCGATAGCACCAGTAGCGATAGGACCAGTAAATGTATCATTACCTTTATATTGCTCTAAATATTTGATCGCATCATCATACTTTTTCAAGTTCAAGTAAGCAATACCTGCGTAGTAGGTTGCTAAGTTCCCAGAATCAGTTCCAGAATATTGGCTTGCCAATTCAACCGCACTTTGCTTTCCTTCAGCACCTTTGATCACTAAATTGAATAATGAATCCTGAACTTTTGGATCTTGAGAATCTACAGCTGCTTGGAAATTTTGTTGTGTTACCAACAAATCATCCGTTGCTTGCATTTCGTTTGGCTCCACAATGAATTTTTGGTACATCAAATAACCGATAGTGATTAAAGCAGCACCTCCTAAAAATCCTAAAATAAATTTTTGGTTACGCGCCACCCATTCTTCCGTACGTGAAGCAGTTTGATCTAAAGCATCGAACGCACGAGCTGTAGTACTGTCTTTTTCATCTACGTTTGGAATATCTTCAATGTACTGATTATCCATCGGTACATTTTCTTCGTTTTCTACTTTTCTTTGGGGGCTTTATAACCTCTTTTATTATATGTCGCCATTTACGTTTAATTTAGTGTGCGCAAAAATATAATTTTTATTCAAATTTAAAAGCCCTTTTTTTCGATATTTTTCAATAATTTGCACCTCCCAAAAAAATGAACACTTCCTTTTGGGTCAATCTGGTAATCCTTTGTCCTGCAATGTTTTTAAAACACATCGCTTTACTCAACTACAAAAACCTCGCTGACGTCAAGTTCGATTTTGATGCCAAAATCAATTGTTTCGTGGGAAAAAACGGCGTTGGGAAAACCAACGTACTCGATGCAATATACCACCTCGCCTATGGAAAAAGTTACTTCAACCCATTGGCGATTCAAAACATTCGTCATGGCGAAGAGTTTTTTATGATTGAAGGCGAATTTGAAAAAAATGAACGCCCGGAGCAGATTACTTGCAGCCTTAAAAAAGGACAAAAAAAGACTTTAAAACGCAACGGGAAGTTGTATGAAAAGTTTTCCGATCACATCGGATTTATTCCGCTTGTGATAATTTCACCTTCTGATTCCGACTTAATTACGGAAGGTAGCGATACCCGTCGTCGGTTTATGGATACGGTAATTTCGCAACTCGATTCGAGCTATTTACACCAATTAATTCAATACCAGAAAACGGTAGCACAACGCAATGCCTTGCTCAAATACTTCGCCTTAAATCACACCTATGACCACGATACATTGAGTGTGTATAACGAACAGTTAGTAGAATTAGGCCAGCCCATTTTCGAGAAACGTCAAGCGTTTGTGGCCGAATTTGTTCCCATTTTCCAAAAACACCACCAACAAATTACGGGGCAAGCCGAGCAGGTGCAATTGCAGTATGAAAGTGATTTGTTTGAAAGCGCTTTTGCCGAACTTCTTGCCAAAAGCATCAATAAAGACAAGCAATTACAATATACATCGACCGGAATTCACAAAGACGATTTGGCATTTTTAATTGACGAACATCCGATTAAAAAGTTTGGTTCCCAAGGGCAACAAAAATCGTTTCTGATCGCGTTAAAGTTGGCCCAATTTGAGTTTGTTAAACGACAAAGTGGCGAGAAACCGATATTATTGTTTGATGACATTTTCGATAAATTGGACGAAAGTCGGGTCGCACAAATCGTTTCCATGGTCAACCAAGACGAATTTGGGCAATTATTCATTTCGGATACGCACCCCGAACGCACGGAAGCGATTGTAAAAACAACCCATCAAACGTATAAATTATTTCATTTGTAACATAGCTTACAGAATAGCTATCTTTACGTGACTATTTTTAGCAAAAAAAAACGTTATGAAATTAAAATTTTTAGTCCTTACCCTTTTTGTAATTAGTTTAATTTCTTGCCAAAAGAAAGCAGAAACTACAGAAAATAATACCGAAGCATCAGTTTACGAAAAATTAGATGCTCCGAGTTTTGCTGAGCAACTCAAAGCCAATCCGAATGCGCAAGTTTTGGATGTGCGAACGCCAGAAGAATATGATAGCGGACATATTGGAAATGCCCAAAACTTAAATTGGAATGATGCGGCTGCATTTGACAAAGGAATTGCATCGTTGGATAAAAACAAACCCGTATTGGTGTATTGCATGGCAGGTAGTCGAAGTGCGGCGGCTGCGCAAAAATTACAAGAATTGGGTTTTACTAAAATCTACGAATTAGACGGTGGCTATATGAAATGGCGTGCTGCTGGGTTGGCCGATGAAGTAGCTTCAGGTGGCATGACTCAAGCCGATTTGGATAAAATTTTGGCAACTGATAAAAAAGTACTGATCGATTTCTACACGACTTGGTGCGGCCCTTGTAAAAAATTGAAACCCACATTGGAAAAAATTTCAGAAGAAATGAAAGACAAAGTCGTGGTCGTGAGTATCGACGCCGAAGCGAATATGGCATTGGCAGAATCCTTGAAAGTGGAAGGCTATCCGACGTTGATTTTGTACCAAAACAAAAAACCAATCTGGCGCAATTTGGGTTATTTAGAGGAAGAAGAAATCAAAAAACAATTGCAATAAATGAACGCAAAAGAAGCATTTCAGTTTTTAGAAGAACTCAAACTAAACAACAATACCGAGTGGTTCCACAGTCAGAAGAAACGCTATGAAGACTACAAAAAGTTTTATCATGCGACCATAGCTGCTGTTTTGGAGGAATTGAAAAAATTGGACCCCACACTCGAGCCTTTGGAGCCCAAAAATTGTACATTTCGCATTAATCGCGACATCCGTTTTTCCAAAGACAAATCGCCCTACAAGACCAATATGGGCATTTGGTTTACCCAAAATAAAGGCCATAAAAACAGTCCAGGCTATTACATTCATTATGAAAAAGGTGCTTCGTTCATTGCTGGTGGTGTATGGTGTCCGGAGCCTGATCAGTTGAAGAAAATCCGTAAAGAAATCGAATTTTTTTATGAAGATTTGGAAGCTATTGTTGCTGATAAATCCTTTGCCAAAACCTACCAAAATTTATCTCGAGAAGAGGGCAATGTATTGAAAAAAGCGCCGAAAGACGTGGATCCGAATCATCCAGCCATTGAATTTTTGAAATTAAAAAGTTTTACCGCCTCTTATCCGATCAAAGACGATTGGTTTAGCGCGCCCGACTTTGGTAAAAAGATTGCTCGGGAGTTGGCCATCCTCAAACCGTTTAATGATTTTCTCCGTCGCGGATTGGAAACGGAAGAATAATCGAATGAATTCGAACAAAAACACAAAACAAAAAATGACTATTGTTTCTAATTTTTCTTTAAAAAACCACAATACATTTGGCATCGATGCCCAAGCACGTCAATTTGTAGCCGTTCATTCGGTAGAAGAATTGCAAAACGTTTTGCAAAACCATCAAAATACGACGAAATTCATTTTAGGTGGCGGCAGTAATATGTTGTTAACCCGAGATATTGATGCACTAGTGATTCATGTTGATATCAAAGGTAAAAAGGTTATCAAAGAAGACGAAAATTACGTTTGGGTGCAAGCCATGGCGGGTGAAAATTGGCATGAATTTGTGTTGTGGACAATCGATCAGAATTTTGGCGGACTCGAGAACATGTCCCTGATACCCGGGAATGTGGGGACGACACCGGTCCAGAATATTGGGGCTTATGGTGCTGAAATTAAAGATACTTTTGTGGAATGTTCTGCTGTTTCGATGGACGGATTAACTACCCGTGATTTTAATAAGGAAGCCTGTCATTTTGGCTACCGCGAAAGCATTTTCAAACAAGAAGCCAAAGGACAATACATCATCACTTCGGTGGTTTTTAAATTGACCAAACACAATCATACGATTAATAGCAATTATGGCGATATCAAAGCCGAATTAGCCAAACACGGAATTGAAAATCCGACAATCAAAGACATCAGTAATGCTGTGATTGCGATTCGACAAAGCAAACTACCTGACCCAAAAGTGCTCGGCAATAGCGGAAGTTTCTTTAAAAATCCGGTAATTTCAAAAACCCAATTTGAACAGGTACAAGCCAAGTTTCCTGACATCAAATTTTTTGAAGTTTCTCCGACAGAAGTCAAAGTTCCTGCGGGTTGGTTAATTGAACATGCCGGACTCAAGGGCTACCGTGATGGCGATGCAGGTGTGCATAAAAACCAAGCCTTAGTTATTGTCAATTACGGTAATGCAACAGGAACAGAGTTGGTGAACTTATCGAAATTGGTCCAAAAAACAGTCTTTGAAAAATACGGCATCGCGATTGAAGCCGAAGTGAATATTATCTAATGTATATTCCAGAAAACTATTCCATGACCAACCAAGCGGAGATTCACGAATTTCTTCGCTCACATGGTTTTGCCCTTTTGATTAATCAAACATTAGGTAAACTATGGGCAACGCATATTCCGTTGGTGTTGGATTTTAAGTCGGACGGCACCCCCTATTTGTTGGGACATATTTCAAAAGTCAATCCCCAGCAAGAGGGTTTTGCTGAAAACAATGAAATCTTAGCGGTTTTTACGGGTCCACATGCCTACATTTCTTCCTCTTGGTACGATCATGAAAATGTACCCACGTGGAATTATATCGCGGTTCATGTGTATGGAAAAATAAAAATTCATTCCCATGAAGAAGCGGTTTTGGGTTTAAAAAAACTGGTTGATAACTATGAAAAGCATTCCGAAAAACCGATTCGTATCGAAGATTTATCTCCAAAAACAATGCGAGAAGCCCGCGGAATTATCGGTTTTGAAATAGAAATAACAGCCATCCAAGCCCAAAAGAAACTTTCTCAAAACAGGGACGACTTTAATTATCAAAACATCATTAGTCAGCTTGAAAATCAAGACGATGCACAGGCAAATGCCGTTGCAAAAGCGATGAAAAACAACCGACCATAATTTGTTAAATTCGACCTTGATTATTGCTTTTAGAATCCCTACATTTGCACACGTTTTTTAACGCAAAAAAGCTATGGTTCTATTTGTACTTTTCTGTCTATTTATCGCAGTTGTAGCTGTACAATTTCTGTATTATGTGGTCTTCTTTGGTAAATTTTCATTTTATAAAGCCCAAAAAGGAACTCCAAAACGCATTCCTATTTCCGTGATTGTCTGTGCAAAAAACGAAGCTGAAAATATTCAAAAATTAGTTCCTTTATTAGCCGAACAAGATTAT
>CAYNDK010000096.1:0-10629 GCA_964395965.1 uncultured Flavobacterium sp.
GCATGATTTTCAAGATGCCCAAAATTTGTATGATTTGAATAAAAAACTTTATGATCAAGAGATTTTAGCCAAAAATGAATGGGAAAAAACGCAGGAAAATTACCGGTTTCAAAAAGAGCGAATAAAGATTATTAAACAAAGTGTCACCAAAGAAAAGCAAGCCAATGCACTGCAGCTTGGTCAAATGAATCAATCCATCGCAACTATGGAGAAAAGTCTTCAAATACTGAGGAAAAACAAAACGAATTTTTTAATTCTAGCTCCCGTGAGTGGTCGATTGTCATCATTTGAACCCGTATTGGGTAAAACCTATACCCAAGGGCAATCACTAGGGAAAATCGATGTGATGAAAGGGTATAAGCTGCTTTCAGAAGTGGACGAATATTATTTAGATAAAGTTAAAGTAGGTCAAAAAGGAATCATTACGGTGGCATCAAAATCATACAAAGTAATTGTCGTTCGTATCATACCCGAAATAAAAAGTGGTCGTTTTCAAGTCGAATTGAATTTTGAAAATGCAGAAGGACTCGACTTAAGACAGGGGCTATCTTTCAGTATCCGACTCTTGCTTTCAGGTGCTACAGAGTCAATTGTACTTTCTAAAGGAAGTTTTGCTGATGACACCGATGGCAAATGGGTTTTTGTAGTGAATGGAAACAAAGCCATTCGCCACGCAGTAACATTTAGTCGGGAAAATCCATTATATTTTGAAGTGAAAAGCGGATTACAACCCGGCGATCAGGTAATTACATCAAGTTACAAAGATTATAAAGAAAGTGAAATTTTAAATTTAGAGAATTAAGAGATGAAAAAAGCAGGGATATTATTTGGACTATTGTTCGTTTTTGCTTGGGGAACCGCCCAAGAATTGAAAGCAGAGGGAACCCATTTTATGGATGGAATACAAACAGAGAAATGGCGAAATGATAACGGCTCTTCCTTTACTGAAGCCAAGTATAAATTAAATACTGGAATTAGTTTTGTGAAACTTACAACTGCATCTCCTCAACAGCTCAATGTTGCTTATCGAGTTGAAAACGAAAAGGGATCACTAGAAATTCGGGTTATTGATCCAAGTGGTAAAATGGTTTGGTCTAAAGTTTTTACAGAAACGAGTTCAGGATCGTTCAAAGTGGATCTTCCCAAAAATCAAACGTTTCAACTCCAATTTGTAGGGATAGAAGCCAAAGGAGCCTACCGTTGTGATTGGACTGTAATTTAAAAATTAGAAAGAGGATTATGCGTACATATTCAGTTTTAATAGGTTTGTTTTTTGTCACTTTTACTATCAATGCTCAACAAGCAGATTGCCATTGTGAACAAACATTTCAATGGGTGAAAACTACATTTGAATCCAATGATGCGGGGTTTGCAACGGTTCTTAAAGAAAAAGGAACAACCGCCTATACCTATCACAATACAACATTTGAACCCCAGATTAAAGCCGCTAAAAGCAAAGAAGAATGTGCTGAGGTCATCCAAAAATGGTTGCGTTTTTTCCGAAAAGGGCACATTAGTTTTAACCAACTTTCCTCTGGTTCAAACTCTGTTTCAGAAGCGGAACGATTTGCACCTGTGAACCAAGTTGAACACTTAGTGGTGGATTTGGAAGCAAGCAAGTTGGCATTATCACAGAAAAAAACACTCGATTTTGAAGGGATTTGGAATGTTGATAATTATGAAATTTTGATACAAAAAAAAGGAACGGATTATAAAGGAATTCTATTAAAATCTCCTAATGCACAATGGAAGCCAGGAGAAGTGAAATTTGTCATTCGCAAAGAAAATGGTCAATGGGTGGCCGATTTTTATATGCGAAATAAATCCAAAGTCAAAGCCGAAGTAGTAACTATTTCTTCCAAAAGAGTTTTAATTAGAGGGTCATTGATGCGGCGAACATTTCCTGAAGTGGTTCCTACTACTACCGCTGATGATGATGCAGAACTCATTTGGTCAGGTGATTTTTCCTTTAAAAAGATCACAAAGGATATAGCGTATTTACGAATTCCGTCATTTGATGATTCCAATAAAAAAACAATTGACAGCTTGTTGGATACCCATGCCAAAACATTGCAAACTACGCCCAAACTGATTATCGATTTGCGGTATAATGGTGGGGGGAGTGATATGTGTTATGAGAAATTACTACCGTTGATTTACACACAACCAATTCGTACCGTGGGTGTAGCTTTTTTGTCTACACCGTTAAATAACCAAAGGATGTTGGAACTAGCACAAAACACCAACTTTTCAGAAGATCGCCGTAAAGTGTTTCAAGAATACTACCATCAGTTGAATACACAACTCAATGAATTTGTCAATTTAAGTGCAACTAACGTAGAAATCAATTCATACCCATCGTGTCCCAAGATTAAAGAAGTTGCAATTATCGTTAACGGTGATTGTGGGAGTACAACAGAGCAATTTTTACTGGCAGCCCGTCAGAGTAAAAAGGTGAAAATTTATGGGACTAAGACTTTTGGAAGTCTTGATGTCTCCAATATGCATTTTGTCAATTCTCCTTGCGGGGATTATGAATTGGGGTATTGCTTATCGCGAAGTTTTCGAGTACCCGATATGGCGTTGGATAATCAGGGGATTTTACCCGATTTTTATATCGATTCCTCGGTTCCCCGCTTTGAGTGGGTGGAATTTGTGAAGAATGCCATGTTGCAAAATTAGAATCAAATCAAAAAACGAAAGTATGATACAAATCAATCAATTGTCAAAAATTTTTAGAACCGAAGAGGTTGAAACAAAAGCCTTAAGCGACATTGCATTTTCTCTCAAAGAAGGCGAGTTTGTTACTATCATGGGGCCATCGGGTAGCGGAAAATCAACCTTACTGAATATCGTAGGGTTGTTGGATAGTGGGACATCGGGAAGTTATCTTTTAGCGGATCAAGAAATGATTGGGAAAAAAGAGCCCGAAAAAGCCAAAATCAGAAAAGAAACTATCGGATTCATTTTTCAAAATTTTAATCTTATAGATGAATTGAACGTCTTTGAAAATATTGAATTGCCCTTAATTTATAATGCAATTCCAGCTGGGACACGCAAACAAAAAGTTGTAGCTATGGCTGAGCGTTTAGGGATTAGTCATCGATTGAAACACTATCCGCAACAACTCTCTGGAGGACAACAACAACGCGTTGCCGTAGCACGTGCCCTGATCAATGAACCAAAACTTATCCTTGCCGATGAGCCAACAGGGAATCTGGATAGTAAAAACGGAAATGAAGTCATGGAATTACTGACCGATTTGCATGCACAAGGAGCCACCATTTTGATGGTAACCCATTCAGATTATGACGCTTCTTTTTCTCAAAAAACGGTTTTTATGAAAGACGGACAAATCTTGTCGGAACGAATAAATAGTCGAAATGTAGATGTTTTAATCTCAAAATAAAAGCACCATGATACGTATTATTTATGCGCTTACCCTATCAATTCTGTCTTGGGTTGCTGCCTTTGCCCAAGCTTCAGAATACCGAAAAGTAAACGATTTTACCCGACTCAAAGTAAGTACGGGAGTCGACGTACATTACACCATAGGTTCAACATTATCCGTTCTTGTTGAAGCAGATAATGCAGATAAATTAATCCAACTAAAAACTGAGGTTACAAACGGTCAACTTTCAATTTATTGGGATTCCACCACCCGAAACAAAAAACGCTATGAGAATTCACATGACTATAGCAAGGTAAGGAAAGTAACGATTACAGGTCCAAGTTTAGAGGCAATTACAACCAGCTCATCTGCTGAGGTTCATGTGAGTGGAGTGATGAAAGGTTCTTTCCTGGAGCTTGCGGCAAGTTCTTCTTCAACGTTGTCGGGTGATTTTCAATACCAAAGAATTCATGCCAAAGCATCATCAAGTGGTCAAATTGAAGCAAATGTAGAAGCGACTGACATTGCCCTGGAATCTAGTAGCTCTGCAATACTAACATTACGAGGTAATGCTCAATTTTTAGAGGTAACAGCCAGCAGTTCATCTTCATGTATAGCAAAAGAAGTAAAAACCCTCAAAGCGGAGGCTACCGCGAGTAGTTCGGCAGCTATATCCTTAACAGTTGCCTTGGAACTAAATGCAAAAGCCTCTTCATCTGGGTCAATCCATTATTTCGGAAAACCCGAGAAAGTGAGCATGGATAAAAGTTGGTCGGGATCAATCACTCAACATTCCACATAACATAAATTTAATCATCAATCATCAATCAAAAATCGATCAGTCATGTTAAAAAATTGGTTTACACTCTTTATTTATCATTTTAAAAACCATAAGCTTTTCTCGATCCTGAATATGCTGGGACTTAGTATTGGTATTGCCGGACTTGTTTTCGCTCTGCTATACTACAACGATGAGTATAATTATAATGCATGGAATCCCTACAAAGATCGAGTGTTTCAAGTGCAAATGGAAGTAAGTAAGGATATGGTTTGGGCCAATGTTCCTGAGCCTCTTGGCCAACTCATTGGAGATGCTCCCGAAGTGGAAGTGTATAATTATTCCAATAATTACTACTATGAAACCATGGTTTATTTTCAAAATAAAAAGGAGTTGGTAAGTAAGGTTTATGATGCACAAGCCAATTTTTTTGACATTTTTCCTTTCGAATTCTTAGCAGGAACTCCGCGTCAAGCGCTAAAAAATGATAATACAATTGCACTTGAAGAAACAATAGCCAATAAAATTTTTGGTTCTCCCCAAGCTGCACTGCATCAATCCGTACGTATGGGTAAAGCCATTCGTGTAGTCGAGGGAGTTTATCGAATTCCAGGGAAATCATCAGTTGCCCCAAATCTTATTTGTTCTGCAGATGTCAATAGTCAGTTGAAGGAAAATAAAGGGCAATGGGGAAATTTTAATTTTAGCTTGATGTTAAAACTAAAAAACCCAGCAGATTCAAGTAAAGTTGTCAAGAAGATAAATCAAATTTTTTACATCAATCGAACATTGCACTGGGCCAAAGAAGAGGGAATGACGCCTGAGGAGTACATTAAAAAGAACGGTCGAAATAAATCGAAACTTTTACAGCTTGAAAACGCGCGACTTCATTCCTCTTTAGACAGTTTTCCTGAAGGAAAAGGGAATTATCAATTTTTGATGATCATGGTTGGTCTCTCCGTTCTTATTCTTGTTTTGTCCATTGTGAATTATGTCAATTTAGCGACAGCCAATGCGATTAAACGCGCGAAAGAAGTGGGTGTGCGAAAAATTTTAGGCGCAAGTAAAACCAATATTATTGCTCAGTTTCTGTTTGAAACTGTAATTACCAGTCTTTTTTCGATTTTACTGGCCATGGTTATTGTGGAATTAACATTGCCTTATTACAATCAATTTTTAGGGAAACATCTCATAATTTATGGAAGTCAGTTTTATGGTCAATTAGTTATTGTTTTCGTGTGTACAGTACTTGTTGCTGGCTTTTTTCCTGCAGTTTATGTTGCCAATTTTGAGACGCTTAAAGTGTTGAAAGGGAATTTTACTCGTAGTAAAAGCGGCATCTGGTTGCGTAATGCCATGTTGATTATTCAATTTGCTATCGCTAGTTTTTTTATCATAGGCTTTACTATTGTCTATCAGCAAATTCAATATATGAATACCATGGATCTCGGATTTAAAGGCAATCAAGTGGTGACAATTCAATACCGAAATCCCTATGATTGGCGTGAAGAAGGTGTGAAGGAGCGTCTTTATCAGCGTTTCATGACCATAAAAAATGAATTAATGAAAATGGATGGAGTTGAAGGCGTTTCAACTGGAGCCTTCCGATTTGGGGATGGTGCCAATTCTTCCTCAAGTTTTGAATATAAAAATCATACGATACAAGGACAAAACATGGGTATCGATTATGATATGCTGGATATGATGAACATCCAAGTGGTTCAAGGACGTAAATTAAGTCCAAAATTCGCATCAGATTCAATCAATACGATGTTGATTAATGAAACTGCTGCCCGACAAATGCATGAAAAAAATCCTGTCGGGAAGGAAATTGATTGGAATACAACAAAGCTGAAAGTAGTGGGCGTTGTCAAAGATTTTAATCTGTACGGCCCGCAAGCAGAAATTCCACCCATGGCCTTTTTTCACTTTAAAACTATCGATTGGATGATTTTTAATGTGAATCGAATCTATGTTAAAGTAAAAGCCGATAAAATGGAGGAAACCCTCAAAAAATTAGAAAAGTATTGGGGAGAAAATGTCGATACCGAATATCCATTTAAGTATGATTTTGTAGATAAAGAATATGCGCGAACATATGAAACCTATGTGCAACAGAAGAACTTGTTTTCAATGCTTAATGTCATTGTCATTGCTATTGCTTTATTTGGTTTGTTTTCCTTGGCCTCGTTCTCCATTCAACGACGAATGAAAGAAATTGCCATTCGAAAAACTTTGGGCGCTGAAACAAATGTTTTACTAACTACACTTTCCAAACAATATGTTGTTTATTGTAGTATCGGATTTGTTATAGCAGTATTTCCCGTCTATTTTTTCCTAAACCAATGGTTGCAAAACTTTGTGTTCAGAATCCAAATTTCACCCGTACCATTCATAATCGGCTTTCTTTTTTTACTTGCACTCACGCTAATTATCGTAATCAGTCGTGCCTATCAAGCCACACGTGTTGATGTTTTGAAATACTTAAAATATGAATAAATCTATTCTAGTAGCCTATTTGTTTTTTTGCACTAGCCTTTTTGTCAACGGTCAGACCCAAGTTTGGCCGTTGTCTAAATGCCTTGAGGAGGGTTTGAAAAATAGTTTGGAAGCTAAAATTCAACAACTCGAAGTAAAACGATCGCAACGTGCCAAAACAGCGCTCCTTCATCAATGGCTCCCAACAATTGGATTGTATGCTAATCACTCCTATAATTTTGGTTCGACAATTGATCCCGCCACCAATGCTAGGGTGAGTTCTAATATTCAATACGATAATTTCGCTTTGAACGCTTCTATTAACTTACTAGACTTTAACAGTTTAAATGCGCAGGCGCGTTCTAAAATGGAGGTCGAACGTACAACCAGTGAACGGGCAGTATTTGAAAATGAGTACCAATTGCAAATTACAGAAAGTTATTACCAAGCTCTATACACACAGGAATTGTTGAAAATTCGTGAAAATCAATTCATCAACACGCAAGCTAATCGCAATCGTATTGCAAAAGAAGTTGCAGCGGGTTTAAAACCCACAAGTGATAATTATGATATTCAATTGGCCTACCTCGCCGAAGAAAAAGTACTTCTTGAGACACGCCAAATGCTCGATAATCAAAAACTAGAGTTATTACAATTGATCAATACGCAAGCGATTAGTGCCAAAGAGTTGACTTTGCAAATTCCAATAATTCAGGAAACCCATGCGCCAATTGGTAATCCAAAAGTGATTCGGGCAAAGATTGCTCATGATCAAGCCGAAAAAAATACAGCCGCGAAACGGGCACAAAGTCTGCCAACACTAACTGCATTTTACCAGTTTTCAAGTTTTTACTATCGCCCTTTAAATCAGCCATTAGTAGTCGATAGTTTTAGCCAGCAAATGGGTAATAATAAAAATCAACAAGCAGGGTTACAACTTTCTATTCCTATTTTTAACGGTTTCCGTAATCATAAACAAGTGGCTGCGGCTAAGATTGAAGTCGAAAAAGCCAAAGAAAATTGGAACTTGGAACAGCAAAAACTGACAAATCAATTGCAATTAGAAAATCAAAAAATGGAACAATTGATTCAATTGCATTCTAATTTACAAGAAACAGTTGAATTTGCGCGGCGTTCCTTCAAGACGTCCCAAGCTAAATTTGAGAGTGGAAAAATAGAAGCAGTCACTTTTTCTGCCGTTAAAAATCAGTTAATGCAATCAGAATACGAGGTGTTGAAAAATCAATTGATGACCCAATTCACTCAAGCCAAAATGAATTTATTACAAACGAATTCACTTTAAAACGAACGCTTATTTTCCCATAAACATTTTCAATTCTTTAACGGTCGTTTCTTTGTATTTCCTTGTATCTTTGCAATCTAAAATCAGTCTTAATAAAAATGAAATTAGATCGTAAAGATATTCTCAAGGCGTTGGAATCTATTTCTGTAGCCGGAGAAGGTAAAAATATGGTGGAGAGCGGTGCGGTAAAAAACGTCATGACCTTTGGCGATGAAGTGGTGGTGGACTTGGTATTAACCACACCGGCCATGCACATCAAAAAACGCGCTGAAGACGATATTCGCAAACTCATCCACGACCAATTTTCAGCCGAAGCGGTGGTGAAAGTGAACATCAAAGTGGAAGTGCCTGAGAAAAATGAAATCAAAGGCCAACCCATTCCAGGTATCAGCAATATCATTGCAGTAGCTTCAGGAAAAGGCGGCGTGGGGAAATCAACCACTACAGCCAATCTAGCCGTAACCTTAGCCAAAATGGGCTTTAAAGTGGGAGTGCTCGATGCCGATATTTACGGCCCTTCTATGCCAATCATGTTTGATGTCGAAACCGAAAAACCAATTTCCATCGAAGTAGACGGCAAGTCCAAAATGAAACCTATCGAAAGTTACGAAATCAAGTTGCTTTCTATCGGATTCTTCACGTCACCGAGTCAGGCCGTGATTTGGCGCGGACCCATGGCGGCCAAAGCCTTAAACCAAATGATTTTTGATGCCGCATGGGGCGATTTGGATTTTATGTTAATCGATTTACCGCCTGGAACCGGTGATATTCACCTTTCCATTATGCAATCGTTGCCGATTACAGGCGCCGTTGTGGTGAGTACGCCGCAGCAAGTGGCCTTGGCCGATGCCCGCAAAGGAGTAGCGATGTTCCAATCGGAGTCTATCAACGTTCCGGTATTGGGAATCATCGAAAATATGGCGTACTTCACGCCGGAAGAATTGCCGAACAACAAATATTACATCTTCGGTAAAGAAGGGGCCAAAAACCTAGCCGACGACTTGCAAGTACCCTTCTTAGGTGAAGTGCCGTTGGTGCAAAGTATCCGCGAAGCCGGCGATTTTGGTCGTCCCGCTGCCTTGCAAACAGCATCTCCGCTTGAAAAAGTCTATGAGGATATCGCGCGCAATGTGGTGAGCGAAGTGGTAAGTCGCAACGAACATTTACCACCCACCGAAGCTATCAAAATTACCACGATGGCCGGATGCTCTGCAGTAAAGAAAAACTAATCCATTAACCCTCTAGCGGTACTTGCCGCTAGGGGTTTTATAATCTTGTGAAAACATGAGTCAGGATCAATTAATTGAAAATATTGAGAAAGCCCTAGAGGAAATTCGTCCCTTCTTAAATTCAGATGGAGGCGATATCAAATTGGTTTCCATCGAAGAGGATAAACACGTGAAAGTGCGTTTTGAAGGCGCTTGCATCGGTTGTAGTGTGAATCAAATGACGCTCAAAGCTGGTGTAGAAACCACCATTAAACGCTACGCACCCCAAATTGAAACGGTCGAAAACGTACTGTAATACGATTTAGGGCGCGTCCCTCGATGTTCAAGTCATTGCTTTTCGTTGCATAAGTGGTCATCGGGGTCGGGCTTTTGGCACTCGCGTCCCTACGGGCGCGCTCAAACAATGCCGCAATCCCTCGCGCGGTCCTCGCCGGACGTGACAATTATCATAGATTATTTCTAGAAGTGGGACGAAATTTGGATCCGACTTTTAAACCCAAAAGACAAATGATTACAACCGATATTTTAATAATTGGGGCCGGACCCACCGGACTCTTTGCCGTTTTTGAAGCGGGACTTTTACAGATGAAGTGCCATTTGATTGATGCTTTGCCTCAGCCAGGCGGACAGTTGGCCGAACTCTATCCGAAAAAACCGATTTTCGATATTCCCGGTTACCCTGAAGTTTTAGCGGGTGATTTGGTGAACAATTTGATGGAACAAATCAAACAGTTCCAACCCGGATTTACGTTAGGTGAAACCGCTGAAACCATCGACAAATTAGAAGACGGAACATTTATCGTTACCACCAACAAAGGAACAAAACACCATGCCAAAGCGATTGCCATTGCAGGTGGATTAGGAACCTTTGAACCGCGTAAACCGCTTATCGATAACATCGCCGAATACGAAGAAAAAGGCGTGGAGTATTTCGTGAAAGATCCCGAATTGTTCCGCGACAAGCGCATTGTCATCGCGGGTGGTGGCGACTCGGCCTTGGATTGGAGTATTTTCCTTTCCAACGTAGCATCAGAGGTTACCTTGGTACACCGTCGCAACGAGTTCCGTGGCGCATTGGATTCGGTAGAAAAAGTACAAGAATTGAAAAAGTTGGGAAAAATCAACTTGATTACCCCAGCAGAAATCACCGCGATCGAAGGTAACGGTCATGTGGAACGCTTAACCTTAGACATCAATGGCGAACAACAAACACTTGACACAGATTACTTTGTTCCGTTGTTTGGTTTGACTCCGAAGTTGGGTGCTATTGCCAACTGGGGCTTGGAAATCGAGAAAAACGCGATCAAAGTAAACAATGCGTTGGATTACCAAACCAACATTGACGGTATCTATGCCATTGGTGATGTCAATATTTATCCGGGCAAATTAAAATTGATTTTGTGCGGTTTCCATGAAGCGACGTTAATGTGTCAAAGCGTGTACAATCGTT
>CAYNDK010000097.1:0-10555 GCA_964395965.1 uncultured Flavobacterium sp.
TATTGTTCATACGTATTCTAAATTGGGATGCAAAGGTAATAAAGTTGGCTCGAGCATTCTAATTTTTTGTATCTTAGTTCGTACCAATCAAACAAATAAACATGGAAAACGAACATGCAGTACAACTTCGATTACGATTTTACAAAGATGTACCGGAATCGATAGAGGAAGTACGCTCTAAATTTGAGCAGTTCAAAGCCCAATGCCCACCAGATTTTACTTTGAAAGTTAACGACAACCACATATGGTTTCATATAGTGGGCAACCAACGGCAGTACTATTCCCCCCATCTACATTTAGAATTGGAAGAGCATCGGGAATCAGGAACACATATTCGAGGGTTATTTGGGCCTGACCCAACTATGTGGACATTATTTATGTTCCTTCACTTTGTTGTTGCTGGTATCTTTCTAATTTTTGGAATGATTGCCTATTCCAACTACACACTAAAATTACCTATCTTTTGGAACATACTCACGATGGGAACTATGGTAGGTGTTTGGTTTATGTTGTATGTGGTGGCGCGCCAAATTCGAGAACGAGGCTTAGATCAAATGCATGAACTAGAAGTTTTAATGGAAAATGTTCTTAAGTAATCACAAAGTTTTTTCCTCCTCAGTAAAATTGAGAGATTTATTGTTCCAACAAGTATAACAGGTTAAAAACTGTATCGTAATTGCTTTTTCTTTCAAGCACAACTGTTACTTTTGATTATAACCAAAACGTCGTAACTGGAAGGCATTACTACGCCAATCCTTGTTGATTTTCACAAAGATTTCGAGATAGACTTGTTTGCCAAAAAATTTCTCCATGTCTTCACGCGCCATGATACCCACTTTTTTGAGGGCTGCTCCTTTATGACCAATAATGATTCCCTTTTGAGTTTCGCGTTCAACCATGATTAAAGCTTTGATGCGAATGATGTTTTCTTCTTCTTTGAACTCTTCCGTTTCTACTTCGACCGCATAGGGAATTTCTTTATCGTAGTTCAATAATATTTTCTCTCGAATAATTTCATTGACAAAAAAACGCTCTGGTTTATCTGTTAAAGCATCCTTAGGATAAAACGGGGGTGAAACAGGGAGTAATGCAAGAATTCGATCAAACACTTCCTGGACGTTGAAATTTTGCAATGCAGAAATAGGGAAAATTTCGGCATTAGGAACTTTCTCTTGCCACAAAGCAACTTGCTCTTCTAATTGTTCTTGATTGGATTTATCAATTTTATTGAGTAGTAATAATACCGGAATTTTAGCATGAATGATTTTATTGAAAAAAGATTCGTCTTTTAATTCCTTTTCCCCAATTTCTACCATGTATAGTAAAACATCGGCATCTTCAAAAGCTGTTTTCACAAAATCCATCATTGAATTTTGCAATTCATAAGCAGGCTTAATGATCCCTGGAGTATCCGAAAGCACTACTTGAAAATCGTCTCCATTGACAATTCCTAAAATACGATGACGGGTTGTTTGGGCTTTAGAAGTAATAATCGACAATCGCTCTCCTACAAAAGCATTCATGAGCGTTGATTTTCCCACATTGGGATTTCCGATAATGTTTACGAAACCGGCTTTGTGTGACATGGTAATGGGATTAAATAAAAAAACCCAGCGGTTGCTGGGTTCTTAGTAGCGGGAACAGGACTCGAACCTGTGACCTTCGGGTTATGAGCCCGACGAGCTACCTACTGCTCTATCCCGCGCTGTTTCGGGTGCAAATATACAACATATATTTAAACCACAAATTCTTTTTTTGTTTTTTTTCTACACTACAGAATAAAAGAAAAAAACCCTGTGATATACAGGGTTTTCGACTTGGCAATATGGAAAAAAATTATTCTTCTTCGGCAATAGCAGTATCTTTATCTGCTTTGATTGACAAATTAACCGCTAATCCTTGCTCGTTAATCATTGTCATATTCATCATGTCTTTACTGTACATTTTCTTGGTTACAAATCCATTGAATTTGTTGTAAGAAATATTCATCGCAGTCAAGTTGTTCATTTTTTCAATTTCAACCGGGATACGACCGTTCATTTGATTATCAAATAAACTCAACGTTTCTAAAGCGGTCAAGTTTGCAATTTCTGGCTTCAAACTTCCAGTTAATTCATTGCTATTCAATTCAAGGGTACGTAAACCTTTTAAACTGTACAATTCTGCAGGGATTTCACCTGTCAAACGGTTGTTGTATAATGATACTACTTGTAAATTTGACAACGAACCAATTGAGGAAGGTATTTGACCTGACAGGTTATTCATGAACAAAGTCAATTCTTTAAGGGATACAGCACCCGAAATTTCTGCAGGAATAGATCCTGTCATTTTGTTAAATGATAAATTTAATACTTGTAAATTCTTAAGTTGACCTAAAGTAGTTGGAATTACTCCTTCGATGTTGTTTTTGAATAAAACTAAAGATTGTAGATTTTTTAAATCTCCCAGTTTAGCTGACAATGTTCCTGATAAATTATTGTCGGATAAATCAATGGCTACAACTTTATCATTTTCTACCTTTACACCATACCAATTTGAAACCGGTTTGGTTACATCCCATTTATTGGTCCACTGTGTACCGTTGGTAGTTTTATTGAAATCAAGTAAAGCTTTTTTTTCAGCATTAGAAACTTCTGCAAAAGAAGCAACTGATACAACTAACAGAGCAAAAAGGGTAGATATTCTTTTCATGGTTATTTTGATTTGGTTGTGTAAAAATAGCATCTTTTGTCGTTTATAAGCAAATAAAATCGATGAAATGCATTGTTGTTCTAAATTTTAACCATATAAATAAGCTTTTTCTTACAAAAATAAGTTGGTTATACTATTTGCATTTTAAAATAGTGTAACTTTGGTCTACTAATCAAATTCTAAACAAACTTATGGAACTAGAAATGAATTGGATAGCCATTCTATTGGCTGCTTTATCAACACTTGTAGTGGGATTTATATGGTATAATCCCAAAACCTTTGGAAATATTTGGATGCGAGAATCGGGTGTGACCGAAGAAAAAATGAAAGGGTCAAATATGGCACTAATCTTTGGACTATCTTTTGTGTATGCCATTATGATTTCAATAATTCTCAACTTCCTTACTATTCACCAATGGGGTGCTGTAGGAATGATTGGCGCTAAATACAATGAAGCGCTTCCTTCGTATGCTGCATTTATGAATGATTATGGAACGCATTTTAGAACCTTCAAACACGGTGCTTTACACGGATTCATGTCGGGCGTACTGCTTGCCTTTCCTTTAATAGCAACGAATGCCATGTATGAGCGAAGATCGTTTAAATACGCATTAGTAACCAGTGGATTCTGGATTGTTTGCTTTACCATTATGGGTGGTATCATCTGTGGCATGCCAAAATAAATCCTTAACATTTTATTATCAAACAATCGCTCTACATTTGTGGGGCGATTTTTTATTATGAGTTCGAAACTTCACTTTATCATTTTCACTAAAACATCAGAATTGCCATCAAAATGGGATGTAGTGGCACAGCAGAATGCCTTTTTACAAACTCCCTATTTAAGTGTTTTAGAACAATCGGCGCCCACTAATATGGAATGTTTTTTTATTGGGATTTTTGAAGGAGAAGAACTGATAGGGGTTTCATTGGCTCAATATTTAAATGTCGACAAGCTGATTTCTTTTGGAGAACGATTGCATTGCATGAAAACACGCGTTCGGAATTTCGCTTTTCGCCAATTTGCCTCTCATGTATTAATTATTGGAAATAATATGATTACGGGACAAAATGGTTATGCATTTTCCAAATCGATTGACTTCAAAGACATCAGCATCCTTTTACGATCCATGGCGGATGAAATCATTCAGTATTTTAAAAAGAAATGCATTCGCATCCATTTGGTGTCGTTCAAAGATTTTTATGAAGAATGTGCTACAGGCTTAAAACAGTATCATTTTCAATCTCTTTTCGATTTTACTGTTCAACCCAATATGATTTTTAGGTTGCATACAGACTGGAAATCTATGGCGGATTATGTAAGTTCACTCTCCAAAAAATACCGCGACCAATTCAAACGATCCCATAAAAAATACGAAGGAATTGAATGTGTGGAATTGACTTGGGAGCAAATTCAACAAAATGAGTCGCGCATTTATGAATTGTATTATCACGTAGCACTCAATGCTTCTTTTAATACGTTTTTCTTAGCCCCAAATCATTTTAGTACATTTAAAAAACAATGTGGCGATCGATTCAAATTATTTGGGTATTACTTTGAAGGTAAATTGGTAGGATTTCATACGTTATTGTTGAACGGAAAAACTTTGGAAACCTATTTCTTAGGCTATGACGCTTCCCTTCAAAAAGAGAAAATGCTGTATTTGAACATGCTTTACAACATGACCGAATTTGGAATCACCCATCAATTTGAACGCATCATCTATGGCCGTACAGCGATGGAAATTAAGAGTTCGATAGGCGCTTCACCCATACCCATGCACGGTTTCATGTACCACACCCAACCCTTAATCAATCGATGTGTGCCGCAATTATTCAAGAATTTAGAACCTCCTGTAGCTTGGGAGCAACGCCATCCGTTTAAAGAGGCTTAAGAAAAAGCCTCCAATTCCATTTGAATGGTTTCCCATTCTTCTAACAATTGATCCAATTCCCGTTTCTTTTTTTCATAGGCACTAAAGAAATTGGCATCCTCAATATGTTTGTCATAATTATCAGCTAGTGCTTTGTCATCGTGTTGAATGTCTTTTTCCAATTGCTGAATCATCGACTCCACTTTACTCAGACGGTTCTGCAATGTTTTTGCTTTTTTCTGATCCTCATAGGAAAGGCTCTTATCAGCTTTGGTTTCTGTAGCCGGTTTGGATTCCACTTTTACTAGATCTTTTTGTTCGAACTCCCGCATGTTTTGTGCGTTGCGTTGTTCCAAGAAGAAATTAATATCTCCGAGATATTCACGGATTTTAGTATCCTTGAATTCATAAACGATATTCGCCATGCCTTGTAAAAAATCACGGTCGTGGGAAACGATCAGTAAGGTTCCTTCATAAAGTTGCAAGGCTGCCTTCAATACATTTTTGGATTTTATATCCAAGTGATTGGTGGGCTCGTCCATTAATAACACATTGATGGGCTGAAGCAATAAACGACATAAAGCCAAACGATTCCGTTCTCCTCCAGAGAGCACTTTGACTTTTTTCTCAACATCATCCCCACGAAATAAGAAAGCGCCGAGCATGTCTCGCACTTTGGAGCGGTTAGCATCGGTGGCGGCTTCTAGCATGGTATCGAGAAGTGTTTTTTCACCATCGAGGTGATCAGCTTGGTTTTGGGCAAAATATCCCAACTCCACATTGTGCCCTAATTTGATGGTTCCATCATAGGGAAACTCATCCACCATGGCTTTGATAAACGTAGATTTTCCTTGACCGTTTTGGCCTACAAAAGCAATCTTACTTCCACGCTCTACCATTAATGAGATATCTTTCAAAACTTGTTTTTCACCAAAAGCTTTAGAAACATGTTCGGCTTCAATGACGACACGACCTGGAGTTTTTGAAACTGGAAATGAAATGGCCATAACGGCATTATCGTCTTCATCGACTTCGATACGTTCTACTTTATCTAACTTTTTTATCAGCGATTGTGCCATGGATGCTTTAGTCGCTTTGTATCGAAAACGCTCGATTAATTTTTCTGTTTCCTCAATTTTCTTTTGTTGATTGCGTTGTGAAGCCAATTGCTTTTCGCGGATATCTTCACGCAATACCAAATACTGTGTATACGGTTTATTATAATCGTAAATCTTACCCAAAGAGATTTCGATGGTACGGTTTGTCACATTATCCAAAAACATTTTATCGTGGGAAACAATCACAACTACTCCTGGAAATGTTTTTAAGAAATTCTCCAACCATATGATACTTTCAATATCCAAGTGGTTGGTCGGCTCATCCAACAAAAGCACATCATTAGACTGCAATAATAACTTCGCCAATTCAATTCGCATGCGCCAACCCCCAGAAAACGTTTCGGTGGGATTATTGAAATCTTCGCGTTTAAAACCAAGTCCGAGTAAAATTCGTTCCGTATTGCCTACATAATTGTAACCATCCAACAATTCAAAACGATGGGTATAATCCGAAAGGTCTTCTATTAATTGGGAATACCCTTCACTTTCATAATCGGTTCTTGTAGCTAATTGTTCATTGATGGACTCCAGTTTTCGTTCAACGAATTTAATATCTTCGAACGCTTCGTAAGCTTCTTCTAAAACTGTTCTTCCTTTTACAAAGTCAATATCCTGACGAAGAAATCCCAACTTAATATCACGTTCTGTTGCAATTGTCCCACTATCGGGCTTG
The DNA here is from genome assembly GCA_964395965.1 of uncultured Flavobacterium sp. Taxonomy (GTDB): domain Bacteria; phylum Bacteroidota; class Bacteroidia; order Flavobacteriales; family Flavobacteriaceae; genus Flavobacterium. The sequence continues at coordinate 6,357 of CAYNDK010000097.1, forward strand.
ATATCTCCAGAGAGAATTTTCAGCATCGTTGATTTACCGGCTCCGTTTTTGCCTACTAAACCGACGCGATCGCCAGAGCCTAAACGAAAAGTTACTTCTTCAAACAAGTAGGTTCCACCAAAGGAAACCGATAAATTATGGATATTCAACATAAAAAATGTGACTTTAGTTACACGGCAAAGGTAAGCTATCTCCTACCTTTGTATAAAATTTTTGCAAATGTTAAAAAAAGGCTGGAAAATCAATAGTATTTTAACAGGAAGTTGTCCTCGTTGTCAAGAAGAAAATATGTATGTAGAGAAAAATCCCTACAAACTCAAGACTATTTATGATATGCATGAAGAATGCAGTCACTGTCATTTACATTATGAAATTGAACCTTCGTTCTTTTATGGTGCTATGTATGTTGCCTATGCGGTTTCGATAGCGTTTGGTGTAGCAATTTTTGTAATTACTAAATTATTTCTGGGATTGTCTACCAAAGTTTCTTTCCTCTCATTGGGAATAGGCATTTTGGTTTTAATGCCGGTAACCGCTCGAATTGCAAGAAACATTTATATCAATCTCTTTGTCAACTACGATAAGGATTGGAAGGAACATTCTTAACGCGCTTAATATCAATATAGGGATCCAAAGGGGTCCCTTTTTCAATATGTTCAAATAAGGCTTTAGCCATGGCCGGTCCTAACATTACCCCGCGTGTTCCTAATCCATTTAAAACATGTAAGTGATTAAAATCAGGATGCGTACCTACTAAGGGTCTACGGTCTTTAACCGTTGGCCGAACTCCTGCATAATGTTCAATAACTTCGTAGTCGCATTGCAAAAAAGAATCCAAATCCGCGAGGAGTTCTTTTCTTGCTTCTTGCGTTTGGATAGCTGTTTTATCTTCCCAATTGTAGGTAGCTCCTACTTTGTATAAATCATCTCCTACAGGTAATACAAAAACTCCAGATTTGATGATTTTTTCCAATTTCAAATTAGGTGCTTTAATAAGCAGAAGCTCCCCTTTGGTTCCATCAAGCGGCAAATAGTTGAAAAATGGATTTTGATGCACGCCAAAACCTTCTGCAAAAATGATGTGTTGAGCTTGTATTTCACCATAATTCACTTCATTACCTTCAATTTGGATTTGGTTGTAATCCAATCGTTCTGAACGGAACTTCTGAGTACTTTCTAAAAATTTAATATATTCTATCACTAAAGTAGTCGTATCCACATATCCACAATGCAAGACATGACCGAAACCAAGAGGTGCATGAATATTAGAAATTTTGGATTGCAGTAACGTCGTGGAAAGAAAAGGTGCCAAATTCGGTTTGTCTGCCGCAGTGAACCAATTGTTCTGTTCCTCTACGGAGTGAAAAATTCGATATAATGGCAATGGAAAATCTATTGTAGCTTGTATATCTGATTCTATTTGCTTGTAAAAAGGTACTGCTAAATCAAGTTGCTCTTGCGCTTGCCAAACTGCGCTGAAGCGTTTTAAAACTACTGGATTATAGAGTCCGCCAGCTATACGTGATGAATTTTGAGATTCATCACTAATCACTATAAAGGTTTTATTGTTTTGGCGACAAAACTGTGCAAAGGCGATACCCGCTAAACCCGCTCCTACTATGAGATAATCTACTTTCATGGTCAAAAAAAAACTCCCACCAAAGGTAGGAGTTTTCTATGTTGTTGATTGAAAAACTTTTTAGTAGTTCCACATATCTTGTTCAAAGTTGCGGATTTTTTCTTTCACACGTTCTGCTTCAAGAAGTTGCGTTTGTGCATTGTCTTTCATGTAATCTTGAATAGTACGGTCGCCATATACGTTTTCTTCTTTGTAAATCACACCATTGAATCGGCGCGTATTTAACAAATGGTCAAACGTTATGGGCATAGCCGAATTTCGATCGTTGAAAGCTTTTGCATCATGCAACAATCCACGTACAGAAGGGAAGTAAACCCAAAACAATTCGATAGGATCGTTATTTCCTCTCGCTTTATCACGTGCTTCTATCGCTAATGGACAAATAGCCATCAAACGGTATTTTAATTCACTCTGACGTTTGTCAAAATACCAAAATCCTTTTACTTTATAACCAGATATATCAGATGCATCCAATTCAGTTTCATTAATAAACTGTTTATCTAAAACCTTTCTACCCGATTTATAATCATCGTAATAGTTATTGATTTCGTCTTTACCAGCATCAGTAGTATCAATAAACTTGAACACTGACTCCATATCTTTCAATGTTTTCTTAGTATTGAAATAGTCATCACCGTAAACTTCGGTAATTTTTCCATCTTTAATACCTTTCAACAAGACTGCGAATAAAGAACGACGATCTTTCCCTACGAAGGCTGTATCTACTGGATAATATAACGGGAAATTGATACGTTCATCCAAATCAATTTGTTCCCAAATCATTTTACCCATTAATACATCACGATCGTGAACATAACCGTAAGGTAGCGGTTTATCATTATCGGATTCCAACTGAGCAGCCGTTTTTTTACAGATTTCATCGGGAGTTTTGGCATTCAATAAATTCGATTGCGCAGAAACTGTAGTTCCTAACACTCCGATGGCAATTAATAAAAGGTTTTTCAATTTCATTTTAATTCAGTTATTTATGATACAACGGCTTTAGTTAAGCATTATTGTATTTCGTAGATTGCTGGAGCAGCGGTTTTAACATCAATTGTTCCTGCACCGTCTACTTTAGATTTAATATCTGAAATGGTAACTTGGTCACCTTTAGATACTCTTGCTAAAGCAGCAATACATTGTGGACTTAAACGATCTCCATTAACTACGATAGAAGCTTGTCCTGGTACTTTGAATACAAATTGAGTAACACGGAATTTTAAATCATACAAGAAATCTGGCAAAATTGCTGAAATCTGTGACGCTTGTAAACGTGATTTTGCACCTTTTTGTACCCCTGGAGTTCCTCCGATTGCACCTAGTGGAGCAGGGATGTTTTTGATACGGAAAACTTTTTTGTCAGATACTGATTTACCATCTGTCATTTTACCAGTAACATTAATAACTACTTCTGTACCAGCACCAGGATTCAAATCATATTTTCCTTTACCTAAATTTTTCAATCCTGCAGCTGTAGCTGTTACATTGTTATCTGAAATACCTGCAATAGATATAGTCATTGGGTTAGGTAAACCACGGTAAACCACATTCATTTTATCTGCAGAAATGTTAGCATTGTTTGGACGAGGAACCACCACGTATTTCCCTTCGAAAGGTAAATTAACTGGTTTACCGTCTTCCATGAAAGTAAAGCTACCGTTTAAGTTTTGCTCACCAATGCTACCAGCTGTAGAACTGATTACTGCTTGACCGTTTACAATTTTACCAGGACCTTTGAAACTAGCTACTTTTACGTTCTCATCGTATTTACCGATAACCACTTTACCTGTAACTTGTTCTCCTTGGAAATAAACGTTTTTGTCTAAAGCAACAATTGCTTGGAAGTTTTTCAACGACATCGTTTCGATAGCCGCTTTACCTAACAAAATTTGATAGATATCCGCTTCTGCCTTTTTAATGTCATTTTGAGTTAACGCTAATTTTGATAAAGTTGCCACTGCTGGGAAACCTTTGAAGTGATAATCTAAATATTTTTTAGTTACCCCTTCACCATCTTTAACGTCTTTTGTGCTAAATTTAGCATCTAATTCGCGAACAATAGGAGTCAATTTTACATTTTCTCCCAATACCGCTTTCATATCTGATAAATATTTAGCAAATGCACCTACAATTTCATTTCCTTTTGGAGAATACCCATCACCTTTGAACCATTTCTCGTCAATGTTTGACTTATCCATAGCTTCATAAGGTAATTTACCTGTTTTCTCATCTAAAGGAAAATCTTTAGTGATTTCTCCTTTTACAGTTTCTAAATAATCGTAAAAGTTTTTAGAAATATCCTTAACGCGGTTAGCTTGATCCAATGCAGCTTTAAAGTTTGCATTTTCTTCAGCTTTTGACGCTAAAACTTTCAACATATCTTCGTTGGCTTTTTTAGCACCTGCGTTAACTTCTTCAAATTTTTCGTCCATCAAACCGAACGCCGAAAGAACCTCTTTCGACATGTTTAATGCCAACATCGCGATGAAAACCAAGTACATTAGGTTAATCATCTTCTGTCTAGGGGTTAATTTTCCTCCTGCCATTTCTTCTAATT